>JAEZMT010000259.1 GCA_023442085.1 Pseudomonadota bacterium | reverse complement strand
CTGCCGACTGGCTCCATAAGCCTGCAAGAAGCCGGCGCTACCGTGG
The DNA here is from genome assembly GCA_023442085.1 of Pseudomonadota bacterium. Lineage (GTDB taxonomy): Bacteria > Pseudomonadota > Alphaproteobacteria > Rhizobiales > Xanthobacteraceae > Xanthobacter. The sequence continues at coordinate 11,698 of JAEZMT010000259.1, read as the reverse complement.
GGCCCTCCCCCGCCCTAGCGTTCTGGCACAGGATGGAAGCGAGCGAGACCGTGATGGCCAGCACTTTTTCGGCGAAGACCTTTTCCGGCACCGTGGGCATCGTCCCCGCTCTCGACATCGAGACGCAGGAGAAGTTCGATGCGGTGGTGAAGGCGACCAGCGGCGTGCCCGGCGTCGCCGGCTACAAGCTCGGGCTCACCAGCGTTCTGCGCCACGGCCTGAAGGAATCCATGCGGCGGGTGCGCGACCTCACCGACCTGCCCATTCTCTACGATCACCAGAAGGCCGGCCCGGACATGCCGGACATGGCGAAGAAGTTCACCGCTCTGTGCGCCGAGGCCGAGGTCGACGGGCTGATCCTGTTCCCCGTCGCCGGCCCCACCGCCGTGGACGGCTTCGTCGGAGAGGCGCTCAAGGCCGGCATCGCCCCGGTGGTGGGCGGCGAGATCCCGGTCGCAGACTATGGCGTCTCCGGCGGCGGCTATCTCCTCGACAACGCGCTGGACCTCATCCTCGCCCGTGCGGCGGAGGGCGGCGCCGACCATTTCGTGCTGCCGGCGCACGACACCGCCAAGGTCACCCGCTGGTCGCGCTGGATCGCCGCGAACGTGAAGGACCCGCTGGTCTTCCTCACCGGCTTCGGTTCGCTGGGCGGCACCATCGAGGGGGCCTTTGCCGCCGCCGAGGCCTGCCCGCGCCGCTTCGCCATCGTCGGCCGACTCATCACCGAGGCGAAGGACCCGGCCGCCGCCGCCACCGCGCTCTACGAGAAGATGCAGGCGCTGGAGACGACGGCGCCATGAACGCCGTGCTGCCGTCCCTCCATCGCGAACCGTTCGTCGGCGGGCGCTTCGTGCCCGCCATGGGCGGCGAGGTCGAGGCGCTGGTCGATCCCTGGACCGGGACGCCCCTCGCCGAGGTCGCGCTGGCCGGGCCGGTGGACGTCGAGGCGGCGATCCGCACGGCGCGCCACGCCTTCGATGCCGGGGACTGGCCCCATCTGCCGCCGGTCGAGCGCGGCGCCGTGCTCCACCGCATCGCCGCCGGCATTGCGGCGCGGCAGGACCAGTTCGCGCAGATCGAGGCGGTAAACGCCGGCAAGCCCATCTCCGGCGCCCTGCGCGAGGTGGAGGGCGCGATCCGCGTCTTCACCTATTATGCCGGGGCCATGGACAAGGTGTTCGGCGACACCATCCCCCTCGGCAAGGACCTGCTCGATTTCACTCTGCGCGAGCCGCTCGGTGTGGTGGCGCAGATCGTGCCGTGGAATTTTCCGTTGCTCGGCGCCTCGTGGAAGCTCGCCCCCGCGCTCGCCGCCGGCTGCGCGGCCATCCTCAAGCCCGCGCCGCTGACGCCGCTGAGCGCTTTGCTGCTCGCCGAAGTGTGCCGCGAGGCCGGCGTGCCGGACGGCTTCCTCTCCGTGCTGCCCGGCGGCGCGGACGTGGGGCGGCGGCTCGCGGAAGACCCCCGCATCGACGGCATCTCCTTCACCGGCTCCACCGCCGTGGGCTCTGAAGTGATGCGGCTGGCATCGGCTTCCATCAAGCGCGTGGCGCTGGAGCTGGGCGGCAAGAACGCCGCGGTCGTCTTCGCCGATGCCGACATGGAGAAGGCGGCAGCGAGCGCGGTGGCCTCCGGCTTCGGCAATGCCGGCCAGTCCTGCTCCGCCCGCTCCCGCCTGCTGGTGGAGCGCGGCGCGCTGGAGCCCTTCGCCCGCGCCTTCGCGATGGCCGCAGCACGGCTGAAGACCGGCGCGGCGCTGGACCCGGCGACCAATCTCGGCCCGCTCATCTCCTCGTCCCACCGGGATGCGGTGGACCGCACCGTGGCGCAAGCGCGCGAGGCGGGCGCCGAACTCGTGAGCGGCGGCGCGATGCCGGAGGGCGACGGCTTCTTCTATCCCCCGACCATCCTCTCGGGCGTGGGACCCGACAATCCGGCCTTCAGCCGGGAGATCTTCGGCCCGGTCTGCTCCCTCACGCCGTTCGACAGCGAGGCCGAGGCCATCGCGCTCGCCAACGATAGCGAATATGGCCTCAATGGCTCCGTCTGGTGCCGCGACATCGGCCGCGCGCTCCGGGTCGCGCGGGCCATGCGCACCGGCATGGTGGCCGTGAACGGCCTGCCGAGCGCCTCGAAGACCAGCGTGTTCGCACCTTTCGGCGGCTACAAGCGCTCGGGCATCGGCCGCGAGCTTGGCCTTCACGCGCTCGATTTCTACTGTGAGATCAAGAACGTGGTGGTGGACCTCACGTAACGGAATATCCAAGGAGCCAGCGCAGCCGGGCTGGACCCATCGTTGCGTCGGCGGCTGGCTCTCAATGCCTGGCATTTGGCGTTGCTAACTTTTTGAACAGGCGGAAAGGCAAGGCGCGTATGGCCATCGCAATCGTCGGCGGAACCATGATCGACGGCACCGGGGCAGACCCCGTGCCGAACGCCGTCGTGGTGATCGAGGAAGGGCGCATCGTCGCCGCCGGTCCCGAGAGCCGGGTGAGCGTGCCGGCGGGCGCCCGGAAGCTCGACGCGGCGGGGCGCACCGTGCTGCCCGGCTTCATCGACACCCATGTCCACGGCACCTACCGCGCCCGCGACATGCGCCAGCATCTGCTCAACACGCCCACCTACAACGTGCTGAAGTCCATCGAGGTGTTCCGCGAGACCATCGCCTGCGGCATCACCACCGCGCGCGACATGGGCGGCGCCGACGCCGGCTTCCGGCAGGCCATCGAGGAAGGCATCATCGACGGCCCGCGCCTGCTGATCTCCCTCGGCATGGTCTCGCAGACCGGCGGCCATGGCGACTACTGGCTCCCCGCCGGCATGCGCATCCAGAAGCGCGCCTGGCTCCCGCACATGGTGGCGGACGGGGTGGAGGAGATCCGCCGGCTGGTGCGCGAGCTGCTCATGCGCGGCGCCGACTTCATCAAGATCTGCGCCACCGGCGGCATCACCTCGGTGACCGACAGCTGGGACGAGCCGCAATTCACCATCGAGGAGATTTCCACCGCCGTCTCCGAAGCCGCCGCCAAGGGCAAGCGCGTGGCTGTCCATGCCGAGGGCCTCGCCGGCATCAAGAACGCTGTCAGGTCCGGCATCCACTCGCTGGAGCACGGCTGGTTCATGGACGAGGAGAGCGTGGACCGCATGATCGCGAGCGGCATCTGGTGGGTGCCGACGCTGGCGCTGGTGCCGCTCTCCATCGAGCACCGCCGCAAGAACTCCGCCTGGGCCAGCCACCAGCTGGGCCAGGAGGACGTGAAGGACGCGCAGATCTATTCCCTCATGCAGACGCAGATCCCCCTCTGGAAGGAGGCGGTGAAGCGCGGCGTGAAGGTGGCCATGGGCACCGACCAGTCCCACCGCCTGCTGGTGGGCGAGAACATGGCGGAGCTGGCCTTCATGGTGGACTGGCTGGGCATGTCCCCGATGGAGGTCATCGTCGCCTCCACCACCAAGGCGGCGGAATGCATCGAGCAGCCGAACCTCGGCGCGCTGAAGGCCGGCTTCATGGCCGACGTGCTGGTGTTGGACGGCGACCCGCTCGCCGATATCCGCATCCTGGAGCAGCGCGATCGCCTGCACCTGGTGATGAAGGGCGGCAAGGCCTTCACCAACCGGCTGGATGGCTGACGCTGTCGATAAGTGATTTTGTTGATTGATGTAGTAGAAAACAGCTGCTAGGCAGTATCACAGAGCCGGGCCGGGAGCGCCCCAGGAGCCGCGTAATGAAGTTGAACCGCTTTATGATCCGGCCCCTCGTGGAGCTGGGCCTGCGCGAGGAGTTAAGCTCCGGCGATACAACCGGAGGCTTTCTCGTCGGCGACGATCCGGTTCAGACCGCCAACATCTACGCCAAGGCGAACGGAATCGTCTGCGGCATGCTGTTCGCCGACGAGACCATCCGCTCCATCGAGCCGGACGCGCGCATCGAATGGCTGGTGGAGGACGGCGCCGTGGTGGAGCCCGGCACCGTGCTGATGCGGGTGCAGGCGCGCGCCTCCACCTTCTTCGTCATCGAGCGCTCGGCCCTCGACTGGCTGCAGCAGATGAGCGGCATCGCCACCAAGACCCGCCGCTACGCCGATCTGGTGAAGCACACCGGCGTGCGCATCACCGACACCCGCAAGGGCTGGCCGGGCCTGCGCATGGTGCAGAAATACGCCGTGCGCGTGGGCGGCGCCCACAACCACATCTTCAACCTCGCCAATTGCGTGCTGGTGAAGGACAACCACATCAAGATCGCCGGCTCCATCACCGAGGCGGTGAAGATCCTGCGGGCGAGCGCGCAGCACACCTTCAAGTTCGAGGTGGAGTGCGAGAGCCTGGAGATGGTTCAGGAGGCGCTGGACGCCGGGGTCGAGATCATCATGTTCGACAACATGGACCTCGACGAGATGCGCGAGGGCCTGAAGCTCACCAAGGGCCGCGCCATGACGGAGGCCTCCGGCGGCATCAACGAGACCACCATCGTTCCCATCGCGGAGCTGGGGGTGGACGTGATCTCCATCGGCGACCTCACCCACACGGTGAAGGCCCTCGACATCAGCCTCGATGTCCGCGACATCAAGCCGAGCGCGAAGCGGACCATCGACCGCCTCAAGCAGCTGTCCAACTGAGCGCGGGGGGAAATGCGCGGGGACATGCCATTTCGTCTGAGGCCGGGTACGGAGACCTTCGTCTTCGACCTCGACGATACGCTGTACCCGCGCTCCGCCGGCCTGCACGGCCAGATGCTCGCCCGCGTCTGGCTGTTCATCCAGGAACTCACCGGCTCGACGCCGGAAGAGGCGGCGGCGCTGCACGCGCATTATTACGAAACCTACGGCACATCCCTCGTCGGCCTGCAGCGCCACCACGCAGTGAAGCCGCAGGACTTCCTCGCCTTCGTCCATGAGATCGACCTGACGGTGCTGGCGGAGAACGCCGAGTTGCGGCTCGCGCTGGAAGCCCTGCCCGGCCGCCGCCTCGTCTTCACCAACGGCTCGCTCGCCCATGCGGAGCGGGTGCTGGAGCGGCTCGGCATCGCCGACCTGTTCGAGGGCGTGTGCGACATCGCCGCCTGCGATTATATCGGCAAGCCCGAGCGCGCCGCCTACGACACCATGCTCGACCGCCACGGCGTCGCGCCCGATCGCGCCATCATGTTCGACGACCGCGCGGTGAACCTCGCCGTGCCGCATGCCCTCGGCATGCAGACGGTGCTCATCGGCGACCACGGCCTGCCCGAGACGCCGGACGCCGCACACGTCCATTTCCATTCCCTGGCGCTCGCGCCCGTGCTCGCCCAGATCGAGCCGCGCCCGCCGGAAGACACGACGCCAAAAGTGCTGCAAAGCCTTCAAAAAGGCCCGCCAAATAAGGGCCTGCAAACGACCGACCTTCCTCAGGAGCCATGATGATGCACGCCCGTTTCACGCGCCTACTCATCGCCGCCACCGCCTTTTCCCTCGCCGCCGCGCCCGCTGCCATCGCGGCGGACGTGAAGCTCGGCATCGTGCAGTCCACGTCGGGCGGCTCGGCTGCGCTCTACGGCACCATGCAGAAGAACGGCGCGGAGCTCGCCGCGGCGGAGATCAACGCCTCCGGCAAGCTTGGCGACCTCAAGCTCGTGCCCGTCCATCAGGATGATGCGGGCGATCGCGGCCAGACCGTCAATATCTTCCAGCGCCTCATCAACCAGGACAAGGTGACGGTCATCTTCGGGCCGACGCTGACCACCTCGGCCTTCGCTGCCGACCCGATCGCCAACGCCGCCAAGGTGCCGGTGATCGCCTCGTCCAACACCGCCCCCGGCGTACCGGCCATCGGCGAATACATCTTCCGCACCAGCGCCCCTGAGGCGGCGGTGTTCCCCGGCGTGCTCGCCTATGCCGTGAAGCGCTACCAGCCCAAGACGGCGGCGCAGATCTACGGCATCGACGACGTGCTGATGAAGGCCGCCTACGGCGTCCACAAGGCCGCCCTCGACAAGGCTGGCATCAAGGTGGTGGCCACCGAGACCTTCCAGAAGGGCGACGTGGACTATTCCGCCCAGCTCACCAAGATCAAGGCGGCCAACCCGGACATCATCGTCGTCGGCGGCCTGGCGGAAGAGACTGCCAACATCGTGCGGCAAGCACGCCAGCTTGGCATTCCGCAGTCCACGGTGTTCCTCGGCGCCAACGCCGCCATCTCCACCAAGCTGAACGACCTCGCCGGCCCCGCCGCGCAAGGCTTCCTCGTGGGCTCGGGCTGGTTCATCGATTTCGACACTCCCGCCAACAAGGCGTTCGTGGAAGCCTACAAGGCCAAGTACGGCAGCGCCCCCGACACCTTCGCCGCCCAGGCCCATGCCGCCGTCACGATCTTCGCCGATGCGGTGAAGCGCGCGGGCGGCGTGTCCGATCCCGCGAAGCTGCGCGCGGCCATCGCCGACACCAAGGACCTCGAGACTGTCCTCGGCCCCTTCTCCTTCGACAAGGACCGCGAGCCGGTGCTGGTCGCCAAGGTGCTGGAGCTGAAGGACGGCCGGTTCCAGCTCGCCCAGTGATCCTCCGCCCGCCCCGGTCACTGGCCGGGGCGGATGGATTGGCGCGCCATGCAGCCCGGGCATCCGCGGCGGCACGGTGCTTGGACCGGTTCGGGCACCAGCCGGAACCGGGCGCCGCGCGGGCGTGACCGAAGGTCCTGAGCCAATGGCACGGACCTTTGGCATGATCCGCGGGCAAGTCCGGGGCCAGGTCCGGGGGATCAGCGCATGACAACCTTTTTGCAGCAGGTCGTGAACGGGCTGTCGCTCGGCTCGATCTATGCCGTCTTCGCCATCGGCTGCACGCTGATCTTCGGCGTGCTCAACATCGTGAACCTGGCGCAAGGCGCCTTCTTCATGGTGGGCGCCTATCTCGGGCTGGAGATCGCCCTCCTCGGCCTGCCGCTGCCGCTGGCGCTCGTTGTGGCGCTGGTGGGCGGCGGCATCCTCGGCATGGCGTCGGAGCTGCTCGTGTTCCGCGTGCTGCGGCTGCGCGGCGGGCACAAATGGATGGGCCTCGTCGCCAGCCTCGCGCTCGCCCGCCTCCTGGTGGGCATCGCGCAGGAGGTGTTCGGCACCGCCGTACACGGTTATCCGCCGAACCCCTTCACCGCCATCGTCTGGGAGATCGGCGGCGTGCGCGTGCAGCTGCTTCAGGTGATCGTGGTCGTCACGGCCGTGATACTGATGGGCATCCTCGGCTTCACCCTGCAGAAGACCTCGGTGGGCCGCGCCATCCGCACCGTGGCCTTCTCGGAGGATGTGGCGCGTATCGTCGGCGTGGAGGTGGGGCGCACCATCCTCATCACCTTCTTCATCGCCGGCGCGCTGGCGGGGGCGGCCGGCGTGCTGCTCGGCCTCCTGTTCAACGTGGTGTCCCCCTTCATGGGAGAGCACATGCTGGTGAAGGGCCTGACCGTGATGATCCTCGGCGGGCTCGGCAACATCCCCGGCGCGGTCGCCGGCGGCTTCCTGCTGGGATTGGTCGAGGTGTTCTCCGTCGCCTACGTCTCCTCTGCCTTCCGGGATGCCATCGGCTTCGGGCTGATCTTCCTGATCCTCCTGGTGAAGCCCACCGGACTGTTCTCCGGCTTCGAGGAGCGCCGCGCATGATGGCCGCCCTCGATACCTTTCTGGCCAGCTACGGCAACCTCGTGAACCTGTGCCTGCTCAACACGCTCCTCGCCTATGGCGTGTGGCTGGCGCTTGCCGCCAACATGTTCACGCTGGGCACCGGCGGCTTCATGGCGGTGGGCGCCTATTGCAGCGTCTACCTCACCATGCAGCTCGGCGCGCCTTTCGCGGTGGCGGTGGTGGCGGGCGGGCTTCTGGCGGCGGCGGTGGCGCTCGTCATCGGCGCGCCGGTGCTGCGGCTGCGTGGCGATTATTTCATGCTCGCCACCTTCGCCTTCACCGAGGTGGTGCGGGTGATCGCGCTGAACTGGGAGGCCGTCACCGGCGGCGCCATCGGCATCTACGGCATCCCGCGCTACACCGAGACGTGGCAGCTGGTGCTGCTCGTCCTCATCGCGCTCTATTTCGTCTTCGCTTTGCGGCGCTCCTATTTCGGCCGCTCCATCCTCGCCATCCGGCAGGACGACGTGATGAGCGAGGCCATGGGCGTCAACGTGTTCGGCCAGCGCCTCTCCCTGTTCGTCGCCTCCGGCTTCGTCAGCGGCGGCGTCGGGGGGCTTGCGGCCCATCTCAACTTCTTCGTCGGCCCGACCGATTTCGGCCTGCTGCGCAGCGTGGATGCCCTCGCCTATCCCATCCTCGGCGGCGTGAACGCGCTGCTCGGGCCGCTGGTGGGCGCGATCTTCACGACGCTGCTGCCGGAGCTGCTGCGCTTCTCCAGCCAGTGGCGCGAGATCCTCATGGGCCTCCTCATCCTCGCGGTGGTGCTGTTCCTGCCCGGCGGGGCCATGTCGCTCCTGCGCTGGCGGCCGCGCAAGGCGGCGGGCGCCCGGCGCGCCGCACCCGAAGGAGCCAAATGATGGCGGCGGCCCAGCTCGAACTCTGGCAGGTGGCCAAGCGCTTCCAGGGCGTGGTGGCGGTGGACAGCGTGTCGCTGACCGCCACCGCCGGACAGGTGACGGCCCTCATCGGCCCCAACGGCTCCGGCAAGACCACTACCATGAACATGATCACCGGCCTCTATCCCACCGACGCCGGCCACATCCGCCTCGACGGCGTGGACATCGCCCGCCTCACCCCCCACAGGGTGACGGCGCTGGGTGTCGCCCGCACCTTCCAGAACATCCGCCTGCTCGCCACCGAGACCACGCTCGCCAACGTGCTGCTCGGCGCCCACCGCCACCAGTCGGCCAGCCTCCTCGACGTGCTCCTCGGCCTTCCGGCGGTGAAGCGCAGCGAGGCGCGGGAGAAGGCGCGCTGCGAGGCGCTGCTCGATCTCGTGGGCATCACCCATCTCAGGGATGTGGCCGTGGGCGGCCTCTCCTACGGCGACCGGCGGCGCGTGGAGATCGCGCGCGCGCTGGCCACCCAGCCGCGCCTCCTGCTGCTGGACGAACCGGCGGCGGGCATGAACTTCGCCGAGAAGCGCGCGCTGGCCGATCTCGTGCTCGCCATCCGCGACATGGGCATCACCGTGCTCCTCATCGAGCACGACATCGAGTTCGTGGCGCGGGTGAGCGACCATATCGTGGTGCTCAATTTCGGCCGCGAGATCGCCGCCGGCACGCCGGAGGAGGTGCGCCGCATGCCGAGCGTGATCGAGGCCTATCTGGGGACCGAGGATGCTTGAGCTCACCAAGGTCACCTCCGGCTACGGCTCCGTCGCGGCGGTCGAGGACATCGACATCACCGTCCCGGCCGGCGCCTGCGTCTGCCTCATCGGCGCCAACGGCGCGGGCAAGACGACGACGCTGCTCACCATCTGCGGCCTCGTGCGCGCCTTCTCCGGCACCGTGCGCATCGAGGGCCGGGACATGACCGCCCGCCCCGCCGACAAGATCGTCCGCGCCGGCGTCTCGCTGGTGCCGGAAGGCCGACGGGTGGTCGCCTCCATGTCGGTGGAGGACAATCTGAAGGTCGGCGCCTATGTGCGCGGCAGCGATCCCGCCATCGCCGACGACATGGAGCTGATCTATACCCGCTTCCCGCGCCTGAAGGAGCGCCGCTTCCAGTATGCCGGGTCCCTTTCCGGCGGCGAGCAGCAGATGCTGGCCATGGGCCGGGCGCTGATGGCGCGGCCCAAGCTGCTCCTTCTGGACGAGCCCTCCATGGGCCTCGCGCCCCATGTGGTGAACGACATCTTCGCCACCATCGCCGACATCAACGCCAAGGGCACCACCGTGCTCCTCGTGGAGCAGAACGCCCGCAAGGCGCTCTCGGTGGCGAGCTACGGCTATGTGATGGAGCACGGGCGCATCATCTTCGCCGACACCGCCGCAGCGCTCGCCCGCGATCCGCGCGTGATCGCCGCCTATCTCGGCATGCGCGCGGCGGAAGCCGCTGCGGGCTGATCGCGGTCTTCGCTCAGGCGCCGCGCGGGTATGGTGCGTTGCTTCGCTCAGGCGCCGCGCGGGTAGGGTGCGTTGCTTCGCTCAAGCGCCGCGCGGGCTGGTTGCGTTGCCTTCGCTCAGGCGCCGCGCGGGCTTTAGGCGTCCGTCCCCTCTCCGCTCGCCTTGAAGGCGCGATAGGCGTCGTCGAGGTCGTCGAAGATCATGTCCGGCCCGATGGCATCCAGCAGCCCAGCGCGGTCGAGCAGGCCGCGCACCTCGTCGTGCATCTCGGCGATGCCGAACTTGAGGCCGCGCCGCTCCAGCTCCGCCCGCACTTCCTCCAGCGCGGCGGCAGCGGTGGAATCCACCTGGGTGATGGCGCTCGCGTCCAGCACCAGCCAGCGCGTGCCCGCGACCAGCGTGTCGGCGATGGCGTCGATGCGGCCCTGCATCCGGTCCGCATTGAAGAACAGCAGGTCGCCCTGGATGAGCACGATGGCGAGCCCCGGCACCTGCCGGGCATCGGCCCGCCGGTGCAGCTTGTAGAACCCCTCGTGGCCCGGCACCCGCCCGAGCAGCGCGTCGCGCGGATACATCATCTTGTGCAGCAGATAGGCGAAGGTAGCGCCGATGGCGATCAAAACGCCGTTGAGCACGCCAAGGCTGATGGGCGCGAACAGCGCGATCATGGCAAAGGCGAATTCCATGCGGCTGATGCGCCAGAGCTCGCGCAGCGCCGGGATGTCCACGAGGCTCAGGGCGGCCGAGATCAGGATCGCCCCCAGCGCCGGAATGGGGAGGATGGCCAGCGCCGGCTGGAAGAACAGCACGATGGCGAGCAGCGCCAGCGCCGCCACCACGCTCGCCAGCTGTGAGCGGCCGCCGACGCTGGCGTTCACCGCCGTGCGCGAATCCGAGGCGGTGATGGGGAAGGCCGCGAACAGGCCGGCGGCGACGTTGGCGGCGCCGAAGCCCACCATCTCGCGGTTGGCATCCACCGGATAGCCGCCCCGCTCGCCGAAGCTGCGCGCCGTCACGATGCCCGCCGCGAAGCTGACGAGGAAGATCGCAGCCGCGCCGATGAGCAACTGATCGATCCCCGCCCCGCCCCCGGCGGGCAGCGCCAGCGCCGGGAGGCCGGAGGGGATCGCCCCCACCACGGAGATGCCGAGCCCCTCGAAATCGAACAGCGCCGAGAGCACCACCGAGAGCACCACGACCACCACCTGCCCCGGCACCGGCAGGCGCGAGCGGCGCACCAGATGGAGCACCGCGAACATGCCGAGCGCCAGCAGCAACGAAGGCCAGTGCACCTCGTGCGCCTTGCGGACCAGCTCCACCACCGGCGCGATCAGCCCGTCCCCCACGATGGGAATGCCGGTGACGCGCTTCAGCTGGCCCACCAGGATGGACAGCGAGATGCCGGCGAAGAACCCCACCAGGATGGGCCGCGACAGGAAGGTGGAGAGCACCCCCAGCCCCACGAGGCGCGCGGCGAAATAGTAGCCCCCCACCACCAAAGCGATGAGGGCCGCGACACCCGGCTTGTCCACGGCGGCGAGGCCCGGCATGCCGGCGAGCACTGCGGCAAGCACGGTGATGGTCGCCGCATCCGGCCCCACCACCAATTGCCGGGAGGGGCCGAAAATCGCATAGGCGATGAGCGGCGCGATGGAGGCATAGAGCCCGGTCTGCGGCGGCAGGCCGGCGATGGCGGGATAGG
>JAEZMT010000248.1 GCA_023442085.1 Pseudomonadota bacterium | reverse complement strand
TCGTCGAGGCGCTTTCCGAACGCCTTGCGCTCGCGCATGTACGACAGCGCCTTTTCCAGCGCCGCCTGCGCCCCGCCCAGCGAGCAGGCGCCGATGTTCAACCGGCCGCCGTCGAGTCCGGCCATGGCGATCCTGAAGCCTTCGCCCTCGTCGCCCAGCCGGTTCTCCACCGGCACCTTGACGCCCTCGAAGGTGACGGTGCGCGTGGGCTGCACGTTCCAGCCCATCTTGCGCTCGTTGGCACCGAAGGAGAGGCCCGGCGCGCCGTTCTCGATGACGAGGGTGGAGATGCCCTTCGGTCCGTCGCCGCCGGTGCGCACCATGACCACATAGATGTCGGAGGAGCCGGCGCCGGAGATGAACTGCTTCTGGCCGTCGACGATGTAATGGTCGCCGTTCCGGATCGCCTTGGTCTTCAGCGCCGCCGCGTCCGATCCCGCGCCGGGCTCGGTGAGGCAGTAGGAGGCGAAATGCTCCATGCTGGCGAGGCGCGGCACCCACTTCCTGCGCTGGGTGTCGTCGCCGAAGCGGTCGATCATCCAGGTCGACATGTTGTGGATTGACAGATAGGCCGAGGTGCCGGGACAGCCGGTGGCGAGCTGCTCGAAGATGAGCGCCGCATCGAGGCGGGTGAGGCCCGAGCCGCCCACGTCTTCCCTCACATAGATGCCGCCCATGCCGAGCGCGGCGGCGGCGCGCAACTGCTCGACGGGGAAATGCTTCTTCTCGTCCCATTCCACGGCATAGGGCGCGATCTGCTCATTGGCGAAATCGCGCGCCATGTCGCGGATGGCGATCTGGTCCTCGGAGAGCGTGAACATGCGTGGGCGCCTTCGTGCGAGCCATCCAGTGCCCGCCGAGATATGCACCCGACGGACCCGCCGATGCCAGAGCCGCCCCGTCCTGAGAACGGAGCGGCTGATCCGGCGTGTCAGCCCATGGTGGGGATCACGAAGTCCGCGCCGTCCTTGATGCCCGAGGGCCAGCGGGAGGTGACGGTCTTGGTCTTGGTGTAGAAGCGCACGCCGTCCGGGCCGTGCTGGTTCAGGTCACCGAAGCCGGAGCGCTTCCAGCCACCGAAGGTGTGATAGGCGAGCGGCACAGGGATCGGCACGTTGATGCCCACCATGCCGACATTCACCTTGGAGGCGAAGTCGCGCGCCGCATCGCCGTCGCGGGTGAAGATGGCGACGCCGTTGCCATACTCATGCTCGGTGGGAAGGCGCAGGGCCTCCTTGTAGTCGGGCGCGCGCACCACGGAGAGAACGGGGCCGAAGATCTCTTCCTTGTAGATGCGCATGTCGGCGGTCACATGGTCGAACAGGCAGCCGCCCATGTAGAAGCCGTTCTCATAGCCCTGCATCTTGAAGCCGCGGCCGTCCACCAGCAACTTCGCGCCTTCCTGGACGCCGAGGTCCACATAGCCGCGCACGCGCTCCAGCGCCTCCCGGGTGACGAGCGGACCGAAATCAGCGGAGCCGTCGGTGGACGGGCCGATCTTCAGGTTCTCGACGCGGGGGACGAGCTTCTCCAGCAGCCGCTCGGCCGCCTCCTCGCCCACCGGCACCGCCACCGAGATGGCCATGCAGCGCTCGCCGGCAGAGCCGTAACCGGCGCCGATGAGGGCGTCCACGGCCTGGTCCATGTCCGCGTCGGGCATGACGATCATGTGGTTCTTGGCGCCGCCGAAGCCCTGGATGCGCTTCCCGTTGGCCGAGCCGCGGGCATAGATGTACTGGGCGATGTTGGACGAGCCGACGAAGCCGATGGCGTGGACGTCGGGATGGTCGAGAAGACCGTCCACGGCCTCCTTGTCACCGTTCACCACATTGAGGATGCCCGGGGGAAGGCCGGCCTCCAGCATCAGCTCGGCGAGGTGCATGGGCACGCCGGGATCGCGCTCGGACGGCTTGAGGATGAAGGCGTTGCCGCAGGCGATGGCCGGGCCGAACTTCCACATGGGGATCATGGCCGGGAAGTTGAACGGCGTGATGCCGGCGACCACGCCCAGCGGCTGGCGCATGGAATAGATGTCGATGCCGGGACCGGCGCTGTCGGAGAAGTCGCCCTTGAGGAGGTGCGGGATGCCGATGGCGAACTCGATCACCTCGAGGCCGCGCTGGATGTCGCCGCGGGCGTCGGGCACGGTCTTGCCATGCTCGCGGGCGAGCAGGTCCGCCAGCATGTCGTAGTCGCGGTGCACCAGCTCCAGGAACTTCATCAGCACGCGGGCGCGGCGCTGGGGATTGGTCGCGGCCCAGGCCGGCTGCGCCGCCTTGGCGTTGGCGACGGCGGCATTCAGCTCGTCCTTGGAAGCGAGGGCCACATGGCCGACCACGTCGCCCGTCATGGGCTGGTAGACGTCGGCGAAGCGGCCGGACGTGCCGGGCACATGCTTGCCGCCGATGAAATGGCCGATCTCACGCATGATGCGGGTGCCTCCTCGGGCGTTTTTGGGAATGCGTTTCCAGACGAGGGCCACCGCTTTCCGGCAGCGTTCGTTGGCCGGCACACTGCCCTATCTTTTTGTGCACAGCTACGGCAATCTCCGCACCATTGATGTGCACCCTTTCACAGTCCCGAGAGCCATGCCCGGCGGCGATTTCGAGTGGTCCGACCTGACTTTCTTCCTCGCCGTGGCGCGCGCCGGGCGACTGACCGTGGCGGCGGCGCGGCTGAAGGTGGAGCATTCCACGGTCAGCCGGCGCATCGCCGCGCTGGAGGCGGCTCTGGGGGCGAAGCTGTTCGACCGGCATCCCCACGGCTATGCGCTCACCGCGGCCGGGGATCGCCTGCTCGCCGCCGCCGAAGGCATGGAGACGCTGGCTCTCTCCGCGCAGGGCGAGATAGCCGGCGCAGACCTCGGCGTCTCGGGCACGGTGCGGATCGGCGCGCCGGACGGGTTCGGCACCTTCTTCCTCGCCCCGCGCATCGGGGCGCTGGCTGATCTGCATCCGGGGCTGGACATCCAGCTCCTCGCCATGCCCCGCCTGTTTTCCCTGTCCAAGCGCGAGGCGGACATCGCCATCTCGCTGTCGCGGCCGAAGGAGGGGCGGCTGCATGCGAGGAAGCTCACCGACTACCGGCTCGGCCTCTATGCCGCCCGCGCCTATCTGCAGAAGCATGGCGGCATCGAGAGCCGCGCGGCGCTCCAGCGCCACCGCTTCATCGGCTATGTGGACGACCTGATCTACGCGCCGGAGCTGGACTACGTGCCGCTGGTTGCGAAGGACCTGCGCGTGCGGCTCAAAAGCTCCAGCCTCGTCGCCCAGATGACGGCGACCCGCGCGGGCGCCGGCGTGTGCGTGCTCCCCTGCTTCATGGCCGACCTGTTCGCGGGGGAGGGGCCGGAGGCGCTGGTGCCCATCCTGCCCGCCGAGGTGGGCCTGACGCGCACGTTCTGGCTCCTCACCCACGCCGACACCCGCGACCTCGCCCGCATCCGCGTCGCCGCCGACTTCATTGCCGGGGCGGCGCAGAAGGGGCGCGCGGTGCTGATGCCGGGGTGAGGAACGGCCCTACTTCAGGCGCCAATACTGGTCGGACGGCCCTCCGGCCACCTCGCACGTCGCAAGCTGGAGCGGCGCGCCGTTGGCGGTGGCGGGGCCCCCGCGCACATCGAGACAGAGGCCGGACAGCTTGTGGCGGATCAGCCCCTCCTTGGTGAACTGCCACTGCTGGTCGGTGGTCGAGCCGTTGGGGTTCCGCCCCGAAAGCTCGCAATCATAAAGGATCAGGGCGGTCCCAGCCTTGATGCCGGGAGCGCCGGGCACGTCGATGCACCTGCCGGAGAGGGCGTTGCGGATGAAGCCCTGCGGCAGGACTTCCCACATCTGGTCGGTGGGCGTCCCGTTGGGGTTCAGCGCGCCGAACTCGCAGGTATAAAGGATCAGCGGCGCGCCATTCTTGACGCCGGGTGCGCCGGACACGTCGATGCACTTGCCGGACAGCTGGTTGACGATGAACCTTGTCTGAGCGCTCGCCTCGCCCGCGCAGAAAAGCGCCGCCGTCGAGAGCGCGACGGCGAACAGCCAACGACCGATCTTCATGAAATCCCCCAATTCCACGCCACGCGGCCGATGCTGCCATGTTTCCCCAGCTTCGCCGTGGCGCGCTTCCATACCAAGCTTCGCAGGGGGAGGATATGCCCCGCACCTTGACTGGCTTCCCCTCTCCCCCTATACGAGCCGCTTCCCGATAGAGCGGGTGAGTGCACGCGGGTCTGCTGGCCCCGACGCGTTCCCCGCGCCATACGAAGAAAAAAGGACTTTCGCCATGTCCCGGCGGTGTGACCTGACCGGCAAGGGGGTTCAGAGCGGTAACCTCGTGAGCCACTCGAACCGCAAGACCAAGCGCCGGTTCCTGCCGAACCTGTGCAACGTGACGCTGGAAAGCGAGACGCTGAAGCGTTCCGTGCGCCTGCGCATCAGCGCCAATGCGCTGAAGAGCGTGGACCATCGCGGTGGCCTCGACGCCTTCCTCGTCAAGGCGCGCGACGAGGAGCTGTCTCCCGTCGCTCTCGATCTCAAGCGCCAGATCGCCAAGGCCGTCGCCGCCGCTGCGGCCTGAGCTTTCGGCTTTCCGAGACGTTTTGAACCGCGGACGGCAACGTCCGCGGTTTTTCGTCGTGGGTGCTTCCTCAGTGAAGGGCTTCGGTGCCGCCCGCGCTGCGCCCGGCGACGGCCCAATAGGCAAGGCCTCCGCCGGCACCGGCGATGAGAAGGTCCACCGTCACCCGCGCCAGCAGCGGGTCGCCGAGAGAATCGGTGACGAGGGAGAAGCACAGCCAGCCTGCCGCAGCCCAGATCGCGCCGGCCGCCCCATGGGCCAGCGGATTTCGCAGGTGATTGCGTTCAGAAACTGCGATCCACACCAGCGCCGGCACGAGCCCGCAGACGCCGGCGAGCAGATAGGCGAAGCCGGCGGACATGATCGCAACGCCATAATAGAGAGCCAGACCTTCGGACACGCCGGGCGCGGGCGCGAGCCGATCCAGGGCGGCGCCCACGAGTGGCAGAAGGCTCACGGTGACGAAGACGGACGCGAGATAGGCCAGCGCCAGACGGACCATGCGCCGCGGCGCACCGGGTTCGTCCGCGGCTGGGCTCATCGGGATGGCGACTCAGGCGAGGGGGGAGGGAGCCGCGGCTGCTGCGGAGGCGGGGGCAGGGCGCCGGCCCGCTCGGCGGGCGAGCGCAGGATGGGCTTGAAGAAACCCGCCGTGGAGCCCGCCACCAGCCAGTAGGCGAGGCCGCCCGCAAGACCCGCCGCCACCACATAGAACGGATCACCGGCCACCGCCGTGGTCCCATCGGTGGGCGCGAAGAGCTGGGCGCCGATCCAGGCCGAGACCACGCCGTTCGCCACATGGAACATCCAGGAACGGATGGCGAAGGCCTCCGAGAACAGGATGCCCACAGCCGCCACCAGCCACATGAGCATCAGCAGCATGAACAGCACCACCACGGTGGTGACGATGGCGACGATGAAGCCCAGCGCCCGGTCACCCGGATCGGCGGCGGTGAACAGCGAGCCGATGCGCCACTCCCCGATGAGGATCACGCACGCCCCCGCGATCACCGACGCGAAATAGCCGAGCGGCACGAGGACGAAGCGCAGCAGCAGGCGGACGAGGTTGTCCATGGGCTCAGGCGGTCTCGGGAAGGTGGCAGACGGCTTCCACATTGAGCCCGTCGGGATCGAACACGAAGGCCCCGTAGTAATCGGGATGGTAGTGCGGGCGCAGGCCCGGCGCGCCATTGTCCCGCGCACCGGCGGCGATGGCGGCGGCGTAGAAGGCGTCCACCGCCGCGCGGTCCGTCGCGGCGAAGGCGAGATGCAGATGCCCGGTGGCGACCGGTGCATCGCCGATCCAGAAGTCCGGCTTGCCGGATCCGACGACGCCGAAGCCGATATATTGGTGGCCGCCGGGCGGGCTCACTTCCATCAGGATGCCGTAGCCGAGGGGCGCCAGGGCGGCGAGATAAAAGGCGCGGGAGCGCGCCACGTCGTGCACCGAAATCCCCACATGGTCGAGCATGGCAGCATCTCCAAAAGCCGGGGACTACTCCTCCGCCTGGGCCATCATGGCGCGGTAGGCGAGGCGCTCGCGGGCGGAGAGCTTCTCGCTCTCGCTCTTGAGCTGGCCGCAGGCAGCGAGAATGTCGCGGCCGCGTGGCGTGCGC
>JAEZMT010000213.1 GCA_023442085.1 Pseudomonadota bacterium | reverse complement strand
ACCGCTTCGCCTCGGCCGATCCCATCGCCATCGCCTTCTCGGGCGAGCTCCTGGCCATGGTGGTCATCGGCGGCATGCGCTCCTTCCTCGGGCCGGCGCTGGGCGCGCTGTTCTTCGTGCTGTTCCGTGAGTTCCTGTCCATGTGGACGGCGAACTGGCTGTTCTTCTTCGGCCTCCTCTTCATGGCCTTCATCGTCTTCTCGCCCACCGGGCTGGTGGGCGTCGCCGGCCGGCTTCTGGCGCCGCTGAGGAAGAAGACCATCGAGGCCGCCGCCATGGGGCGGCGCACCTCCGCTGAGAAGCGGTCCTTGCCCTCCTCCCTCACCGCCCGCACGCGGTGGGAAAGCCCCGCGCCGCTGCTGGAGGCGAAGGACCTCGCCCTCGGTTTCGGCGCGATCAAGGCTGTGCGGCAGGGCGCGGTGGCGGTGAGGGACCGCACCCTCCACGCCCTCATTGGCCCCAACGGCGCGGGCAAGACCACCACCTTCAACATGATCTCCGGCATGTTCGCCCCCAATGCCGGCGAGATCCGCCTTGCCGGGGAGCGGATCGATGGGCTCTCGCCCAACGCCGTGTGCATGAAGGGCCTCGCGCGCTCCTTCCAGATCACCAACCTGTTCCCGACCCTCTCGGTGGAGGAAAACCTGCGCCTCGGCGTGCAGGCCACCCACAAGAGCCGGCTCAATCCCTGGCGCGATGCCGCCTCCATCCCCGAAATCAACGCCGAGACGGCGGAGATGGTCGCCTTCCTCGGCGTCGCCGGCATGGAGAAGGCTGAGGCGGGGGCGCTCTCCTACGGCGGGCAGCGGCTGCTGGACATGGGCCTCGCGCTCACCTCCCGCCCGCGCGTGCTGCTGCTGGACGAGCCGCTCGCGGGCCTCGCGGCGGCGGAGCGCACGCGCGTCTCCAACCTCATCAAGGACATCTCCGCCGAGGTGCCGGTGCTCCTCGTGGAGCACGACATCGACCGCGTGTTCGAGCTCGCCGACGCCGTGACCGTGATGGCCGATGGCGCGGTGCTGGTGGACGGCACGGTGGAGGATGCGCGCTCCGACAAGCGGGTGCAGGAGGTCTATATCGGCTCCGGTGCCGCCGCGCTCGCCGCCCGCGACCTTCAATCCGCCGCCACCGACACCACCATGCTGCGGCTCCACGGCATCGACGCCTTCTATGGCAAGAGCCGCATCCTCGCCGGGGTCTCGCTGGAGGCGAAGGAGGGGGAAATCCTCGCGCTGCTCGGCCGCAACGGGGCGGGCAAGTCCACCTTGCTCAAGGCCATCACCGGCATCGTCAAGCCCATGAACGGGTCGCTGACGCTGGCGGGCGAGGAACTGATGGGCCTCTCCTCGGCCGCCATCGCCCGGCGCGGCGTCGGCTACGTGCCGCAGGGGCGGGCGCTGTTCCACGGCATGAGCGTGCGCCACAACCTCGAACTGGGGCGGCTCAAGCGCATCACCGGCGCCGGCCGGCACTTCAGCGAGGAAGAGGTGCTGGACCTCTTCCCCCGCCTGAAGGAGCGCATCGACACCCCGGCCGACCTCCTCTCCGGCGGCGAGCAGCAGATGGTGGCGGTGGCCCGCGCGCTCATGGGCGACACCCGCGTGCTGCTGCTGGACGAGCCGTTCGAGGGGCTGTCCCCGGCCGTCACCGAGGAGTTGTTCGACGCCTTCGACCGACTCCGCCGCTCGCTCACCCTCGTCATCGTGGATCACCATCTCGACGTGGTGCTGAACCTCGCCGACCGCGCGGTGGTGCTGGAGCGCGGCGAGGTGGTCCACGAAGGCCCCGCGCGGCCGCTGGCGCGCGACCTCGATCTCAGGCGGCAGGTGCTGTGGCTGTGAGGGGTGGGGCAATGACCTCCAAACGCCACCCCTCTCCCCTTGCGGGAGAGGGGACGGGGGTGAGGGGTGGGGGCCTCTCGACCTTAGGGCGGCCGGACAAGATGGCACCGCCCCCTCATCCGGCTCGCGGCTGTGCCGCGACCCACCTTCTCCCGCGAGGGGAGAAGGCAGTTCCTTTCGCAATGAGGCATCCATGACCAAGATCGCCATCATCGGCTCGGGCTTCATCGGCCGCGCCTGGGCCATCACCTTCGCCCGCGCCGGCTTCGACGTGGCGCTGGCCGACAAGGCGGAGGGCGCGCCCGAGGCGGCGCTCGCCTATATCGAGGGCGTGCTGCCGGACCTCGCGGCCAACGATCTGCTCAACGGCAACACCCCCGAGGCCGTGCGGGCGCGCCTCTCCGCCGCCGCGTCCTATGCGGAGGCGCTGGAGGGCGCCGTCCACGCGCAGGAGAATGCGCCGGAAGACCTCGCCCTCAAGCAGGCGCTCTATGCGGAGCTGGACGCGCTGGCAGCGCCCGAGACCGTGCTCGCCTCCTCCACGTCCGCGATCCTGCCCTCGCGCTTTTCCGAAAGCCTGAAGCATCGCGAGCGGGTGTGCGTGTGCCACCCCATCAACCCGCCCTATCTCATCCCGGCCGTGGAGGTGGTGCCCGCCCCCTGGACGGCGCCCGAGACCATGACCCGCGCCGCCGACCTCATGCGCGCCGCCGGCCAGTCGCCCATCGTGATGAAGCGCGAGCTGGACGGCTTCGTGATGAACCGCATGCAGGGCGCGCTGCTGGAAGAGGCGTTCCGCCTCGTGGCGGACGGCTATGCCAGCGTCGAGGACGTGGACATCGGCATTCGCGAGGGGCTGGCGCTGCGCTGGTCCTTCATGGGGCCGTTCGAGACCATCGACCTCAATGCGCCCGGCGGCGTTGCCGACTATGTGGCGCGCTACCAGCAGATCTATGAGCGCATCTCGCCCGACCAGTGGCGCCGCGTGGACTGGGCCGGCCCGGTGCTTGAGACCGTGCTGGCCGAGCGCCGCGCGCGGCTCGCCCACGATGCGCTGCAAGAGCGGCAGGTGTGGCGCGATCGCCGGCTGATGGCGCTCGCCGCTCACAAGCGCAAGGCGGCGAAGGACATCGGCGCCTGAACCCTTCCGACATTCCCGACCACAGAGGCAAGACCGTCATGACCGAGGCCGCCCCCGCCAAGAAGTCCAACCGCAAGGTCATCATCACATGCGCCATCACGGGGGCGATTCACACGCCCACCATGTCGCCCTACCTGCCCATCACGCCGGACGAGATCGTCGCCGATGCGCTGAAGGCGGCCGAGGCCGGCGCGGCCATCCTACACCTGCACGCCCGCAACCCGGAGACGGGCCAGCCGGACCAGACGCCGGAGGCCTTCGCGCCCTTCCTGCCGCGCATCAAGCAGGCCACCAGCGCGGTCATCAACATCACCTCCGGCGGTAGCCCCTACATGAAGGTGGAGGAGCGCGTGCTGCCCGCCGCCACCTTCAAGCCGGAAGTCGCCTCCCTCAACATGGGCTCCATGAATTTCGGGCTGTTTCACCTCCTCGACAAGTACAAGGAGTTCAAGCATCCGTGGGAGAAGACGCACCTTGAGAACACGCGCGATCTCGTCTTCCGCAACACCTTCAAGGATATCGAATATATCCTGACCACCTGCTACGACAACGGCACGCGGTTCGAGTTCGAGTGCTATGACATCGGCCATCTCTACAATCTTGCGCACTTCCTGGAGCGCGGGCTGGTGAAGCCGCCTTTGTTCGTGCAGTCGGTGTTCGGGCTTCTCGGCGGCATTGGCCCGCACCCCGAGGACGTGATGCACATGAAGCGCACCTGCGACCGGCTGTTCGGTGATCAGTATCGCTGGTCCGTGCTGGGCGCCGGCCGCAACCAGCTCCCCATCGCCGCCATGGCCGCCTCCATGGGCGGCAACATCCGGGTGGGGCTTGAGGATTCTCTCTGGGCCGGGCGTGGCAAGCTCGCCACCTCCAACGCTGATCAGGTGAAGCTCGCCGCCAAGATCATCGAGGGACTCGGCCTGGAAGTCGCGAGCCCCGATGAGGCGCGCGACATCCTGGAGCTGAAGGGCGCGGACAAGACGAATATCTGAGGGCGCGAGGCGCTGGCCCCTCGTGGTTCCGCCATCGTGCGTCGGCCTCGCGCCGGCGCACGATGCGTTTCAGCGGATGCGCGCGTCAGCCGATGCGGGATTTGCCGATGATGGCGAAGCGCAGGCGGGAGGAGATGAAGTCGATCACCGCCACCATGATGAGCATCATCAGGATGAGGAACGACACCTTCTGCCATTCCAGCACGCGGATCTGCTCGGCGAGGTGC
>JAEZMT010000115.1 GCA_023442085.1 Pseudomonadota bacterium | reverse complement strand
GGTTTGCCCGCTTCTGCCAGGTATCGCCCGGCATCTTGCCGATGAGCGAGCCCTTCCCGTGCACCACCTCGTCATGGGAGAGCGGCAGAACGAAGCGCTCGGAGAAGGCATAGACGAGGGAGAAGGTCAGTTCCCCGTGGTGATGCCGACGGTAGATGGGCTCGCGCGCCATGTAATGGAGCGTGTCGTGCATCCACCCCATGTTCCACTTGTAGGAAAAGCCGAGGCCGCCCTCCTCGGTGGGCTGGCTCACGCCCGGCCATGCAGTGGATTCCTCGGCGAGCGTGATGGCGCCGGGGCAGCGCTCGGCCACCACCGCGTTGAGGTGGCGCAGGAAGTCGACGGACTCCAGATTTTCACGCCCGCCGAAGCGGTTGGGGATCCACTCGCCCGCCTTCCGGCTGTAGTCGCGGTAGAGCATGGAGGCGACCGCATCCACGCGCAGCCCGTCCACGTGGAAATGCTCCAGCCAGTGGATCGCCGATGCGATGAGGAAGCCCGCCACCTCGCGCCGGCCGAGGTTGTAGATCAGCGTGTTCCAGTCCTGATGGAAGCCCTCGCGCGGGTCGGCATGCTCGTAGAGCGCCGTGCCGTCGAAATGGGCGAGGCCGTGGGCGTCGGACGGGAAATGCGCCGGCACGAAATCGATGATGACGCCGATATCTTCGCGATGACAGGCATCGACGAAGGCCGCGAAGTCTTCCGGCTCGCCGAAGCGGCGTGAGGGGGCGAACAGGCCGAGGGGCTGATAGCCCCAGGAGCCGGAGAAGGGATGCTCCGTCACCGGCAGCAGCTCCACATGGGTGAAGCCGAGATCCTTCACATAAGGCACCAGCCGCTCGGCGAGGCCGAGCCAGGAGAGAGGCTCCCCCGTCGTAGGATCGCGCAGCCAGGAGCCGGCATGCACCTCATAGATGCTGATGGGCGCGGACGGTGCGTTGCGCGCGGCGCGGGCCGCCATGAAGGCCTCGTCGCGCCAGCGGTGGGTGCGGGGCGAGGGGACGACGGAGGCCGTCGCGGGCGGCAGCTGCGTCGCCCGCGCGACCGGGTCCGCCTTCAGCGGCAGGCGCGCGCCATCCGGCCCGATAATCTCGTATTTGTAGAGCGCACCGGGGCCGACGCGGGGAATGAAGATCTCGAACACGCCGCTGGCACCGCGCCGGCGCATGGCATGGCGGCGGCCATCCCAGCTGTTGAAATCCCCCACCACGCTCACCCGCCGCGCATTGGGCGCCCAGACGGCGAAGCGTGTGCCGGCCACGCCCTCCACCGTCACCGGCGCGGCGCCGAGCGCGTCCGTGAGGCGGAAGTGGCGGCCTTCGGAGAAGAGATGCAGGTCGAGATCGCCGAGGAGGAGGCCGAACGCGTAAGGGTCCTCCGTCTCCTGCGTTGTCTCGCCCCACTGAATGGAGAGCGCATAGGCGCCTTCCGGCACCGGGCCGCAGAACAGGCCCTCGATGGGGCCCTGTTCGAGAAACAGCGTTTGCGATCCCGCCTTCGGCCGCACCTCCACCGCCTGCGCGCCCGGCACCAACACGCGCACGAAGCGTCCGTGCGGCCCCTCGTGCGGGCCGAGCACGGCGAATGGGTCTTCCAGCCGGCCGCTCGCGAGCTGATCGAGAATTGCGGGGTCGAGCGGCGGCACGCGGCTCATATGAACGTGGTTCATGCGCGGGCATCCGGCGGCAGATCGGCGACCAAGCGGGCGAGGCTGCCGAGGGCGATGGGGAGCCAGTCCGGCCGGTTGTCCATTTCGTAGGTCACCTCATAGGCCGCCTTCTCCAGGAGGAAGAGGCGCAGCAAGGCCTCGTCGCGCTTCGCCTCGGCGCCGCCCGCCTCGATGCCGGCGCCCCGGCGGTAGGCATCGAGCAAGGTCTGCGGCACGCGCGCCTGGAACAGATCCGCGATGCGGCTGAAGTTGGCGTCCCCCGCGGCCTGCGAGGGCCGGCGCCGGGCGCGCACGGCATAATCCAGCGAGCGCAGGATGCCGGCCACGTCCCGCCAGCCGCTGTCCTTGGCGCGGCGGGCTTCCACCGGAAGCGCGGGCTCGCCCTCGAAATCGATGATGACGGCATCGCCCTGCGCGACCAGCACCTGACCGAGGTGGAAATCGCCGTGGATGCGATGCAGCCGGGCACCTTCGCCTGCGGCGATGAGGCGGTCGATCTCGCCTGTCAGCGCGGCGCGCCGGTCGAGGATGCAGGCCGCTTTCTCGCGGTCACGCTCGGCAAGCGTGTCGAGGCGGTCGGCCAGCCCGTTCAGCGCGGCGTCGATGCGCCCGCCGATGCGCGTGCGCCAGGCGTCCAGCGCCGCGCGACCCGCGGGCTCGGGCGAGAACGCAGGGTCCTCGCTGTCCGCGGCGAGCAGCCGGTGCATCTCGCCGAGGTGCAGGCCGAGGTGCTCGGTGAAGCGCAGATAGGGAGCGAGGAGGTCTTCCTGCTGGCTGCCCTCATGGTCCAGCTCGTGACCGATCTCGTCGGCAGCGCGCTGGAGGAAGGAGAGGGTGAAGGTCCAGGCATCACCCTCACCAGCCACATAGGCCTGCAGCACGGCAAGCACCTGCGGCGCGCCACCCTCCGGCTCGTGCACGATTTCGCCCAGCAGGGTCGCCGTGTTGGCAAAGCCCCGCTCCGTCAGCGCCCGGCTCATCTCCGCCTCGGGATGGATCCCGGGCGTGATACGGCGGAACAGCTTGAGGATGGCCTTGTCGCCGTAGATGAGCGAAGAATTGGACTGTTCCGCCGAAAGAAACCGCACTGGCGCGCCCTCGGGCATCGCGGCGGGATCGAAGGCCTCCGTCCTGCGGAAAGCGATGCGGCCTTGCGAGCTTGGAACCTCGCCATTGGCGGCGATGAGCTCCATCACATCGGCGGCGAACTCCGGAAGCGCGAACGCATCGGTGAGATAGCCGGTGCGCCGCCCGCGCCGCACGCGCGCCAGGGCGAGCTGCTGGGGCAGGGACTGGCCCGCCTCGTCGTCCCACGAGATGCCGACCGGGATCTGGTAGAGGTCGGTGCCGCCCGCCCGCTTCGTCTCCACCATCACGAAGGCGCGCTCGCGCTTCTTGCCGAGGCGCGCGGTCATGGCGACGCGGGCGGATTGCAGCGCATCGCCCTTGCCCGCGAACCAGCGGCGCTTGGGCAGATAGGCCGGTAATACGTCGGCCTCGAAGCTCTTGCGGTGGGCGGCGGTGATCATCTCTTCCGGCGCCCCCTTCAGCACGAAGGTGAGATATTCGGGCATGGCCTCGGGCGCCGGGGTGTGCCAGTCCGGCGATTGCGCGTCCGTGGCGAGGAGGAACCAGTAGAAGCCGTAGGGCGGCAGCGTCAGCAGATAGGAGAGCTGGCCGATGGGCGGGAAGGGCGACGAGCCGAGCAGCTCCAGCGGGATGCGTCCGGCGAATTCCGAGAGGTCCACCTCCACCGCCTGCGGCGAGCGGGACAGGTTCGCCACGCACAGCAGCGTCTCGCCCTGGTGTTCGCGCAGATAAGCGAAGACTTTCCGGTTCTTCGGATAGAGAAAGCGCAGCGTGCCGCGCCCGAAGGCGGGATGGGCGCGGCGCACGGAGAGGAGCTTGCGCGTCCAGTTCAGCAGCGAGTGGGTGTCGCGGCTCTGCGCCTCCACATTGATGGCCTGGAAGCC
>JAEZMT010000109.1 GCA_023442085.1 Pseudomonadota bacterium | reverse complement strand
TCGCGGCGGATGCAGCCGTCCTGATCGACCGTCTTGTTCGTCTTGCCGTTGGCCTTGATGGCGACGATCTCGTCCTTGAAGCGGCCTTCCGCCTCGGCCTTCGTCGCCTTCTGGTGGCTCTTGAGGGCGAAGGCATCCTGGTCGGCGCGGGTGATCTGCCACTTGGCGGCGACATTCTCGGCGGTCTCGCCCATGCCCATGTAGGCCTGCGGCATTGCCTTGTAGAGGGCGGGGTTAGGCATGGGGTTGAAGCCGGTCATGGGCACGCGGCTCATGCTCTCGATGCCGGCGCAGATGAACACCCCGCCCGCACCCAGCTGAATCTGCCCGGCGGCGTTGTGCACCGACTGCATGGAGGAGCCGCAGAAGCGGTTCAGCGTCACGCCCGCCACGCTCTCCGGCAGGCCGGCGATCATGCCGATGAGGCGGGCGACGTTGAAGCCCTGCTCGGCCTCGGGAAACGCGCAGCCGACGATCAGGTCCTCGATGTCCTCCACCTTCACGCCGGTGCGGGCCACGAGATCGGCCACCACCTGGGCGGCGAGATCATCGGGGCGCACGCGCGCCAGATCACCCTTCTTGGCGAGGGTGAAGGGCGAGCGGGCATAGCCTGCAATCACGACGTTTCGCATCGGCGCGTTCATTGGGCTCTCCTGCCTGTCCATTCTTGTCGTCCGCCGCTTTGCCGCGGTGGGTTCGTTTTCAACGTGCCGCCGGACGGTGCCGGCGGTTGGCCATGAGGCCGGTCCTCGGGCATGAAGGGGCGATCCGCGCGGATGGGAAATCCGCCCGGGTCACGTCCCACGAAAACTCAGGATGGCCTATGCCCGGCCCGGCGCGACCCGGGCGGCACCGGCCTAGCCGGCGGCCTTCTGGTCGCCGGTCTCGATGGCGAGGGCAGCCAGGGCCTGCTCCTCGATATCCTTCAGCTCGATGATGCTTTCCTCAAGCGCAAGACGCTGATCTTCCAGCATTTCGAGGCGATCCTGGACCTTCTTCAGCAGCAGGCGGATCTGCTCGGCCTGGCTCGGGTCGAGGTCGTAAAGGTCCAGATAGTCCTTGATCTCGCGCAGCGAGAAGCCCAGGCGCTTGCCGCGCAGGATCAGCGCCATCCGGGCGCGGTCACGCTTGGTGTAAACCCGCATGGTGCCGGCGCGGCGGGGCGTGATGAGCCCCTTGTCCTCGTAGAAGCGGATGGTCCGCGGCGTGACGGAGAGATCCCGCGCCAGCTGCGTCACGGTGTAGAACGTGTCGGTCAAAGCGGACGCGCCACCACGTTTGCCAGAGGATGCCACCGGTTCACCTATACGTCACCCAGTCGCCCTGAAGATACATGCTTTGACCTCCGCCGCAAGACCCGTTTGGCAGATGACCTTCCAGTCGCGGCTTCACAAGCGGCGGAGCAGGTGCCGGTCATAAGACGGTGGATAGAATCCCTGCGTCCCCCGACACTTCTGGACAGTATCGCTGTCGTGTCTGCACTGTTGCATTGGAGCCACGCCCACCGGATTCCCCTGCGTCGGGTGCCGCCCAGCTGCAGGAAGCCGGTTGACGGATTATCGGCGAACGGCATGCTGGGTGACGTATAGGGCACCGATAAAACGTATAGTGCACCGCAGCGTGCCGGGCCCGGAGGAATACAGCCTAGGAGGGGGTCTCATGACGATGCACAATCGGGCCAGTGCCAGTTACATTTGGGCGCGGCGCGTGGCTCCGGTGCTTGCCATTCCTGCCGTCGCGATTCCCGCCGTGCTGGCGGGCGGTTCGGCCCAGGCCGGCGGGTTCGCGCTGCGCGAGCAGAGTTCCTATTACCAGGGCACGTCCTTCGCCGGCACGGCGGCGGGCGGCGACGGCCTCGCCGCCATGACCTGGAACCCCGCGGCGATCAGCTTCAATCCGGGGCTCAACGTCGAAGGCAATGTCACCTACATCGCGCCGCATGCGTCCATCGACGTGTTCGCGGCGGGCGCGCCCATCACCGGAGCGAGCCTCGGCACTGTCGGTGTCAGCGACATGATCGACAACGGCACCCTGCCGACCTTCTTCGCCACCTATGCGTGGGACAAGTGGGCCATCGGATTCGGCATGACCTCGCCCTACGGCCTCGTCACCGATGCGCCGTGCAACTGGTCCGGCCGCTATTACGGCTGCTACAGCCGCATCTTCGACATGAACGCCCAGGTCTCGGTGGCCTACAAGGTGACCGACTGGATGACGATCGGCGGCGGCCTCAACGTCAATTACATCGACGCCAAGCTCACCAACGCCCAGTTCGCCGGCTTCGTGCCGCCCGCCAACAATCTCTATGCCCAGGTGGACGGCGACGACATCGGCTTCGGCATCAATCTCGGCGTCCTGTTCACCCTGGCGCCCGGCACCACCCTCGGCATCGGGTACAAGTCCCAGGTCACGCACACGCTCAATGGCGAGCTGGACCTTTCGGTCGCGAAGCTCATTCCGGTGCAGAACCGCTATGTCACCGCCGGTCTCACCCTGCCGGATCAGGTCACGGCCTCCTTCCGCTCGCAGCTCGATTCCAGGTGGACCGTCCTCGGCACGGTGGAGTGGACCAACTGGTCCACGGTGCAGGAACTGGTGGTGAAGGCCAACAACATCCCGGTCAGCACCCTCGACCTCCAGTGGAATGACGGATGGTTCTTCTCCGGTGGTGTCGAGTATCAATGGGATCCGAAGCTCGCCCTGCGCACAGGCATCGGCTACGAGCTGACCCCGGTGCCTGATTCCACGCGCTCTCCGCGCCTGCCGGACACCAACCGTCTGTGGGTCTCGGCCGGCTTCACCTACAATTTCACGCAGCAGTTCTCGTTCGATTTCGCCTACACGCACCTGTTCGGCGAGACGAGCCCGATCTTCCTGACCCCGGCAGACCCCGCAAACGCGCTGCGCGGCACGCTGATCGGCCAAGTGAGCGATGGGTATGCCGATATGGTCTCGGTCGGCCTGCGCTACAAGTTCAATGCGCCGCAGGCGGCGGCTCTCATCACCAAATAGATCTGCACCAGCCGGCGGCGTCCGCGTCGCCGGCGACCCTGCGGGACACCCGCTCCATACGTCTTTCCGGCGCAATCAAGCGCCAGGATCATTGAATCACGGCGCTGCTGAACGCATCGTCGGAGATCACGCCGCCGGCTTGCCAAAAAACAGAAAAGCGCCGGCGCAGGAGGGACATCATGCTCCATCGCACCGATGCGGCGCGCGTCGCCATTTCGCCCGTGCCCGAGCTTCTGGAAGCCAGCGTCGCCGCGCACGGCGCCAAGCCGGCGCTCAGCTTCCTCGGCCGCAAATGGACCTATGCCGAGGTGGGAACGGCCGTGAACAAAGTGGCGGCCGGGCTTCAGGCCATGGGCGTGCGCAAAGGCAGCCACGTGGGCCTCTGCCTGCCCAACACGCCCTACTCGGTCATCTTCTTCTTCGCGGTGATGAAGGCCGGCGGCACGGTGGTGAATTTCAGCCCGCTCTATGTGGAGCGCGAGCTCAGGCACCAGATCCGTGATTCCGGCACCACCATCATGGTGGTTCCGGACCTGAAGCTCATCCACGACCGCGTGGCCGCCGTGGCGCACGAGACGGGACTGAAGTCCATCATCGTCTGCCCCATGGCCGGCATCCTGCCGTTTCCCAAGGGCCTTCTCTTCAACCTGTTCAAGCGCAAGGAGAAGGCGGTCTACAGCACCGGCGACGGGATGCATGTGGACTATGCCTCCCTGCTGAAGCACGGCGACAGGCCTGAGCCGGTGCAAGTGGACCCGGCGACGGACCTGGCCGTCCTGCAATATACCGGCGGCACGACGGGCGTGCCCAAGGGCGCCATGCTCACCCACGCCAACGTCTCGGCCAATGCCCGGCAACTGGTGCGGCATGCCGAATGCGAGCGCATCGGGGTGAAGCGGGTGCTGGGGGTGGTGCCCCTGTTCCACGTCTTTGCCATGCAGACGGTGATGCTCATTCCCATCTGCCTTGGTGCCGAGATCATCCTGGTGCCGCGCTTCAACCTCATGTCGCTGCTCGACGACATCGAGCGCGAGAAGCCGACCATGTTCCCCGGCGTGCCGACCATCTACGCCGCCATCAACGCGGTGCCGGACATCGAGAAGCGCGATCTGTCGTCCCTCACGCTCGCCATCTCCGGAGGTGCGCCGCTGCCGCTCGACGTCCGCATGCGCTTCCAGGAGCTCACCGGCTGCCCGTTGGTGGAAGGCTATGGCCTCTCCGAAAGCTCGCCGGTGGTCAGCGCCAATCCGCCGCTTGGCCTCATCAAGGATGGATCGGTGGGCACCGCGCTGCCCGAGACGGTGATCGAGATCCGCGATCTGGCCGATTCCACGCGGCTGATGCCGGTGGGCGAGAAAGGGGAGGTCTGCCTGCGCGGTCCACAGGTGATGGCCGGCTACTGGAACCGTCCGGACGAGACCGCCGCCGTCTTCGTCGAGGGGGCGCTGCGCACTGGCGACGTCGGCTATCTGGACGAGGACGGCTACCTCTTCCTCGTCGACCGCATCAAGGATGTGATTCTCTGCGGCGGCTACAACGTCTACCCGCGGATGATCGAAGAGGCGCTTTACCTCCATCCGGCCGTGGCCGAGGCGGTGGCCATCGGCATCCCCGACACCTATCGCGGTCAGGCGCCCAAGGCCTTCGTCACCCTGCGCCAGAATGCCGAGGCGACGCCGGCCGAGCTGATGGAGTTTCTCTCCGCCCAGATTTCCAAGATCGAGATGCCCAAGGCCATCGAGATCCGCGAAAGCCTGCCGAAGACCGTGGTCGGCAAGCTCTCGAAGAAGGAACTTGTGGAGGAAGAGCGCCAGCGCGCCGCCGGCGGGTGAGCGGGGGCAGGGGCACTCTTGGCGCGCCCCATACTTGCCTATCAGGCCCACCTCGTGTATGTGCCCGACCCATTCCGCACGCGGACACAGGCCAGATCGGCCATCCGGTGCCTATCGCCATTGGCGAAGGTACGTCCGCGGAGGCTCAACCGGAGAATACCAAAGTGGCTCTTCCCGACTATTCGATGCGTCAGCTCCTCGAAGCTGGCGTGCACTTCGGACATCAGTCCCACCGCTGGAACCCCAAGATGGCTCCGTACATCTTCGGCGTTCGCAACAACATCCACATTCTCGACCTGTCGCAGACCGTGCCGGCGCTCCACCGCGCGCTGCAGGCCGTGTCCGACACCGTGGCCCAGGGCGGTCGCGTGCTGTTCGTCGGCACCAAGCGCCAGGCCCAGGAGCAGGTGGCGGACGCCGCCCGCCGCTCCGCCCAGTATTATGTGAACTCCCGCTGGCTCGGCGGCATGCTCACCAACTGGAAGACCATCTCCAACTCCATCGCCCGGCTGAAGAAGCTGGAGGAGATGCTGGCCGCCCCCGAGGCGTCTTCCGGCTACACCAAGAAGGAGCGCCTGACCCTCTCCCGTGAAAAGGAGAAGCTGGACAAGGCGCTCGGCGGCATCCGCGACATGGGCGGCCTGCCGGACCTGCTGTTCGTGATCGACACGAACAAGGAAGACATCGCGGTCAAGGAAGCCCAGCGCCTCGGCATCCCGGTGGCGGCGATCCTCGACACCAATTGCGACCCGGACGGCATCGCCTATCCGGTCCCGGGCAACGATGACGCCGGCCGCGCCATCCAGCTCTATTGCGACCTCGTCGCCCGCGCCGCCATCGACGGCATCGGCCGCGGCCACAGCGATCTCGGCTATGACGTGGGCGCCGAAGAGGCCCCGCTTGTGGAGGACCTGCCGGCCGAGACCAGCGTGTGGTCGTCCTTCGAGCCCCTCTCCGGTCCGCGCGGCGTCGCCGACGACCTGAAGAAGCTCACCGGCGTGAGCCCCGAGATCGAGCAGAAGCTCAACGATCTCGGCGTGTTCCACTTCGGCCAGATCGCCGGCCTCGATGCCACCGATGCCCACCGCATCGGCGAGGAAGTGGGTCTGCCGGGCCGTGTGGACGGCTGGATTGCCCAGGCCAAGGAGCTGTCTGCCGAGGTCGAGTGACTTGCCGTCACCAACCTTGTCGCAGATCTGAAAACGAATCGAGAGTAATGGGGCGCACCGCGCCCCCACGGCCGGCTCGGGCGCACCGTGGCCGGCCGTGGCGCGAGAAGAAGGGATTGAACATGGCTGCGATCACCGCCGGGCTCGTGAAGGAACTGCGCGACAAGACCGGCGCAGGCATGATGGACTGCAAGTCCGCGCTCACCGAGACGAACGGCGACGTCGAGGCTGCCATCGACTGGCTGCGCAAGAAGGGCCTCGCCAAGGCCGCCAAGAAGGCCGGCCGCGTGGCCGCCGAGGGTCTGGTCGCGGTGGAGTCCTCCGGCCACTACGCCGCCGCCGTCGAGGTGAATGCCGAGACCGACTTCGTGGCACGCAACCCGGACTTCCAGGCGTTCGTGCGTGAGGTGGCCAAGGTCGCCCTCAACACGGACGGCTCGGTGGAGGCCGTCGCCGCCGCCAAGTTTCCGGGCGAGAGCGTGACTGTCGCCGAGCGCCTCACCGCGCTCATCGCCACCATCGGCGAGAACATGACGCTCCGCCGTTCGGTGAAGCTCACCGTCTCCAAGGGCGTGATCGCCTCCTACGTGCACGGTGCCGTGGTTGAGGGCCAGGGCCGCATTGGCGTGCTCGTGGCGCTCGAGTCCGAGGGCGACGTGGAGAAGCTCTCCACCCTCGGCCGGCAGATCGCCATGCATGTGGCGGCCCTGAACCCGCTGGCGCTCGACGCCTCCGGCATCGACGAGGCCACCATCGCCCGCGAGAAGGCCATCCTGCTCGAGAAGCACCAGGGCAAGCCCGCCAACGTGCAGGACAAGATCGCCGAGAGCGGCATGAAGAGCTTCTTCAAGGAGAACACCCTCCTCGACCAGCCCTTCGTGCATGACGGCTCCAAGTCCGTCGCGCAGGTGCTGAAGGAGGCGGAGGGCCAGGTCGGCGCCCCGGTCAAGCTCACCGCCTTCGTGCGCTATGCGCTCGGCGAGGGCATCGAGAAGGAAGAGACCGACTTCGCGGCCGAGGTGGCCGCCGCTGCCGGCCAGTCCTGATCGCAGGCGGGGAGGGGGCTCCCATGACCGCGATTTCCGACGATTCGGACTATCCCGAACCCCCGGCGCCCTTCGCGGCGCCGGGACTGCCTTATCCCCGCATCCTGGTGAAGGTCTCCGGCGAGGCGCTCATGGGCGCCGAGCCATTCGGCCTTCATCCGCCCACCGTCGCCCGCATCGCCCGTGATCTCGTCGCCGCCCGTGCGGCGGGGTGCGAGGTGGCGGTCGTCGTCGGCGGCGGCAACATCCTGCGCGGCGCGCGGGTGGCGGACGAGAATCTCGACCGTGCCACCGCCGACCACATGGGCATGCTCGCGACCGTCATGAACGGCCTTGCGCTGGAACGGGCCATCGAGGCCGCCGGCGCCCCGGCGCGCACCCTCTCCGCCATTCCCATGCCGACGGTGTGCGAGCCCTACGCCCGCCAGCCGGCCATGCGGCATCTGCGTCGGGGCCGCATCGTCGTGCTCACCGGCGGGACGGGCAATCCCTACTTCACCACCGACACCGGCGCCGTGCTGCGCGCGGCCGAGCTGGACTGCGACGCGGTGCTGAAGGCGACGAACGTGGATGGCGTCTATTCCGCCGATCCCAAGCTCGATCCCTCGGCCACGCGGTATGACCGCATCACCCACGACGAGGCGCTCTCCCGCGATCTCAAGGTGATGGATGCGGCGGCGTTCGCGCTTGCCCGCGAAGCGGCGTTGCCGATAATCGTGTTTTCCATCCGCGAGCCCGGCGCCATCGCCACGGCGGCGATGGGCGAGGGGCGCGTCACCGTCGTCGCGCCCTGATCCCGGGAATGCGAGGGCTGCACGGCCACCGAATTGCCGTGACGCGCTGCCATTCCGGCGGTGGCTGTGACCGGCACCGGACCTCGGACGCGTCACTTCCTGCCGCGCCTTTCACGTCGGGGCCGCACCGATGCATGGAATCCGAAACGTTTCCGTGCGATTGAAGCCTGCCCGCGATCTTGAACACAGAGGATAGTCATGACCACCGGGACCTTCGACATGGCCGATCTCAAGCGCCGCATGCAGGGCGCGGTCGGCGTGCTCAGGGACGAGCTGGGCGGCCTGCGCACCGGCCGCGCCTCGGCCAGCCTTCTCGAACCGATCACGATCGAGGCCTATGGCGCGCGGATGCCGCTGAACCAGGTGGCCACCGTCTCCGTCCCCGAGGCCCGCATGCTCTCCGTGCAGGTGTGGGACCGCGGCATGGTGAATGCCGTCGAGAAGGCGATCCGCGATTCGAATCTCGGCCTCAATCCGGCCACCGAGGGCCAGGTTCTGCGGCTCCGCATCCCGGAACTCAACCAGGAGCGCCGCCAGGAGCTCGTCAAGGTTGCGCACAAGTACGCCGAGGCCGCCCGGGTCGCGGTACGTCATGTGCGTCGGGACGGGATGGACCTGCTGAAGAAGCTGGAAAAGGACAGCGAGATGGGCTCCGATGAGCTGGAGCGCCTCTCGAAGGATGTCCAGAAGGCGACCGACGAGACGATCTCCGAGATCGACCAGACCCTCGCCCAGAAGGAAAAGGAAATCCTTTCCGTCTGAGTGCAGGCAGCGCGGCGGGGCAGGGCGGCCGGCCGGTTGGTGTCGGCCGGCGCGGTTTGAGAGCCAACGCGGTTTGAGGACGAAGGTGTGAGCCCTGAGCAAGCCATGACCGCGCGTGCCGCGAGCGAGACCGCCGTCCCCGGCCGGACGTCGCCCGCCGTTCCCGTGGCGGGTGGCCAGGCGACGCCCGCACCGGCGCCGCGATGCGTTCCCGTCCATGTCGGCGTCATCATGGACGGCAACGGCCGCTGGGCCACGTCCCGAAAGCTGCCGCGCGTGGAGGGACATCGCCGGGGCGTCGAGGCATTGCGCCGTTGCGTGCGCGCCGCGCGCGAGATCGGCATCCGTTTCCTCACCATCTACAGCTTCTCCGCAGAGAACTGGTCGCGCCCCGTCAACGAGGTGACGGAGCTGATGCGGCTGCTGAAGTTCTTCCTGCGTCACGATCTCGCCGAGCTGCATTCCGGCAACGTGCGGGTGAAGGTGATCGGCGAGCGGGCCGGCCTTGCCCCCGACATCCGCCAGTTGCTCGACGATGCCGAGGCGCTGACCTGCGACAACACCGGACTGACTCTGGTGGTCGCGTTCAACTACGGCGCGCGCCAGGAGATCGCCTCCGCCGTCGCGCGCATCGCCGCGGACGTGGCGGCCGGGCGGGTGAAGCCCGAGGATGTGGACGTGGAGATGATCTCCCAGCGGCTCGAAACCGCCGGCATCCCCGATCCGGACCTCATCGTGCGCACCTCCGGCGAGCAGCGGCTTTCGAATTTCCTGCTGTGGCAGGCCGCCTATTCCGAGTTCGTGTTCCTGCCCATCTACTGGCCTGACTTCGACAAGGCCGCCCTCCTCGCGGCCATCGACGAATTTGCCCGGCGCGACCGGCGGTTCGGCGGCGTGACGCCCCGCACCGGACCCTGACCCTCGTGCATTTCGGCTCAGACCTCGGCAATCGCACCCTGTCCGCCCTCGTCCTCGTGCCGGTGGTGCTCGCCACGGCATGGTTCGGCGGTATCCCCTTCGCCATTCTCTGGGTCGTTGCCGGGCTGCTCGTCCTGAACGAATGGGCTGTCATTGCGCGGCTCGATCATCGCCCGATCTATCTCGGGCTTGGCGGTCTCGGCCTCGTCGCCGGCGGCGTGCTGGCCGTGACCTCCGATCCCACCTGGGCTTTCAGCGCGGCCGTGCTCAGCGCCGCCGCCTGCACCCTCGCCGTGCCGCGTCAAAGCGCATGGGCGATGGCGGGCGCGTTGGCGGCGGCCAGCGCGGCGCTCCCCGTGGTGGTCCTGCGTGGCACCTCGCCGCTGGGCCTTTCGGCCGTGCTCTATTTGTGCGCCATCGTCTGGGCCACCGACATCTTCGCTTATTTCACCGGCCGCGCCGTTGGCGGGCCGAAGCTGTGGCCACGGGTGTCGCCGAACAAGACGTGGTCTGGGGCCATCGGCGGAACGCTTCTTGGCACCCTCTGCGGCCTCGCCGTCGCCTACGCATCCGGCGCGCCGGCCCTGCTGCCGCTCGCCGGCCTCTCCCTCCTGCTCAGCATCGTCAGCCAGGCCGGCGACCTCGCGGAATCGGCGGTCAAGCGCCTGTTCGGCGTGAAGGATGCGAGCCGGCTCATTCCCGGCCATGGCGGCCTGCTCGACCGGCTCGACGGCTTCGCTGCCGCGGCGCTGGTGGCGGTCGTCGTCGCGGTACTGCGCAATGCGGGCGACCCGGCGGCCGGTCTGCTTTTGTGGTAGGACGCTCGCATGAAACGTCTCTCCGTGCTTGGGGCCACGGGCTCCATTGGTCACAGCGTCCGCAAGGTTCTGGCGGATGCGCCCGGCCTTTATGAGGTCGAGGCCGTGGCCGGCGGACGTGATGCCGCGGCCCTCGCCGAGACCGCGCGCGCGCTCGGCGCCCGCTTCGCGGCGCTGGCCGATCCTGCCGGAGGCGCCGCGCTGAAGGAGGCCCTCGCCGGCAGCGGCATCGAGAGCCGCGCCGGACCCGAGGCGGTGCTGGACGCCGCGCGCCGCGACACCGATGTGGTGGTGAGCGCCATCGTAGGCTGCGCCGGGCTTGCCCCCACGGTCGCCGCCTTCGCGCCCGGCCGTCGCGTCGCGCTCGCCAACAAGGAATGCCTCGTCGCCGCCGGCGCCTTCTTCATGGCCGAGGCGGCCCGGCTCGACACCGAGATCCTGCCGGTGGATTCCGAGCACAACGCCATCTTCCAGGCGCTCGCGGCCGGCCCCCACAAGGCGGTGGAGAAGATCACGCTTACGGCCTCGGGCGGCCCGTTCCGGCTCAAGAGCCGGGAGGAGATCGCCCGCGCCTTGCCGCAGGATGCGCTGAAGCATCCCAACTGGAACATGGGCGCGAAGGTCACCATCGATTCCGCGACCCTCATGAACAAGGGCCTGGAGCTGATCGAGGCCAAGCACCTGTTCGCGGTCTCCGCGGACCAATTGGACGCCGTTGTCCATGCCGAGTCGGTGGTGCACGGCCTCGTCTCCTTCATCGACGGCTCGGTGACGGCCGGGCTGGCGCTGCCGGACATGTGCGTGCCCATCGCCCATTGCCTCGCCTATCCCGAACGGGTGGCCACCTCCTGCCGCAAGCTCGATCTCGTGGCGCTCGGCCGCCTCAGCTTCGAGGCGCCGGACCTCGCGCGTTTCCCCGCCCTCGGCCTCGCACATGAGGTGCTGAAGCAGGGCGGCGTCGCCGCCACCATCCTCAATGCGGCGAACGAGATCGCCGTCGCAGCGTTTCTGGAAGGCCGGATTGGCTTCTACGGCATCACCGATATCGTGGCCGCGACCCTCGACCGCATCAATGGTGGCCCCGCACCGTCGAGCATCGCCGAGGCGTTGGACGCCGACCAGCTTGCGCGCCGAACGGCCGCCGGACTTCTGCCCAAGTTTGCCGCAAAGGCATCCTAAGAGCAGTTTCCGTCGCGCGGCTCCGGTGCACCGAGACTGGCGAGCGCGCGATAAGTGTGTAGGGTTGGCCACCCCCGCGGGCGGCCGCGAGAAGAGGAACGGATGATGGATGTGATTTCCGGTCTCGGTGCGAACCTTGGCACGCTGTCCTCCACTCTCCTCGGTTATGTCATCCCCTTCCTGTTCGTCCTGACGATCGTGGTGTTCTTCCACGAGCTGGGGCACTTCTGGGTCGCGCGCCGCGCCGGCGTGCGGGTGATGACCTTCTCGCTGGGCTTCGGGCCCGAGATCGCCGGCTTCAACGATCGGCATGGCACGCGCTGGCGCATCGCCGCGGTGCCGCTTGGCGGCTATGTGCGATTCTTCGGGGACGAGGACGCAGCCTCCACCCCGGATGCCGCCCGCCTGTCGCAGATGTCGGCGACCGAGCGCAACGAGAGCTTCTTCTACAAGCCGGTGGCGTGGCGCGCGGCCATCGTCGCGGCGGGCCCCATCGCCAATTTTCTGCTGGCCATCGCCATTTTCTCCATCGTCTTCATGGTGTTCGGCAAGCAGGTGACGGCGCCGCGCGTGGATCAGATCAATCCCGGCAGCGCCGCGGACGCGGCCGGCTTCAAGCCGGGCGACCTGGTTCTGGAGATCGACGGCGCCAAGGTGACGAGCTTCTCCGACATGCAGCGCATCGTCGGCTCCCACGCCGGCCAGCCGTTGGCGTTCACCGTCGAGCGCGGCGACCGGCAGGTCACGCTGACAGCCACGCCCGAGCTTAAGGAAGTCAAGGACCCGTTCGGCAACACCCATCGCACCGGGCTTCTGGGAATCTCCCGCTCGCTGGCGGCGGGCGACGTGACGACCCAGCGCTTCGGCCCTGTCGAGGCCGTCGGCATGGGCGTGCAGGAAACCTGGTTCGTGGTGGCCCGCACCTTCGATTACCTCGGCGGCCTCGTGGCCGGGCGTGAGTCGGCCGACCAGCTCGGCGGACCCATCCGCATCGCCCAGGTGTCCGGGCAGGTCGCGACATTTGGTATCGGAGCACTACTGTCCCTGGCGGCAGTGCTGTCCGTCTCTATCGGATTGCTTAACCTCTTTCCCATCCCGCTGTTGGATGGCGGCCACCTTCTGTTCTACGCTTTCGAGGCGATCCGTGGCCGCCCGCTGAGTGCCCGGACGCAGGACATCGGCTTTCGCATCGGCCTCGCGCTGGTGCTGATGCTGATGATCTTCGCCACCTGGAATGACGTGCTGCATATTGCTGCAATGTAAGGGATTTTGATTTGCCGCACCGGGGTCGTGGCGAGCGGGCAACGGTCTCCGGAAAAGGGCAGTCTTCGGCCGCGGCTTGGTTTGCACCTGCGGTAAAAGACTGTACAAGCGGCAGCGCAGGGTGAGAATCCGTCCCTGTGTCCGGGCGCTCGTCCGGTAAGGGTGGCGGGTTCGAGAACAACGAAATTTCAAGGTTGCGCACCATATGACTGCTCCGCTCCGGGTTCTGAGAAATCTGGCCGCCGCCTTTGGTCTCTCCGCGATGATTGCGGCGGGGTCGGTTGCCGGTTCTCTCGTTGTGGCGTCCCCCGCCGCAGCCCAGTCCAGCTCCATCGTGGTTGAGGGCAACCGCCGTGTGGATGCGGATACCATCCGCTCCTATTTCGGCTCCGGTCCCTATACGGCTGCAAAGATCGACGAGGCCTGGAAGGCGCTTTATGCGACCGGCCTGTTCTCCGACGTGCAGGTCAACCAGTCCGGCGGGCGAATCATCGTGCGCGTGTCCGAGAACGAGGTGATCAACCGCGTCGTCTTCGAGGGCAACAAGAAGATCAAGGACGAGGTGCTGGAGGGCGAGGTTCAGTCCAAGCCCCGCGCGCCGTTCAACAAGTCCACCGTGCAGGCGGACACCCAGCGCATCATCGAGATCTACCGCCGCTCCGGCCGCAGCGATGTCCGCGTCAACCCGGTCACCATCGACCGCGGCAATGGTCGCGTGGACCTCGTCTTCGAAATCAAGGAAGGCGACAAGACCGGCATCAAGGACATCAAGTTCGTCGGCAACAAGGCCTTCTCGGACTGGAAGCTGAAGGACGTCATCTCCACGACCCAGACCAACTGGCTGTCGTTCCTGAAGTCCACCGACGCCTATGATCCGGACCGCGTGAACTCGGACCAGGAACTGCTGCGCCGC
Source organism: Pseudomonadota bacterium (assembly GCA_023442085.1). Classification (GTDB taxonomy): domain Bacteria; phylum Pseudomonadota; class Alphaproteobacteria; order Rhizobiales; family Xanthobacteraceae; genus Xanthobacter. The sequence continues at coordinate 2,992 of JAEZMT010000109.1, read as the reverse complement.
TTCTACCTGAAGAACGGCTATGCCGACTTCCGCATCATCGGCGCGACCGCCGAACTTGATCCGGCTGGCGGCGGCTACATCCTCACCTTCACCCTGGATGAGGGCGACCAGTATCGCTTTGGCAAGGTGGACGTGGTCTCGAACATCCGAGATCTGCCGGGCGACTCCCTGAAGCGCGTCGTGCGGGCCCAGGATGGCCAGATCTACAACGCCGAGCTCGTCGAGAAGTCGGTCGAGAACCTGACCATCGAGGCGTCCAAGTCCGGCTACGCCTTCGCCCAGGTGCGTCCGCGCGGCGACCGCGACTTCCAGGCCAAGATCATCAACGTGGTGTTCGTGCTTGAGGAGGGCCCGCGGGTCTACATCGAGCGCATCGAGATCCGCGGCAACACCCGCACCCGCGACTACGTGATCCGTCGCGAGTTCGATATCGGCGAGGGTGACGCCTACAACCGGGTGCTGGTCGATCGGGCCGAGCGCCGGCTGCGCAACCTCGGCTACTTCAAGAACGTGAAGATCACCACCGAGCCGGGTTCCGCGCCCGACCGTGTGATCCTCGCTGTGGACGTGGAAGACCAGCCCACCGGCGAGTTCTCCATCTCCGGCGGCTACTCGACCTCGGACGGCATCATCGGCGAGGTGTCGCTGGGCGAGAAGAACTTCCTCGGCCGCGGTCAGTACGTGAAGGTGTCCGGAACGCTGGGCCAGAACGCCCAGGGTGCGGAATTCTCCTTCACCGAGCCCTACTTCCTCGGCTATCGCCTCGCGGCTGGTTTCGACCTCTACTGGAAAGAGACGCAGACCACGAGCTACACGCCCTATGGCACCAACATGATCGGCGGTGGCCTGCGCTTCGGCCTGCCCATCACGGACGAAATCACGCTGGCCCTGCGCTACAATCTCTATCAGCGTGAGATCAACCTCTGCAGCAGCTACGGTGATCCGGGCACGGCTTACTACGACTACTGCGCCACCTCGATCTCCTGGGCCATCCGTGATGCCGCGGCGCAGGGTGCCACCATCACCTCTGCTCTTGGCTACACGCTGTCGTTCAACTCGCTCGACAACAACCTGAACCCGACCCAGGGTATCTATGCCGAACTGAAGCAGGATCTGGCCGGTCTCGGCGGTGACGTGAACTTCATCCGCACCACGGGTGACATCCGCCACTACACGCCCCTCATCGGCGACAGCGTGCTGATCCTGCGCGCTCAGGCGGGTTACGTGTCGTCGTGGGGCGATGACAGCCTCGACGTGCTCGACAACTTTTACATGGGTCCGAACCTCGTCCGCGGCTTCGCGCCGTCGGGCATCGGTCCCCGCGACCTCGCGCCCTGCGCGGCGTCCAACAAGGGCTCGCCCCTCTTCTACAACTGCGCCAACGACCAGCTGAACGCGCTCGGCGGCACGACCTACTGGGGTGTCTCGGCGGAAATTCAGTTCCCCTTCGCCTTCCTGCCCAAGGACATCGGCATGAAGGGCGCGATCTTCGCCGACGCCGGCTCGCTGTTCGACTACGGCGGACCGACGAAGTTCCCCGGCGTGTACGGTTGGGACAAGAACAACTTCTACGGCAACCCGAACCTGGTGAACTGCACGACCATCCCGTCGTCCAAGACCTGGGGCTACAACAACGTCTGCGTGAATGACGACGACGCGGTTCGCTCTTCGGTCGGCGTCAGCTTGATCTGGCAGTCGCCTTTCGGTCCGCTGCGCTTCGACTATGCCTGGGTGCTCTCGCAGGCGACCTACGACCAGACCCAGGCCTTCCGCTTCTCCGGCGGTACCCGTTTCTGATCCAACGGAACCTGTCAGAGACCTCACTTCGACACTGCCTCTCCGGTGCATTGCATCGGGGAGGCAGTCTCGTTATGGGAGGGGCGCATTTCGCGTTCACGCGCCGGCTTTCCACCGCGTGGTTTCTCGACCCGTGGCTGAGCTTTCCGAGACCCCACTTCTCGCGGCTTCGTCCCTGCCGAACCTTTCTGGTGACGGGCCGTGTCATTCGAGGGCAGACCTCGGCGAGGTCCGTTCCGAAGGAAAGGTCAGGGGGCTGGCGGCGCCCGAACGGGTCGTGCCCGAGGACACCCGCTCCCGCTGGGGCAAGGTTGGGGCTGCGCGCTCCTTGCGTGAATTGCCTGTTCGTCATCCGATGCTGGGGCCGTATCCGTCATGAGTCACGACCTGTTCTTCCCCCTTCCGGAGCCCATGACTCTTGCGGAAGTTGCCTCCGTCTCCGGCGCACGGCTCGTCGCGTCCAACCCGGAGGAGGCGGTCGCGTTCGGTGCGCGCCGCATTCTGGGCGTCGGGACGCTTGAAACCGCCGGACCCGACGAACTCGCCTTCTGCGATTCCTTTCTGTTTGCCGAGAAACTCGGAAATGTTCGCGCCGGCGCGCTCATCACATCCGAGCGGTTCGCGCCCAAGGCTCCGCCCGGCCTGCCGCTTCTGATTGCGCCGCGCCCGGCTGCCGCCTTCCTCGCAGTATCCCGTCGCATGTTCCCCGCAGCGCTCCGGCCGCTGCCCATCTTCGGCCATGAGGGTGTCGCGCCGGGCGCCCAGGTCCATCCGAAGGCACGGCTTGAAGATGGGGTGAGCGTGGATCCCGGCGCCGTCATCGGCCCCGGGGCGGAGATCGGTGCCGGAACGGTCATCTGCGCCGGCGCGATCATCGGGCCGAACGTGCGGATCGGGCGAAATTGCGCCATCGGGCCCGGTGCCAGCGTGATCCACGCCTACCTTGGCAACGGTGTCATCATCCACGCGGGAGCCCGGATCGGCTCGGATGGCTTCGGCTATCAGCCGAGCCCGGCCGGCCATGTGAAGGTTCCGCAGCTCGGCCGCGTGGTGGTCCAGGACAATGCCGAGATCGGCGCCAACACCACCATCGACCGTGGCGCCATCACCGACACGGTGATCGGCGAGGGCAGCAAGATCGACAATCTCGTGCAAATTGCCCACAACGTGGTGATCGGCCGTCACTGCATCGTCG
>JAEZMT010000073.1 GCA_023442085.1 Pseudomonadota bacterium | reverse complement strand
CGCCGCGCCGGCGCTGGCGCCGGCTCCCCTTCCTCCGCGACGTCCGGTTCCTGCTCCATGATGCGTCTTGCGACGGCCGTTTCCGGCCGCCTTCCGGTTTCAAAACTCGTTCTGGCGCTGGCGGCCGTTCTCGTCACCGGCCCCGCGCTGGCGCAGGCGCCCAGCTCCAACGTCCCCAACGCGCTGCAGGGCTTCGCCCGCAACCGCGACCAGCCGGTCCGCATCAACGCCGACGGGCTGGAGGTCCGCGACAAGGACAAGGTGGCGGTTTTCTCGGGCAACGTGCTGGTGACCCAGGGTGACACCACGCTCCGCTCCAAGGATCTGCTCGTCTATTACGAGGGCTCGGTGGACGGGCAGGCCGGCGGCACCCCGCAGGCGGGCACCGATCCGGCCCAGAAGGGCCAGATCAAGAAGCTGGAGGCCACCGGCGGCGTGGTGGTGAAGACCAAGGAGCAGACGGCCACCGGCGACAGCGGCGTCTTCGATATGAAGACCAACACCGTCACCATGGTGGGCAAGCCCGTGGTGCTGACCCAGGGCCCGAACGTCATCCGTGGCCAGAAGCTGGTGGTGGACCTGGTGAGCGGTGTGTCCAAGTTCGAGGGCGGCCGGGTGGAGAGCCTCATCGTCCCCGGCAGCCTCAAGGACGCGGAGAAACCCAACGCCCCGCAGGGTGGGCAACAGCCCCCCAGGCGCTGAGGAGGAAGGGGCGGCGGCCGTTGGGCCGCCTCCGCCACCTTGTCACGCCACTGTCAAGCAAAATTATTTCTCTTTATTTCCAATTGACTAATCGCATTTTCCCGAGTCCGCCTCACTCTCGCTCTTGAATGCGGCCCGCCTCTTGCATGGAGGCGTTGCATCCCCGGCTTGGACGTTCTAAACCTTCCATTCTGGGGGCCGGGTTTCCGGAGGTCGCGTTGAACGTCCTGTCCATGTTCGGCAAGTCGAAATCGGGGGATGCGAAGCAGGGCGTAAAGTCCGGCTCCGGCCGCGCTCACGACGATCTGGACGATGCCGCTTTCGAGGCCGACGCCCGGGCCTCCCAGGCCCGGAATGCCCACGGCTGGGAGGATGATCCGCGCGCCGGCGCCGGCCATGACGAGCGCGCCGCGCCGGACGACCGCCACCGGGCCTACATGCCGCCGGACGCCGTCTATGGCGACGATGGCGACGGGGACGAGGACTATCCCGCATCCTATCCCGGCGATGGGGGCGACGCGCTGCCCTTCAATTCCACCGGGGCGCTGGCCGCCTTCGGCCTCGCCAAGTCCTATGGCGGGCGCAAGGTGGTGAAGGACGTGAGCATGAACGTCCGCCGGGGCGAGGCGGTGGGCCTGCTCGGGCCCAACGGCGCCGGCAAGACCACCTGCTTCTACATGGTGACGGGCCTCGTGAAGGCCGATGCCGGCCGCATCGAGCTGGACGGCCACGACATCACGCCCTTGCCCATGTATCGCCGCGCCCGTCTCGGCGTCGGCTACCTGCCGCAGGAAGCCTCCATCTTCCGGGGCCTGTCGGTGGAGGACAACATAATGGGCGTCCTCCAGGTGACCGAGCCCAACCGGGTGCGCCGCCGCGAGGAGACCGAGGCGCTGCTCGAAGAGTTCAAGATCACCCACGTACGCAAGTCGCCCTCCATCGCGCTTTCGGGCGGCGAGCGGCGGCGCCTGGAGATCGCCCGCGCCCTCGCCACCAAGCCGGCCTTCATGCTGCTGGACGAGCCCTTCGCCGGCATCGACCCCATCGCGGTGGGCGACATCCAGGCGCTGGTGCGCCACCTCACCTCGCGCGGCATCGGCGTGCTCATCACCGACCACAATGTGCGCGAGACGCTGGGGCTCATTGATCGCGCCTACATCATCCATTCCGGCGCGGTGCTGATGGAGGGCGATCCGGAAGCCATCGTCTCCAGCCCCGACGTGCGGCGGCTCTATCTGGGCGAGGAGTTCCGCCTGTGAGCACCGCGCCCGCCATCGAGATCGCGGGGGCTGCCTCATGGCGATGAGCCCCAAGCTGGAGTTCCGGCAGAGCCAGTCCCTGGTGATGACGCCGCAGCTGATGCAGGCCATCAAGCTGCTGCAGCTCTCCAACATGGAGCTGGTGGCCTATGTGGAGGCCGAGCTGGAGCGCAACCCGCTGCTGGAGCGCATCACCGAGGGCGACGCGGGCGGGTCCGATCCGCAGCCGGAAGTCCGTGAAACCCGCGGCGAGGAGATGGCGCGCGGCGGCCTCGACGGCGAGCCGCCCCCAGCGAGCGACTGGACCGGCAACGACAACGAACAGAGCCGGGCCGCCATGGAGACCCGTCTCGACACCGACCTCGGGAACGTCTTCCCCGATGACGCCCCCGCCGACCGTGGCGTCGCCGGCGGCGGCTCCACCGCCTCCAGCCCTTCCATGGGCGAATGGAGCGGCGGCGGCGAACGGGGCGACGACTACAATCCCGAAGCCTTCCTGACCGCCGAGACGACGCTGGCCGACCATCTGGAAGCGCAGCTCGCCGTCGCGGTGAATGACCCCGCCCGCAAGCTCATTGGCATCAACGTCATCGGCCTCATCGACGAGACCGGCTATTTCACCGGTGACCTCGACCTGCTCGCCGAGCAGTTCGGCGTGCCGCGCGCCGAGGTGGAAGCCGTCCTCAAGCTGATCCAGACCTTCGAGCCCTCCGGCGTCGGTGCCCGCAACCTCGCCGAATGCCTCGCCATCCAGCTGCGCGAGCGCGACCGCTTCGACCCTGCCATGCAGGCGCTGGTGGCCAATCTCGAACTCCTCGCCCGCCATGACCGGAACGCGCTGAAGCGCATCTGCGGCGTGGACAACGAGGACCTCGCGGACATGATCGGCGAAATCCGCCGGCTCGATCCCAAGCCGGGGCTGGCGTTCGGCTCCGGCGTGGTCCACCCGCTGGTGCCCGACGTTTATGTGCGCCCCGGCGCCGACGGCACCTGGATCGTGGAGCTGAACTCCGAGACGCTGCCGCGGGTGCTGGTGAACCAGACCTATCACGCCACCGTGGTGAAGCACGCCAAGTCGCAGGAAGAGAAGAGCTTCCTCGCCGACTGCCTGCAGAGCGCGAGCTGGCTCACCCGCTCCTTGGACCAGCGCGCCCGCACCATCCTGAAGGTGGCGAGCGAGATCGTGCGCCAGCAGGACGCCTTCCTGCTGCACGGCGTGCGCTTCCTGCGGCCCCTGAACCTGCGCACGGTGGCGGATGCCATCGGCATGCACGAATCCACCGTCTCGCGCGTCACCTCCAACAAATACATCTCGACCCCCCGCGGCGTGGTGGAGATGAAGTTCTTCTTCTCCTCTGCCATCTCCGCCTCGGGCGGCGGCGAGGCGCATTCGGCGGAATCGGTGCGCCACCGCATCAAGACGCTGATCGAGGCCGAGGCGCCGGAGGACGTGCTCTCCGACGACACTTTGGTGCAGAAGCTGAAGGACGAGGGCATCGACATCGCCCGCCGCACCGTCGCCAAGTATCGGGAAGGCATGAATATTCCCTCGTCGGTGCAGCGTCGCCGCGAAAAGATGGCCCTGCGCAGCCAGGCGAGCTGACGGCAGTCCTCACGGCCTCGTGATCGGCCGCGTGCAACCGGACGCCTCCAGCCAAGCTTCCCGTTCGAGCGGAGGGGCGTGTCGTCGGCGCGGCCGCACCCGCGGGAAGCCCTCAGCCCGGAGCCTGCATGATCCCCCCGATCCTGAGCGAGCGCGTGCGGTTCCAGCTGAAGCGCCTTGCCCATCGGCTGTGGTTCTGGCCATCGGCCTACAGCCTTGCCGCCGTCGCGGTGGTCCTTGTGGCGGCTGCCCTGCCATCGGGCTATGCCCTGCCCGACTACCTCACCTTTGCCTCGGACAGTCTGGCGCCCGTGCTCACGGTGATGGCCTCCAGCATGCTGGCGGTGGTCACGTTCAGCCTGTCGGCCATTGTCTCGGTCCTCGCGGCGGCCGCGCAGGCGGCGACCCCGCGCGCGACCTCGCTGCTCATCGAGGACGCGGCGCTCCAGCGCACGCTCAGCGTTTTCGTGGGCGCCTTCCTGTTTTCCATCGTGGCGCTCGTGGGTGGGGTGGGCGGTGTCTATTCGGATGCCGGCCGGCTGCTCCTCTTCGCCGCGACGGTGGTCCTCATCGCCGTCGTCGTGGGAACGCTCCTGCGCTGGATCGACCGGGTGTCGCGCCTTGGGCGCATGGGTGAGATCATCGACCGGACGGAGCAGGCCACCGCAGCGGCGCTGAAGGATCTGGCGTGCCGGCCCGGACTTGGCGCGACGGTCCGCGATGGCCCGCCGCCGGCCGGCTATCCGGTCTTTGCCTCCGCAATCGGATACGTGCAGCACATGGATGTGGGGCAGCTTTCGGCGGCTCTGCCCGAGGGCGTGACATGCCACCTGGCCGTGCGGCCGGGTGCTTTCGTCGATCCGGTCCGTCCTTTGGCCGTTTTCGATGCGCCGCCTGAGGATGCGCTGGTGGATGTGCTGCGGCAGGCGGTCACCATCGGTGACGTGCGCAGCTTCGAGCAGGACCCGCGGTTCGGAATGGTGGTGTTGGCGGAGATCGCGTCAAAGGCCCTGTCGCCCGGCGTCAACGACCCCGGCACCGCGATCGACGTGAGCGGCACCCTCACCCGCCTTCTCTGGGGCTGGCGTGCGGACCGCAACCTGCCCGTCCAGAATGCCGCGGCCAACGTGACCATCGCCGCGCTGTCCATGGACGACATGCTGGAAGACGCCTTCCGGCCTATCGCCCGCGATGGCGCCGGGCAGGTGGAGGTGGGGCTGAGACTCGTGGCGGCCCTGCGTTCGCTGGCCCAGATCGATGATCCCGGCCTTGCCGCGGCCGCCCGCGCCCGCCTCGCCGACGTGCTCGACCGGGCGGAGGCCGTTCTGCTGCCTGTGGACGCCGATGCCTTGAAGCGGGCCGCCGCAGCTCCCGTCTGAGCCCGCGAACACGCGGCCGCCGCCCGTGCTCGGCGGAGGGGATGTGCCGTCCAACAAGGCCAGCGGCGTTGACTTTTCGGGGCGTGGCGTATATCGGACCACCTTCGCGCGGGCCAATGGGCCTGCATCCCGAAAAACCGACCGAAGAAGCCCGTCCTTGAGGCGTGGCTGAACACGAAAGCGAGACAAGAATGTTCGCGGTCATCAAGGCAAACGGCAAGCAGTATCGCGTTGCCGCCGCCGACCAGATCACCATCGACCACCTCGACGCCGAGGTCGGCTCCGTCTTCACCTTCCCGGTGCTGATGCTGAGCGGCTCCTCCGTCGCCATCGGCGCGCCCCACGTGGACGGCGCCACCGTGACCGGCGAGATCGTCGAGCACACCCGCGGCGACAAGGTGATCGCATTCAAGAAGCGCCGCCGGCAGAATTCCCGCCGCAAGCGCGGCTTCCGTGCCGACCTCACCGTCGTGCGCATCACCGAGATTTCCGGCCTGGGCGAGACCGTCAAGGCTGACACGGCCGCCACCGGCGCCTGATCGAGAACGAGGAGAGCAACAATGGCTCATAAAAAGGCAGGCGGCTCGTCCCGTAACGGTCGCGATTCCGACGGTCGCCGTCTTGGCGTGAAGCGCTTCGGCGGCCAGGACGTCATCGCCGGCAACATCATCGTGCGCCAGCGCGGCACCAAATGGCATCCCGGCACGAACGTGGGCATGGGCAAGGACCATACCCTCTTCGCGCTCATCGAAGGCAAAGTGTCCTTCAGCACCAAAGCCAACGACCGCACCTACGTATCGGTCGTTCCTGCCGCCGCCGAGGCGGCCGAATAAACGGCGAGACCTGATAAATGCAGGATCCCGCCGGTCTCGTCGATCCGGTGGGCGCCTGAGCAGGCCTCTCAACGCTCAGACACGAACCGGGGAGACGGGACAACCCTCTCTCCGGTTTTTCTTCGTCTGTGCCCTTGAGGAGCCCGCCATGACCCTGTGTGAGACACCGTCCGGAGCGCCGCTCGCGGAGAGCTGTATCCCCGTCCTCGAAACCGAGCGGCTCGTGCTCCGCGCGCCGCATATCGAGGACGTTGCTGCCGTCGCGGAGCTCGCCAACAACCGCCGGATCGCGGAGATGACCGCGAACCTGCCGTTCCCCTACAAGCCGTCCGACGCCCACGCCTTCGTCGAGACTTTGGCCGCCGTGCCCGATGCCGCCACCTTCGCCGTCTTCCTCAAGGGCGAGGGCCATCCGACCTTCGCCGGCATGGTCAGCTACGGTCGCCGCCCGCCCGAGCCCGCGCCCGAGATCGGCTACTGGATCGGCGAGGCCTTCTGGGGCCGCGGCATCGCCACCGAGGCCGTCCGCGCGGTCATCGACTACGCCTTCTCCGAGACCGATGTCGCGCTCCTCCTCGGCTCCGCCCGCGTGGTCAATCCGGCCTCGCGCCGGGTGCTGGAGAAGTGCGGCTTCCAGTGGTCGGGCGTCGGCCTGTGCCGCGTGAAGGCGCTGCGCGCCTCCGTGCCGGTGGACCAGTTCCAGCTGGAGCGGCGCACCTGGGCCTCCATCCGCGCCTGGGGCTCCACCGCCCTGCCGCGCCACCGCGCGACCCACTAAGGGGAACTGCGCGCCACCGCGCGGCCCATTTAGGGGAACTGCGCAGCATCGCGCGACCCGCTGACGTAACGTCCCGCGCGTCCCGCTGCCCGCCGCACCTTGCGCGGCGGGGCGGGGCGCGTCATCAGGGGACACGTCATTTCATCAGGGCCGCCGCCATGTCGAAGAAGCACGAGAAGCACCAGGATCTGCCCTACCGCCCGTGCGTGGGCCTGTGCGTGTTCAACGCCGCCGGCAAGGTGTTCATCGGCCGGCGCCTCGGCGGCCCGGAGCATGTGGACGCCACCCATTCCTGGCAGATGCCCCAGGGCGGCATCGACAAGGGCGAGGACCCTTACGCGGCCGCCTTGCGCGAGCTTTATGAGGAGACCTCCATGCGCTCGGTGACCAAGCTCGGCGAAGTGGAAGAGTGGCTGTCCTACGATCTGCCCGGCCGTGTCGCCGGCGAGGCCTGGAAGGGGCGCTACCGGGGCCAGACCCAGAAATGGTACGCCCTGCGCTTCACCGGCGCGGACGGCGAGATCGATATCCTCCGCCCCGGCGGCGGCCAGCACAAGCCGGAGTTCATGGATTGGCGCTGGGAGACGATCGACGCGGTGGTCGACCTCATCATCCCCTTCAAGCGCGACGTCTATATCGAGGTGGTGAAGCAGTTCCGCCGCTTCGCCCAGGGCTGAAGGGCGCCCGCGCGGCCGGAGCCGCGCGGGCGTGTCGCCGGACGGGGTGCCCGCCGTCGAGGCTCAGTTCTGCCGGGCGGCGGTGTGGATGAGCGTGCCCACATGCTCGCCGCGCAGAGCCGCCGTGAGGCGGCCGGGCACGAGACCGTTCACCACCTGCACCCGCTCGATGTGCCGGGCGGTTCCCATCACCTCCACCAGCGCGCGGTCAAAGGGCAGGGTGGCCGGGCCGTTGGCCGCGGCGAGCTCGGCATGGGTCGTCTCGGCGATCAGTTCCGCCTTGGAGCCGTCCGCGCCGTTGGGATCGGTGGTGAAGACGCCGTCCACGTCCTCGACGATGGTGAGGCCGGCGGCGCCCAGCGCGTCGGCCAGCAGGAAGGCGCCGGTGTCGGCCCGGTGGACGGGGATGCGGCTGCCCGTGAACTCATGGTGGTGATAGGGCGGGAAAGCGCTGCCCACCACCGCGCGGGTGGCGGTGAGGTGGATGGCGAGCTGGCTCGCGATGGTCGGATGCTCGATGTAGGAGACACCCTCCGGCGCCAGCAGCGAGGCAAGGATATGGCCGTTCTGGCCGGCCTCGGAGGCAGCAAGCGGGGCGAGCGAGCCCACCGGCAGGCCGAGGTCGAGGCCGACGCCGTAGAGATGGCGGGCGCGCACGCCGGCACCGGTGAGGATCAGCAGGCGATGCTCGGGCAGCACCTTGCGGATCTCCTCCACGATGGGAAGGATCGCCGCGGCGCCCTTGTCCATGATGGACCGGCCGCCGATCTTCACCACCTGCAGCCAGGGCAGGAGGCGGATGGGGCGCACGCCGGCCACGGGCCGGGTCAGCGCGCCGTCGAGGAGGGTCTGGCTCGCGAGCGGCGAGGCGACGTGCTTGATGCTGGACGCTTCGGTCATGGTCGGTCCTCTCAGCGCGCGGTGATGATGGTGCCGACGTGCTCGCCGGCGAGGGCCCGGGTGAGGTTGCCGGGCACGAGCCCGTTCACCACCTGCACCTCGCGCACGTGCTGCGCCTTCTTCAGAAGATCGAGCATGGGGAATTCGAGGATGGAGTCGGCAAGGCCCCGCGAGAGCATCTCGTCCACCGAGATCTTCGGGATGAAGGTGGCCGCCTTGTCGGTCTTCGGATTGGCGCTGTAGAGGCCGTTCTCGTCCTTCACATAGATCATCGCCTTGCAGCCAAACTGCTCGGCGAGCAGGAAGCAGCCGGCATCGGTGCGATAGGGCGGGATCACGCCGGCCGGGGCCGGGCGGGTCCACAGGCCGTAGGGCGGCATGCCGGAGAAGACGACGCCGTTCACCTGCTCCAGATAGAGGGGCACGGCCGACATGCCGGCCCCGTCCACCATGGAGATGCCGTGCTTGGCGAGAAGCTGGCCCAGCATGGCGGCATTCTGGTCCGCCACCGATGCGCCGAGCTGGGAGAGCACGCCCGCCGGCAGGTTGAGGCCGGCAGCGATGGAATAGAGGTGGCGCGCGCGGGTGCCGGCGCCGGTGCCGATCAGGAGCTTGTGCTTGGCGCGGGCGGCGACGATCTCGTCCACCAGCGGGTAGAGGGCGGCGCGGCCGCGATCGATCACGCTCTGTCCGCCGATCTTGATGACGGTGGCATCGGGGAGGATGCGGAAGTCCGCCGCGGCGTCGGCGGCCGCGAGAAGCTCCGCGTCCGTCAGAGAGCGCTGCATCAGCAGCGCGTCGAGCTCTGCCGTCGTGTTCGCCATGGGAAAGTCCTTCTCGCTAGCCCGGGGATGGCCTGCCGATGGCTCGGCGCGCCGGTCCGGGGCTCCGCACCTTGCGTAAGCTGTCCCAGGTGGGATGCTTGGCCTCGGCTGGAGCCATCTTGGGGCTGACTTAGTTTTGCGGGAAGGACAAAGCAATACGTGAAAAGTATGCGAGTTGTTCGCAAGACGGCGCAGAGACTGCGCCGTCCCCGGCAAGAAATCGCGGTTTCCGAGATTTCCGGAAAAAACGACACGAGACGCATAAGTTCACATGTCGAAGGGGCAGGTCGACGATATCTTTCGTCAGCCAAGCCAGATGCCAAGCAGCGCCGCGGCGATCACCCACAGCGCCACATTGCCCCAGAAGGCGCGCTTGGCCTCGGCGCGGCCGATGCCCTCCAGCGAGGAGGGGGAAAGGCGCAGGCCGTCGCGGGTCGCCTCGTCCAGTTGCTCCACCACGCGGGCGGTGCGGGTGAGGAGGCCGGGCAGGGTGGCGGCGAAATGGCCCATCTCGCCGAGGCCGGAGCCGGCGCGCTTCAACTGGCCGACAGGGCCGAGATTGCCGGCGATCCAGTCCTCCACCACCGGCTTGGCGGTGCGCCACATGTCGAGCTGCGGGTCCAGCGAGCGGGCGACGCCCTCCACCACCACCATGGTCTTCTGGAGGAGGAGGAGTTCCGGCCGGGTCTGCATGTCGAACAGGGCCGTCACCTCCAGCAGCAGCGCCAGCAGGCGGGCCATGGAGATCTGGTCGGCGGTGCGCGAGTGGATGGGCTCGCCGATGGCGCGGATGGCGAGGGCGAAATCGTCCACCGAATGGTGGAAGGGCACATATCCCGCCTCGAAATGCACTTCCGCCGTGCGCCGCCAGTTGCGGGTGATGAAGCCGTAGAGGATTTCCGCGAGGAAGCGCCGCTCCTTCACGCCGAGCCGGCCCATGATGCCGCAATCCACCACCACGAGGCGGCCCCGCGCATCCACGAACAGGTTGCCCGGATGCATGTCGGCATGGAAGAAGCCGTCGCGCATGGCCTGCCGCAGGAAGGTCTGCATGACGATGCGGGCGATCTCCTTGGGATCATGCCCGGCGGCGATGATGGCCTCCTTGTCGGAGAGCTTGATGCCGTCGATCCACTCGGTGGTCAGCACCTCGCGGCCGGAGCGGTCCCAGTCCACGCGAGGGACATGGACTTCCGGATCGTCCTGCGTGTTCTCGGCCAGCTCCGCATAGGCCGCGGCTTCGAGGCGCAAGTCCATCTCCATGGAAACGGAGCGGGCCAGCGTATCAACCACCGTCTCCAGCCGCAGGCGGCGGGCCTCGGCGAAATTGTGCTCGGCGAAGGCGGCGATGCGGCGGAAGGTGCCCATGTCGGATGCGAAGCGGCGGTTGACGCCGGGCCGCAGGATCTTCACCGCCACCACGCGGCGCTGGCCATCCGGCTCGATCACCTCGCCCTTGTGCACCTCGGCGATGGAGGCGGCGGCCACCGCCGGGCCGAACACCGCGAACACGTCCTTCACCGGCCGCTCGAACGTGTCGGCGACCGTCGCCTCAGCCACGGCCTGCCCGAAGGGCGGCATGCGGTCCTGAAGCACCTCGAGGTCGCGCGCCACCGAGGCGCCCACCACGTCCGGCCGGGTGGCGAGGAACTGGCCGAGCTTCACATAGGACGGGCCGAGCCGCGACAGCGCGGCGGAGAAGCGCGCGCGCCGGTCGCCGGCATCCTTGCGGGCGATCAGCCGGGCGATGTCGAGGAGCGGGCGCGCCAGCGGCGGCGCGGCGGCCGGCGAGACGAGCGAGAGCACGCCCTCGCGGGCGAGCACATAGCCGGCGCGGGCGAGGCGCCAGGCATCGGCGACGAGAAGGACGATCATGGCCGAGGCCTCCGGCCGCAGGGGACCGCCATCAGATGCGGAAGCCCGAATGGAGGGCGACCACGCCCCCGGTCATGCGGGTGAAGGTGACGCGGGCGAACCCGGCCTCCCGCATCATGCCCGCGAACGCCTCCGCCGGAGGAAAGCGGCGGATGGATTCCACCAGATACTGGTAGGGCTCCGCATCCCCCGCCACGCGCTTGCCGATCTGGGGGATCACGCGGAAGGAGAAGGCGTCATAGACCTTGTCCAAGAGCGGCACGTCCACCTTCGAGAATTCCAGCACGAAGGCGCGCCCGCCTGGCTTCAGCACGCGGCGCATCTCCTTGAGGGCAAGATCGATGCGCGGCACGTTGCGGATGCCGAAGGCGATGGTAACGGCGTTAAAGCTCATGTCCGGGAAGGGCAGGGCCTCGGCGTTCGCCTCCTCGAAACGGACGCGATCCGAAAGGCCGCGCTTCTCGGCGCGCTCGCGGCCCACGGCCAGCATGTCGGTGTTGATATCGGCCACCACGGCATCGGTGCCCGGGCCGCCGGCCTCGACCACGCGGAAGGAGACATCTCCAGTGCCGCCGGCGAGGTCGAGCAGGTGGAAGGGACGCGCCCCCTGGGGTGGGCGCACCTTGGAGACCAGCGCATCCTTCCATGCCCGGTGCAGGCCACCGGACATGAGGTCGTTCATGATGTCGTAGCGCCGCGCCACCTTGTGGAACACGTCGTCCACCAGCGCCTGCTTCTCGGCGAGGGGCACCGTACGATAGCCGAAATGGGTATCGGCCGAGGTGCCGCGGGTCTCGTCGCCTGTTGCCGGGGCGGAATTGAAGTCCGTCATCTTGTTTCTGGCCGCGCGCTGTTGCCGTTCGGGCGCGACCTTATCGGATGATGCCGCACGGCGCCATAAAGCCGGCGTCGCAGCCGCGCCGGCCCTCTGGGGGCCGGCCTCCGGCCTCAGTTGCCCTTGGGGCCGCGCGGATGCCGGGCGATGCCGGTCACGTCGAATTCGAGTCCAGCCTCGGTGTAGCGGGAATTGGCCGGGGCCTCATCCGCGGCCTTGCAGCCACGCGAGGAGAAGCTCAGGGGGAAACGGAGACGACGCTTGCGGGCGTCGATCTCTTTCCGCAGCGGGAAGACGGGAACGTTGATCGTGATCGTCATAGCCACGCTCCAAAAGTATTCGCGCGTCGAGTTAAGCGTGGAAGTGTTACAAATATTAACAAGTTGGTAACACTTCCATGCCGCGGAGGCGTGCTTCTATGGCACGTCCCCATAACGCTGGCTGAAGGCGGCGTTTATTGGGCGTTCATGGGGATGAACGGGGGCTTAATCGCGAAGCGCGCGCCCTGTGGCGGAAAGGACGCGCGGAAAGCCGGCGAAAGACTATTCGGCGGCGGCGCGGGCGATGCGCCAGTGGGCGAGGATGGCCCGGAGCGCGGCGGGTTTGAGCGGCTTGTTGAGGATTTCCATGTCC
>JAEZMT010000064.1 GCA_023442085.1 Pseudomonadota bacterium | reverse complement strand
AATGGGCGCTGGCGCAGGGACAGGCCGCCGCCCCGGTGGCGCTCACAGCTGCCGAGGGTACGCGTCCGGCCATCGCCGGACAGGGCAACCTCGCACTCTTCAACGATTCCCTGCCGGGCCCGGTGCTGCGGGTGAAGAAGGGCAGCGAGCTTTCCGTCCAGTTCGCCAATGCACTCAAGGAGAGCGTCGCCCTGACGTGGCAAGGCGTGCGCCTACCCGCGGACGCAGCTTCCGCTGCGTCGGCGCCGGTCGCGGGCGGACAGAACAAGCTGATCCGGCTCACGCCGAAGGATGCGGGCACTTACTGGTATCACGCCTCCTCCCCTGCCCTCGCCCGCCGCGCACTGTCCGGCGCGCTGATCGTGGATGAGCCGGGCGCGCCCGCCTACGCGTCGGACAACCTTCTGTTTATCCAGTCCTTTCCGCCCGAAAGCGGGGTGCCGATCTTCCCGGTCAACGGCGAGTTCTCCCCCACCTTCCAGGGCCCGGCCAGCGGGCGCAGCCGCCTGCGACTGGTCAACGCGACCCCGCTCTTCCTGCGGCTGCGGCTCAAGGGGCCGGCCGTCTACGCCATTGCAATCGACGGACAGCCTGTCGCCCAGCCGTTCGAGCTGAAGGACGGCCGGGTCCAGATCGCGCCGGGCGGGCGGGTGGATGTGGCGGCGACCATCGACGATGCGGACGCCACCATTATCGAGATCGAGACCGCCCAGGACCCGATCCGGCTCGCCGTTGTCACGCCGGTCGGTCCGGCGGGCCCCATGCCCTCCGGCCCTCCCGCTGCGCTCCCGCAGAATGATTTGCCGGCTGAAATTCCGCTCAAGGATGCGGTGCGGGTTGAACTGCCGATCGGCGGGAAGAGCGGCGCGCCCGCATCCCTGGGCACCGTGAAGTCAGGCAGGGCAATGGTTCTGACGCTGGCCAACAGCCTCGACGCGCCCGTTGCTGTTCATGTAGCCGGCCACGCCGTGCGACTCCTAGACGGCCTCGATGACGGCTGGAAGCCCTGGTGGCACGACACAGTTCCTGTGCCGGCTAAAGCGACAGTAAGGGTGGCCCTTCTTGCCCAGACGCCTGGCACCTGGAGCGTCACGGCGCAACGTGGCGGAGACGGCGAGGTCGTGGCTTCGGGCACGTATCAGGTCACGGCCTGACGGATTATCGCGCAACAACAGCCACTTATTTTTGCGCGGCGCAGACGCGGCCAGCGTCTAAATCGTGCGTTGGCTCGGCGCACCGGCTCGCAGACGCCTTTTCTCGACGATCTGATTCGCTAGCTTGCGTCAAGATTTTTCGAGTATTGAAAATAGCCGGCTATACACCGCGCGCAGTGCCTCGGGGAGGTCGTCAGCGATCAGCCCCGGCCCGGCTTCCCGCGCGGCCTCCCCATGCAGCCAGACCGCGGCACAGGCGGCCTCGAACGGCGCCATGCCCTGTGCAAGCAGGCCTCCGGCGATGCCCGCCAGCACATCCCCTGCCCCCGCGGTCGCGAGATAAGCTGGCGCATTCTCGGCGATGGCGGCGCGACCATCCGGATGGGAGATCACCGTGTCGGGACCCTTCAGGATCACCACGGCCCCCAGTCGCCGAGCCGCCGCTCGGGTGCGGGCGAGCTTGGAGGGGGCCTCCAGAATCTCCGCATCGCCCCGAAACATGCGGGCGAATTCGCCCTCATGCGGCGTCACAATCAGCCCGGCGGTTCGGGCGGCGACCTGAGCCAGCGCCCACGGCACCCCCTCGTAGCTGGTGAGCGCATCGGCATCGAGCACCAGCCGCCGGCCGGGCGCGGCGATGTCGATCCTGGCGCGCGCCTCCGCACCGCTGCCAAGCCCCGGCCCCAGCACCACCGTGTTCAGACGGGCGTCAGCCAGCAGGTCCGCCAGTTCCCCTGGGTCGTCCACCGGGCGGGGCATGATGGCGGCGTAGGATGCGGCCTGAAGCGGCAGTGCGTCGCGCGGCAGAGCGATGGTGACGAGCCCTGCCCCCGCCCGCAACGCACCCCGCGCGGACAAGCGGGCGGCCCCGGAGGTCCAGGCCGGGCCACTCACAACGACGGCGTGGCCGCGCGTGTATTTGTGCCCGCTGGAGGCGGGCACCGGGAAGGCATCGCGCCAGAGGTCGGGCATGTCCACGAAGGCCTGCGGGCGAATCGCGTCCAGCGCCGCGTCGGGAATGCCGATGTCGGCGACCCGCACCCGCCCGCACAGGCTGCGCCCCGGCTCCAGGAGGTGGCCCGGCTTGCGGCGGAAGAAGGTGACTGTCTCCACCGCCTGCGCCGCCGCACCGCGCACTTTTCCGGTGGCACCATCGAGACCCGAGGGCAGGTCCACGGCGATGATCGGCTTGCCGGACTGCGCCATGCGCTCCACCAGAGCCCGCGCCGCTCCGTCGAGCTCGCGGGCCAGGCCGGCACCGAATAGCGCATCCACGATCACGCCGGCCTCGTCGAGGTCGATGGCGGCCGGCTCCTCCACGGCCCCGCGCCAGCGCTCCGCGGCGCGCCGGGCATCACCGGTCAGCCTGTCCCGATCCCCCAGCAGGGCAAGGCGCACCTTGAAGCCGCGCTGCGCCAGAACCCGCGCGGCCACGAATCCGTCGCCGCCGTTGTTGCCCGGCCCGCAGAGCACGAGGATGCGGGTGGGATAGGGATATCGCGCGACCGCATCGGCGACGGCGGTGCCGGCGCGGTCCATCAAAGTCTGGGACGGCGTGCCCATTTCGACGGCGAATTTGTCCGCGCGCGCCATTTCGTTGGGATCAAGCAGTGCGTGCATCGGCTTCCCGTTCCTCAGATGCCCAGATCATGCTCATGTCGGCGTGCGATAACTCTGAAATACCGCCCAATATTTCATCGTTTAGACTATTAACTAGGCATATTAGGGCGCCCCGCTTGCGCGTCTTCTGCATGGGCAAATGGCGCAAGGCATGGCACATATCATGCTTACAAGAGGCGGCTCGACCGTGCGGCGGCGGACCGGGTCAGGGAGACGGAGCGGATGAAGAAGATCGAGGCGATCATCAAGCCCTTCAAGCTCGATGAGGTGAAGGAAGCCCTTCAGGACGTCGGCCTGCAAGGCATCACGGTGACGGAGGCCAAGGGCTTCGGCCGCCAGAAGGGCCATACCGAGCTGTACCGCGGTGCCGAATATGTGGTCGATTTCCTGCCGAAGGTGAAAATCGAGGTTGTCCTCTCCGACGATATGGTAGACCGGGCCGTCGATGCCATTCGCCGCGCGGCCCAGACCGGGCGCATCGGAGACGGGAAGATCTTCGTGTCATCCATCGAAGAAGCGATCCGTATCCGGACCGGCGAATCCGGCCTCGACGCGATCTGACGCGTTCGAAACAAATCGTCCAAGAAACGAACTGCAGGCCAGCAGAAAGGTAGCAAACCCCATGACGACCAAGACGGCCAAGGACGTCCTCGACCTCATCAAGAGCGAGGACGTGAAATATGTCGACCTGCGCTTCACCGATCCGCGCGGCAAGTGGCAGCATGTCACGTTCGACATCGGCATGGTCGACGAGGAATTCCTGACCGAGGGCACCGCCTTCGACGGTTCGTCCATCGCCGGCTGGAAGGCCATCAACGAGTCCGACATGCTGCTCATGCCGGATCCGACGACCACCTGCATCGACCCCTTCTTCTCGGAGACCACGATCTCCATCGTCTGCGACGTGCTCGAGCCCACCACGGGCCAGCCCTACGGCCGCGACCCCCGCTCCATCGCCAAGAAGGCCGAGGCCTATGCCAAGTCCACCGGCGTGGGCGACGCGGTGTATTTCGGCCCCGAGGCCGAGTTCTTCATTTTCGACGACGTTCGCTTCAAGGCGGACCCGTACAACACCGGCTTCAAGCTCGACTCCATCGAGCTGCCGACCAATGGCGACACCGAATATGAGGGTGGCAACCTCGGCCACCGGGTGAAGACCAAGGGCGGCTACTTCCCCGTGCCCCCCATCGACTCGGCGCAGGACATGCGCTCCGAGATGCTGGCCGCCATGGCCAAGATGGGCGCCAAGGTGGAGAAGCACCACCACGAGGTGGCCTCCGCCCAGCACGAGCTCGGCCTCAAGTTCGGCTCGCTGGTGACCATGGCCGACCACCTTCAGGTCTACAAGTACTGCATCCATCAGGTGGCCAACATCTACGGCAAGACGGCGACCTTCATGCCGAAGCCGGTGTTCGGCGACAACGGCTCGGGCATGCACGTGCATCAGTCGATCTGGAAGGAGGGCAAGCCCCTCTTCGCCGGCGACAAGTATGCCGATCTCTCCGACTACTGCCTGTGGTACATCGGCGGCATCATCAAGCATGCGAAGTCGCTGAATGCCTTCACCAACCCGCTGACCAACTCCTACAAGCGTCTGGTCCCGGGCTACGAGGCTCCCGTGCTGCTCGCCTATTCGGCGCGCAACCGCTCGGCCTCCTGCCGCATCCCCTACACCAACAACCCGAAGGCCAAGCGCGTCGAGGTTCGCTTCCCCGATCCCGGCGCGAACCCCTACCTCGCCTTCGCGGCCCTGTTCATGGCGGGCATGGACGGCATCCTGAACCGGATCGACCCCGGCCAGGCCATGGACAAGGATCTCTACGACCTGCCCCCGGCCGAGCTGAAGCAGATCCCCACCGTCTGCGGCTCGCTCCGTGAGGCCCTCGCCTCCCTCGAGGCGGACCACGAGTACCTGCTGAAGGGCGACGTGTTCCAGAAGGACTTCATCGAGTCCTACATCGACCTGAAGATGGCCGAGGTCATGCGCTTCGAGATGACGCCGCACCCGGTCGAGTTCGAGATGTACTACTCGGTCTGATCGACCTTCATCCGAAAGAGAGCGGGCGCCCCCTGGGGCGCCCGTTTTCGTTTGGGACGGCCTCTTCAGAAGGCCGGCTCAGCTGGCCTCGCCGGTGCCGGCCTTGCGGGCGGCGGCGCGGGCGTTGTTCTCCGCCTTGCGCGCCTCGCGCCCTTCCCGGCCCTCCTCCAGCGCCGTCACCGCGCCATGGAGGGTCGCGAGGTCCTGCCGGGTGAGGCCCAGCCGGTGGAAGATGTTGCGCAGGTTGCGGATGGTGGAGGGCGCCTTCTCCGGCGAGCGGAAGAAGCCGGAGGTCTGCAGCGCCGTCTCCAGATGGTCGAAGAAGGCGAAGAGGTCGCCCTTGTCGGCGAGGGGCGAGCGATCCGGCGGCGCGAAGGGCAAGGCCCCGCCGCTTTCCGCCTTCGACCACTCATAGGCCGTCACCGCCACGCAGGTGGCGAGATTGAGCGAGGCGAAGGCCGGGTTCACCGGAAGGGTGAGGATGGCATCGCACAAGGATACCTCCTCCGTATAGAGCCCGGTGCGTTCGCGGCCGAACACCAGCGCCACTTCCTCGCCGGCCGCCATGCGGCTCCGCGCTTCCGCGGCGGCGGTATCGGCCCCCACCACGGTCTTGGCCATGCCGCGCTCGCGGGCGGTTGTGGCGAAGGCGAACTTCACGTCATGAAGCGCTGCCCGCAAGTCCGGGAAAAGCTGGGCCTCGTCGAGGATGCGGTCCGCCCCGGCAGCGAATGTGCGCGCCCGGTCGTTGGGCCATCCTTGGCGGGGGTTGACGATGCGCAGGCGCGACAGGCCGAAATTGCCCATGGCGCGCGCCGCCGAGCCGATATTTTCCCCGAGCTGCGGCTCCACCAGGATGACGAGCGGCCCTCCGGCCGTCCACGGCTTGGTGCTGTCGGTACCCGAACCCGGCATGTGCTCTCCTTGTGCCGGCTCTGTTCGCACAGACCGGCCGGACGTGTCGAGGGCCAGGGCATCCGGTCGACCCGGCGTGAGAAACGATCTCACCGCATTAGCCGGGTTTCCGTCTTGCGCCGCACTGCACCGGTGCTATAGCGGCCCTTGCCGGAGGCCGGTTGGCGCCGAAACCGTCGCCATCGCCTCCCCCGCTCTACCAAGGCTCATTGAGCAGTCGCGAAAGGCCGTCCCATGGCGAAGATCAAGGTGGCAAATCCGGTCGTCGAGCTCGACGGCGACGAGATGACCCGGATCATCTGGCAGTACATCAAGGACAAGCTGATCCACCCCTATCTCGACATCGACCTCGAGTATTACGACCTCTCCGTCGAGAATCGCGACGCCACCAACGATCAGGTCACGATCGCCGCCGCCGAGGCCATCAAGAAGCATGGCGTGGGCGTGAAGTGCGCCACCATCACGCCGGACGAGGCCCGCGTCGAGGAGTTCAAGCTCAAGGAGATGTGGAAGTCGCCCAACGGCACCATCCGCAACATCCTTGGTGGCGTGATCTTCCGCGAGCCCATCATCTGCAAGAACGTGCCGCGCCTCGTGCCGGGCTGGACGCAGCCGATCATCGTCGGCCGCCATGCCTTCGGTGACCAGTATCGCGCGACCGACTTCAAGGTGCCCGGCAAGGGCAAGCTGACCATCTCCTTCGTCGGCGAGGACGGCACGAAGATCGAGAAGGAAGTCTACAGCTTCCCCGGCGCCGGCGTGGCCATGGCCATGTACAATCTCGACGAGTCGATCCGCGAATTCGCCCGCGCCTCGCTGAACTACGGCCTGCTGCGCAACTATCCGGTCTACCTCTCCACCAAGAACACGATCCTCAAGGCCTATGACGGCCGCTTCAAGGACATCTTCCAGGAGGTCTACGAGGCCGAGTTCAAGGCCGAGTTCGACAAGCGCGGCCTCACCTATGAGCACCGCCTCATCGACGACATGGTCGCCTCGGCCCTCAAGTGGTCCGGCGGCTATGTGTGGGCCTGCAAGAACTACGACGGCGACGTGCAGTCCGACATCGTGGCCCAGGGCTTCGGCTCGCTCGGCCTGATGACCTCCGTGCTGATGACGCCCGACGGCAAGACGGTGGAGGCAGAAGCCGCCCACGGCACCGTCACCCGCCACTATCGCGAGCATCAGAAGGGGAAGGAGACCTCCACCAACTCCATCGCCTCCATCTTCGCCTGGACCCGGGGCCTCGCCCACCGCGCCAAGCTCGACGACAATGCCGAACTCGCGAAGTTCGCCGAAACGCTGGAGAAGGTCTGCGTGGACACGGTCGAGGCCGGCGACATGACCAAGGACCTCGCCCTCCTCGTCGGCGCCGACCAGAAGTGGCTCTCCACCACCGGCTTCCTCGACAAGGTGTCCGAGAACCTCACCAAGGCCATGGCGGCCTGA
>JAEZMT010000463.1 GCA_023442085.1 Pseudomonadota bacterium | reverse complement strand
GCGCCGCCCCGCCCGCGCACCGGCTATGAGCCCCCGCCCCGCCCTGCCCGCGCGGCACCGCTCGAGCCGGCCCCCATCGCCCCGCCCGCTCCCGCGCGCGAGCCGGACGAGCCGCGCATCCTGAAGTCCGGCATCGTCGGCGGCATGGCCTATACGCTCTATTCGGACGGCTCGATCCAGGCCGAGCTGCCCACCGGCGTCGTCCGCTTCGCCTCGCTGCAGGAGCTGCGCGACCACGTCTCCCAGGCCCAGCAGGGCGGCTGAGCGGCACCGGGCGCTCCGCCGGGCGGCGGGTCGGATTTGCCGGATCGGGGCGCCCGCTCTATTGAGCGGCAGCGTTCCCCGCCCGGCGATGCCGGTGCCCAGAGGTCATTCCGCCCGATGTTCCCGCAAGATTCCGGCTCGCCCTTCGACGACATCCGCCAGCTCGTCGCCACCCTGCCCGGCCCCAATGAGGGCGCCCGCGAGGCGGCCCTCGCCCGGCAGGAGCAGTTGGTGAAGCCGCCCGGCGCGCTCGGGCGGCTCGAAGCCATCGCCGCCCATCTCTCCGCCTGGCAGGGCAATTCCATGCCCACCGTCAACCGCCCAATGGTGGCGGTGTTCGCCGCCACCCACGGCGTGGCGGAGCTGGGCGTGTCGCCCTATCCCGGCGCCGTGACCAAGCAGATGATGGCCACTTTCACCGCCGGAAAGGCGGCGGTGAACCAGATCTGCGCCACGTTCGACGCCGGGCTCCGGGTGTTCGACCTCGCCCTCGACTATCCCACCCCCGACATCACCACCAACGCCGCGCTGGACGAGAAGGCCTGCGCTGCCACCATGGCCTTCGGCATGGAGGCCATCGCCGGCGGGTCTGACCTGCTGTGCCTCGGCGAAATGGGCATCGGCAACACCACCGTCGCCGCCGCCCTCTGCCATGGCCTTTACGGCGGCACGGCCGAGGAGTGGGTGGGCGCAGGAACCGGCGCCGCCGGCGAGGTTCTGGATCGCAAGATCGCGGCGGTCCGCGCCGCCGTCGCCTTCCACAAGGATCATCTCTCCGATCCGCTCGAAGTGCTACGGCACCTCGGCGGGCGGGAGATCGCCGCCATCGCGGGCGCCATCATCGCCGCGCGGCACGAGAAGGTGCCCGTGGTGCTGGACGGCTATGTGGTGACGGCCGCCGCCGCCGTGCTCCATGCCATGAACCCGTCCGCGCTGGACCATTGCCTCGCCGGGCACGTCTCGTCAGAGAAGGCCCACCGCCAGTTGCTGGACCGGCTCGGGCTTGTGCCGCTGCTCGATCTCGGCATGCGGCTGGGCGAAGGCTCGGGCGCCGCGCTGTCCATCGGCGTGGTGAAAGCGGCCGTCGCCTGCCATCGCGGCATGGCGACCTTCGCCGAGGCCGGCGTCTCCGAAGGCTGAATCAGGCGCCGCGCAGGGTACGGGCGGGCGGAAACGTCACCCGCGCTCGCGTCCCGCCACCCGCGCGGCGGGCCAGCTCCAGCTCGCCCCCATGAAGGGTCGCGAGGCCCCGCGCGATGGCAAGGCCAAGGCCCGCGCCCCGGCCGGTGGTCAAATCGAGCCGGCTCTCGCGGGCGTGGGCGGCCCCCAGCGGGAGTTCGCCATCGGCGATGCCCGGGCCGCTGTCCTCGATGATGAGCATGGCGCCGCCATCGGGGCTGAGCCCGGTCACGAGCCGCACCTGCCCCTCCACCGGGGTGAACTTTACAGCATTCGTCAAAAGGTTAAGCGCGACCTGCCGGATCGCCCGCTCGTCGCCCCACAGCCGCACCGTTGCGCCCTGCTCCAGTGACAGGCGCAGCCGCCGCTCGGCCGCGAGGGGGCGCATCATGGCGAGGCAATCCTCGGCGAGCGCATCGAGGCGCACGGGCGTCTCCACCAGCGTGCGGTGGCCGCTCTCGATGCGGGCGAGATCGAGCAGATCGTCGGCGAGCGCCAGCAGATGCCGGCCGGCGCCGTGGATGTCGCGGGCATAGCCGCCATAGGCCGGAATGCGGTGCGGACCCAGCACCTCCTCCGCCATCATCTCGGAAAAGCCCATCACCGTGTTGAGCGGCGTGCGCAGCTCGTGGCTCATTTCGGCCAGGAAGCGCGACTTGGCGAGGCTTTCCGCCGCCACCCGCCGGCTCTCCGCCTCCGCTTCCGATGCCCGGACCTCGGCCGCGACCCGCGCCGCATCAAGGCGCCGGACGTGCCGGGCGACAAGAAAGACGCTGATGGCGGCGACAGCGGCGCCGAGCAGCGCGACGGCCGGTCCGGCGACGGCGCCGCCCGCCAGCGTGACGCCGGCAACGGCGGAAATGGCGATAAGCAGGAGTTTCGCGGGGAGCACCGCCGGAGCCGCGAATCCCTCTTCCGCGTCCGCCGGCTCCGGTTGGGAGGCCGCGGCAGGGCCGAGGGGGAGGCAGAGGGGGCCGGACATGCGGCGGGAGCCCTTCGCGGACGGAGTGTCGGTGGAATCGACCACCCTGCGGAACGTCACCTTGGCTCCGACTCCTGCTGCAGGTGGGTTAACGATTGGTTAACGCCCCCGCCCCATCCTCCCCGCCAGCCGCCCCGCACCCGTGCCGCGGCCGAGGCGGGACCCATCAAGCCCATGCGTCTGTTCGATATTCTGCGTGCCGCCGTGATCCTCGCCGTGCTCGCCGTGGCGGTGGAAATGCTGTCGCGCGCCGAGCATCTCGAAGGCCGCGCCGAGGCGGTGGATGGGGACACGCTGGACATCGCCGGCACGCACATCCGCCTCTCCGGCATCGATGCACCGGAGCTGCGCCAGACCTGCGAGCGGGAGGGCCGCCCCTGGCGCTGCGGCGAGGCGGCGCGGGCGGCGCTGGAAGAGGCGCTCGCTGGCGGGATCGTCTCCTGCCGGGCCGAGAAGCGCGACAAATACAGGCGGCCGCTGGCTCTTTGCACCGTAGGCGGCACCGACCTCGCGGCGCTGATGGTCGGCAAGGGGCTCGCCGTCGCCTATCTCGGTCATGCCTACCAGAGCGAGGAGGCAACAGCGCGGGCGGCGCGGCGGGGCCTGTGGGCCGGCAGCTTCCAGCGTCCCGCCGACTACCGGGCCGAGCATCCGCGCGGCCCGTGATCGTGGACCGGGCCGGCGGACCCTGCGCACCCTTGCGCGGTCGACGAAGGCATGGTCTTTCGCGGGCCACAACAACCACGCCGGGGAGGCGCGCCGCCATGAAGCTCTATGACACCAACCGTGCGCCGAACCCGCGCCGCGTCCGCATCTTCCTGGCGGAAAAGGGAATTTCCGTGCCGCTCGAGCCCATCGACCTGGGCAAGGGCGAGCACAAGAGCCCGGAGTTCACCGGCCTCAATCCTCGCCAGCGCGTGCCGCTCCTCGTGCTCGACGACGGCACGGCCATCGCCGAGACCATCGCCATCTGCCGCTATTTCGAGGCCTTGCAGCCCGAACCCAACCTGTTCGGCCGCACGCCGGAGGAGCAGGGGCTGGTAGAGATGTGGCAGCGACGGGTGGAGCTGGACCTGTTCTATCCCATCATGATGGTGCTGCGGCACCTCAACCCCGCCATGGCCCAGATGGAGGTGCCGCAGGTGCCCGAATGGGGCGAGGCGAACAAGCCGAAGGTCCTCGCCGCGCTTGGCTTTTTCAACGACCAGCTGGCCGACCGGGCGTTCATCGCCGGCCCCCGCTTCACGGCGGCGGACATTACCATGCTGGTGGCGGTGGATTTCCTGCGGGTGATCCGCACCGAGGTGTCCGAGCACCAGACCCACCTCAAGCGCTGGTACGATGTCGTCTCCCAGCGGCCGAGCGCGAAGGCCTGAGATCATGAAGCTTACAGTTGTGGGTTGCGGCGATGCGTTCGGCTCGGGCGGGCGGGGCAACTCCTGCTACCGGATCGAGACGGACGGGCATGTCGCGACCCTCGACTTCGGCGCGAGCGCCCTTGTTCAGACGCACCGGCTCGGCCTGCAGGCGCAGGGCGTGCGGCAGGTGTTCCTCAGCCATCTGCACGGCGATCACTTCGGCGGCCTGCCCTTCCTGCTGCTCGACGGCCAGTTCGTCCACCGCCGCAGCGAACCGCTGACCATCATCGGCCCGCCTGGCACGAAGGCGCGCCTGGACGCGGCCATGGAGGTGCTGTTCCCGAAGATGGCCAGCAATGCCTGGCGGTTCGATTTCGAGGTGAGGGAAGTCGAGCCCGGCTCGACCTCGCAGCACGGCCCCCTCACCCTCACCACCGCCGAGGTGATCCACGGCTCGGGCGCACCCTCCACCGCGCTGCGGCTCACCGACGGCAGGCGCACCATTGCCTTCTCGGGTGACACGCAGTGGACCGATGCGCTCCTGCCCATCGCCGCCGGGGCGGACCTCTTCATCTGCGAGTGCTTCGCCTTCGCCGGCAGCCCTCACGGCCACATGGCCTATGAGACCATCGCGGAAAAGCGCGAAGCGCTGGGGGCCAAGCACATCCTGCTCACCCACATGGGCGACGAGATGTGGGCGCGGCGGGGCGAGGTGGACACGACCCATTTCACCGTGGCCGAGGACGGGCTTGAGCGCGACCTCTGACGGCGATCTCGACGCGCTGGTCGCGCGCATCCGCGCCTGCCGGGTCTGCCGCGAGGCGCCGCGCGGGGCGCCCCTTCCCCATGAGCCGCGGCCGGTGCTTCAGGTGTCCGCCGCCGCCTCCATCCTGATTGCGAGCCAGGCGCCGGGCACGAAGGTGCACCTCTCCGGCCTGCCCTTCACCGATGCCTCGGGCGATCGCCTCAGGGCCTGGATGGGGGTGGACAAGGCAACCTTCTACGATGCCGCCCGCATCGCCATCGCTCCCATGGGCTTCTGCTTTCCCGGACAGGATGCGGCGGGGGGTGACCTGCCGCCCCGGCGGGAATGTGTCGCCACCTGGCACGACACGCTGTTTTCCACCCTGCCGCCGTTCCGTCTGATCCTCGCCGTGGGGCGGCCGGCGCAGGCCTATCACCTGTCGCGCCTCGGGCTCGCGGCCCACCTGAAGCCGAGCCTGACCGAGACGGTGGCCAATTGGCGGGCGGTGCGTGCTGCAGGGGAACAGCTCGCCCATCCGGTGGCGGTCTACACCCTGCCCCACCCCTCGTGGCGCAACACCGGCTGGCTGAAGAAGAACCCCTATTTCGACGCCGAGCTGGTGCCGCAGCTTCAGGCCGACATCGCCCGGGCCCTCGGGCGGAGGTGAAGGGCGGCGGGGCGAGGGTCGGAACCGCCCTCGCGCCCCGGACGCATGCAGCGAAGCGGAATGCGAGCCGGGGCCCAGCGCAAGAGACCACCGAAGGCGCTACCTGACCTGCCCCCTTGGGCTTTGTCCCGCTGCGCGGGGAGTTTCGCGCTGGGCCCCGGATCAGCGCTTCGGCTACGCCGTCGCTTGTCCGGGGAGCAGTGCTGGTTTCGGCTGTTCGGCCGGGGGAGGCCCCCTCAGATCCGCGGGCGCGCCCACAGCACGAAGCCGGCCAGCGCCACCGCCGCGGCGCCGACCAGCGCCACGAACAGCGCCGACTGGTCCAGCCATGCCACGGCCGGAACGCACAGGGCCATGAACACGCCGTTCAGACCCATGCGCCACGACTGGGTGTGGACACCGGCCACGAAGGTGCCCAGCGCCAGCAGCAGGAGCACGATGAGGCTGGTGGAATCGGCGTCGGCCACTGCCTGCACGCTCGGCAGGAACACGAGATTCATCGCGGCGAGGAAGGCGCCCCAGTGGAGGAGCTGCGTCACCACCAGCCGGATGCGCTGTTCCTTGAGCGCCGCGCGGCGCCAGCCGGCGAAGATGCCCACGGCGCAGCTTGCCAGCGCCACGAATTCCCAGAAGGCGACGAGGGGGCGGCGGGTCATCGCCACATAAGCGATGCCACCCACCGTCAGCGCGAGGATGGCGAGATAAGGCCCCTCGCGCAGCCAGAAATGGCCGTCCTCACCCGCGCCCGTGGCGGCACCTGCCGGCCGCACAGTCCCCGTCCGGCTTGCGTCATCCATGGCGTTCTCCCCAGCCTTTCGTTGCCCGACAGGCATAGGCCGGAACGAGGTCGGATTGAAGCGGTGGCCTTGGCGTCACGCAACCGTGCG
The DNA here is from genome assembly GCA_023442085.1 of Pseudomonadota bacterium. Lineage (GTDB taxonomy): Bacteria > Pseudomonadota > Alphaproteobacteria > Rhizobiales > Xanthobacteraceae > Xanthobacter. The sequence goes on along the minus strand of JAEZMT010000463.1, from coordinate 1,963 downwards.
ACGCTGCGGAACTCCGCCGCGCGCCGTCCGTTGTGTCCGCAGCCCGTGCGCAGGTGCGCGCGGGGGATCGCTCAAGGACAAACCACCGTTCCACCCGTAGCCCACGCGGGTGGATGCGCGCCGGCGTATGCGGCGGCGCGGCGGTGTGGTTTGGGCGGCCAAACGAGAACAACCGGCGGCAACGCCAACCGAAAGGACAATTCCCATGGCACAGTCCAAGACCCTGCAGGACCTCTTCTCCGAGACGCTCAAGGACATCTATTACGCCGAAAAGCAGATCCTGAAGGCGCTGCCGAAGATGGCGCGTTCCGCCCAGTCGGAGGAGCTGAAAGCCGCCTTCCTCACCCATCAGGAGCAGACGGAAGGCCAGATCGAGCGCCTGGAGCAGGTGTTCGAGATGATGGGCAAGGCCGCCCGCGGCAAGCACTGCCCGGCCATCGTCGGCATCGTGGACGAGGGCAAGGAGATCATGGAGGATTTCGCCGGCACGGAGGCGCTGGATGCCGGCCTCCTCTCCGCAGCGCAGGCGGTGGAGCATTATGAGATCGCCCGATACGGCACGCTGAAGACCTGGGCCGCCCAGCTCGGCCTCGCCGATGCGGTCCCCCTGCTGGAGGCGACCCTCAAGGAGGAGAAGGAGACCGACCAGCTCCTCACCCGCCTCGCCTCCGCCAATGTGAACAAGAAGGCCGCCTGAGGCGGTCCATCCGGCGCCCGCCCCGGCGGGCGCCGTTTTCGCAACGGGAGCCGGGCATGGCGCAGCCGCCCTTCAGTTCGCGCGCTTCCCATGGGCGCGCGGAGGCGCTCGCAACACTGAATGCGGCCGGGGCGGAGAAGGGACCACATTGGGCCGCGTCCACCGGCCCGGTTTTCGGTGAAGGTCCCCTCGACGCGGCGCTCGCGCTCATCGGCGAACAGCCGGGCGACAAGGAGGACGAGCAAGGCCGCCCCTTCGTCGGCCCCGCCGGCAGGCTGCTCGACCGGGCGCTTGAGGAGGCGGGGATTGCGCGGAAAGACTGTTATCTCACCAATGCGGTGAAGCACTTCAAGTTCGTCCAGCGCGGCAAGCGGCGCATCCATCAGAAGCCCGGCGCAGGCGATGTCGCCTATTATCGCTGGTGGCTGGAGGCGGAGCTCGATCTCGTCGCGCCACGGCGCGTGGTGACGCTCGGTGCCACCGCCCTTCTGGCGCTTTCCGGGAAGCCACTCGCCATTTCCCGCCTGCGCGGGCCAGCGCGTCTGCAGGGGCGGGAGGCTTTCGTCACCGTCCACCCGTCGTCCATCCTGCGGGCGCCCAACGCCGACCGGGCGGGCGCCTATGCCGGCTTCCTCGCCGACCTCAGGGCCGCGCGCGACCTCAGTGCGGCGGATCTTCCCCCGGCAAGCGCTCGTTGAGTTCCTGCCGGCGGCGACGCCGCTGGTAGGCGCCGAAGAGTAGCGCGGCAAGCAATACGACGGCCCCGCCGACCACCGCGAGGAAAAAGAAGCCGCTGGCGGCATCGCTGAGTTCGTTCATGGCTTGGCGCTCCTCAGCTCATCCGCATGGTGGCGAGATCGGCCGCCATGTGCCGGCTGGCCGCATCCACCGCCGCGTCGGTCCCGAGCCGCGCCGCGTCGATGAGGATGTGAGCGGTCTCCTGCAGGGCGGCGGAATGCTCGAGCGTGGCATAGCGGCCGGAAACGAAGGCGCCCGCATCCGCCAGGGTCCGCAGCACGAGGCCGGGGACCGCCGTCACGGCGAGAGGGATGGGGAGCGGAACGTCCCAATGGCTCTCGCCCCGGGACAGCGGATCGGGGCCGGGGAGCACGTCGCGCCCGTGGATGGGCGAGAGAGCGCTGCCGAAATCCGTCGCCGGCCGCTCGCCGCCGGCCTTGCCCTCATAGACGCTATAGCTCGGCGCGCCCTCGGCTGCCGAAGCCTTCGCGAGCGGTGGATCGCGACGGTCGCGTTCGCTCTGGAGAA
>JAEZMT010000159.1 GCA_023442085.1 Pseudomonadota bacterium | reverse complement strand
AGCTTCTTCCAGAGACTGCCGGAGATGATCGTGTTGAGATGGTCCACGATGTGGCCCGTCAGCACGATGTTCTTCTGCACCTCGTAGAATTTCTTCGCCTCGATGGTGGTGAGCGGATTTTCCTGCGCATCCACCGTGCCGTTCTGGAGGGCGAGATAGACCTCGGCGAAGGCGATCGGGGTGATGTTGGCGCCGCAGGCCTTGGGCATGGCGAGATAGGCCGGAGCGTCCGGCACCCGGATCTTGAGGCCCTTCATCTCGGCGCAGGACTTGAACGGCTTGTTCGAGGTGGACTGGCGCACGCCGTAATAGGTGACGGCGGCGATGTGGTTGCCGGTCTTGTCCTCGTAGCCCTTGGCGAGATCCTTGAAGACATCGCTTTTGGCATAGGCCAGCAGATGGTTCGCATCCCGGAAGGTATAGGGATAATAGGTGACGCCGATGGGCGGATAGGCCTTTCCGGCGAAGCTCGAGCCGGAGATGATCATGTCCACCGTGCCGAGCGTCAGGCCCTGATTGATATCGCTCTCTTTGCCCAGCTGAGAGGAGGGATAGACATCGATCTGGTACCGCCCGTTGGTGCGCTTGGCGATTTCGCCCGCGGCCCAGACGGAGGCGGTGTGGAACGGCTCGGACGGCTCGTAGACATGCGCCCACTTGAGCTTGGTCTGGGCGCTGGCCGGGCCGGCGAAGGTAAAGGCAGCCGCGAAGGCGAGCGGCAATGCGAGCGCGGCCGCAAGGCCACGACGACGGTCGATCATCAAAAATCCTCCCACACGGAATGCGGCGTCTTCGTCCGCTTTTTGCTCGATGAGCATGGTGGCAGGCCGGCGAGTTAAATCGTTTTGAACCTTGGCCGGGTGCCGCCCTGCCCCATGGTACTCGGTCCGGGGCGGCGGGCAAGGGCCATTGTCGACAGGAGTCACAGACACGCGCGATGCGCGCAACCGGCGCGTCGTGCGTTCTAGCGAGCGGAGGCGGACCCGCCCCGCTGATCGAAGAACTGGGTGACACCCGCCGCGATGGCATCGGCCATGCCATCCCGACCGGCCTCGGACGTGAGCTGCTTGAGATCATCGGGGCTCGACATGTAGCCAAGCTCCACCAGCACGGACGGTACATCGTGGGCGCGCAGCACCCGGAATCCGGCGGACTTCAGCGGCGTCCCGTGCATGCGGATCGAACTCTTCATGCTGCCGACCAGGCTGCGGGCGAACAGAGCCGAGAAATTGCGCGTCTCCCGGTAGGCGAGATCCACGAGGATGCCGGCTACCTCGTCCGTTTCGTCCGAGAGGTCGACGCCGGCGATGAGATCCGCCTTGTTCTCCTTGTCCGCCAGATGGGCGGATTCGCTGTCGCTCGCGGTCTCGGACAAGGTGTAGACGCTGGCCCCCCGCGCCCGGCCGTCCCCCCGCGCCAGCGCATCGGCATGGATGGAGATGAAGAGATCGGCCCGGTTGGCGCGGGCGACGGCAACCCGGTCGGCGAGCGGCACGAAAGTATCGGTCGTGCGCGTGAGCACCACGCGATACCCACCCGCCTTCTCCAGCCGGTCGCGCAGCGCGAGTGCGGTCTCCAGCACGATGGTCTTCTCGACGTAGGCCGAATAGCCCGACGTGCCGGAATCGATACCGCCATGTCCGGGATCGATGACGATCACCGGACGGCTGTCGCCGGGCGGCGCGAGCGCCACCGGGGCCGCCGGTAGCGCGGTGCGTTGCTCCGCCTCGGTGGCGATGGAGCGGGCAAAGGTATCAGGATCGGCCTTAACCAGATCGACCACGAGCCGGGCCGGTTGATCGTCCACGGCGTCGAGCACGAACGCCTTGTCGATGGCGACCGGGCCTGTCGCCTCCAACACCATCCGCGCCTTGCCAGGCGCGAAGACGCCGAATCGGTAGGCGCTCACCAGCCCCCGCCGCATCTGGCTGCCGTCCGGCTTCAGGGCGAATGACACGTCGGAAAGATCGAGAATCACCCGGGGCGGGTTGGCGAGGGTGAAAGCCCGGAAAGCGGGGGCGCGATCGAGATCGACGATCAGCCGCGTGCGCTTGGCATCGCCGGCCAGCCGCACCTCCCGCGCCACGGCCTGTCCCTCTCCCTGGGCGCGGGCGCTATTGGAAACGAGTGCCACGAAAGTGAACAGGAGCAAGAAACAGGCAGCGCCGAGAACGCCCCGCGCCGGGATAAAAGACAGGACGGCGGGGCCGGGCTGGCGTCGGATCATCGCAAATCCACCCTCGCGCCGCCCTCCCCCAAGGCGGGCTTCGAAGCGAGCCACAAGAGAGGGGCAGGCATAAGGCGGCGCGCGTAAACGATGCGTTGACGCAGCGTTATAGCCCCGTCGCGCGTGGTTCGGAACGCATGATCCTTGCCAAGCGGGAAGTCCGGCGGGTAAGAAGGAAACCGTACACAGTTCGCGTTCCGGAACAGGCTCTTCGGCCCCGGTTGCCGCGGCTGCCGCAGGGCGTGTCGAAAATCCGGGCGGGTCGCTGCGCATGCGAGAGCCCGGTTTGAAGGCACCCCCTATTGCCGAAGGCGGCATCCTCAGGGGCGATCCCCCGTCACCGAGGGCCCTTTAGGCAAGCGCCGGACGGCGCGGGCGGCATGCCACGCAACCAGCTTCGCCGTTAGTCCGCGAGGGGACGATCTGGGGAATCGGGCGAATGTGTACCGTGGCCGGAACGAGGCGCCCGCCTCCGCCCCGGCCTGAACCCTTCATCGAGGAGCGGGTAGCCGAGGGCATGGATTTTTTTCCGCACGACATGCGCGCTGAGCGCGCTCCCGTGTGCCCCGCCCCCGAGCGTGCGAGCGACGCGCTTGGGCGTACCTGCGCCTCCCCTTCTTCCTCACGTCATCACATCCGGCGCCAGAACGGCGTCGCGGCAGCGCCCGCAGGGGTTGAGCCGCGGCCGTCGCGGAGCATTGCTCCCGGCGCCGTGAAGAGAGATTTCCATGGCCAACAAGATGCTCATCGATGCGACCCACCCGGAGGAGACCCGGGTCGTGGTCGTGCGCGGGAACCGGGTCGAAGAGTTCGACTATGAGTCCGCATCCCGCAAGCAGTTGCGGGGCAACATCTATCTCGCCAAGGTGACGCGCGTTGAGCCGTCTCTCCAGGCGGCCTTCATCGAGTACGGCGGCAACCGCCACGGCTTCCTCGCCTTCAGCGAGATCCACCCCGATTATTACCAGATCCCGGTCGCCGACCGCCTTGCCCTGATCGAGGAGGAGGAGCGCGCCGCGCGTCTCGCCGAGGACGAGGCCGACCTCAAGGAGCGCCGCCGCGAGCGTAGCCGCGCCAAGCGGTCCCAGCCGGACCAGAGCATCAGCGCCACCGCCGAGACGGTGGAGACTGTCGCATTCGAGGCCGGCGAGACCACTGAACCGGCCGAGCCCGCCGACGACACCGCCACCGCGTCTGTCGCCGAGTTTGGTTCCGAGGCTCCTTCCGAGTCCGCGCCAGTTCCGTCCGAGCATCAGGCCGAGCCGATGAGCGCGCTGGTCGCCCCCGCCGAGGCTGCGGAAGCAGCTGCCGCGGTGGTCGAGGCTGCCATAGACGCGCCCCTCGGCACCCCCCTGCCCGCTCCGCAGGAACAGGCGCCGGACGAGGAAGAGGCTGCGCGCCGCCGAGAGGCCGCCGAGGGCGAGAGCGTTTCGACGCCGATCCTCGAGGGCGGCGCCGTCGTGCGCGACGAGGCGCCCGCTTCGCCGGCCGGCGATGAGGAGGCCGCCGAGACGGAGGCCGGTGAGGACGACGAGGAAGAGGACGACGCCGAGCACGACGAGGACGCCCACGACGAAAACGGGCGCGACCTCGCGGATCGGGACGAGGACGACGAGGGCTCTGAGGAGACCTCGGAAGACAAGGCGCCCGAGGAGGTGTCCGCCCGCGAGACGCGCTATGAAGACGGGCAGCGTTCCCGCCGCCATCGCGGCCGCCGGAACGACCGCAAGCGCGACAAGGACGAGGACGACGACGAGGACGACAGCGATGTCGACCAGATCGACGAGGAAGAGGAAATCGAGCACCTCGGCGCCGACGACGACGCCCTCGAGGAGGTGCCGGAGCGCGCGCCGCAGCGCCGCGCCCGCAGCTACAAGATCCAGGAAGTCATCCGCCGCCGTCAGGTGATGCTGGTGCAGGTGGTCAAGGAAGAGCGCGGCAACAAGGGCGCCGCCCTCACCACCTACCTCTCCCTCGCCGGCCGCTATTCGGTTCTGATGCCCAACACCGCCCGTGGCGGCGGCATCTCCCGCAAGATCACCAATGCGGTCGACCGCAAGCGGCTGAAGGAAGTAGTGCAGGACCTGGAGGTGCCGGAAGGGATGGGCATCATCCTGCGCACCGCAGGCGCCAACCGCACCAAGACCGAGATCAAGCGCGACTTCGAATATCTCCTGCGGCTGTGGGAGACGGTGCGGGAGATGACGCTCTCCTCCACCGCGCCGAGCCTCGTCTATGAGGAAGGCTCGCTCATCAAGCGCGCGATCCGCGACCTCTACAACAAGGACATCGACGACATCCACGTCGCCGGCGAGGAGGGCTTCCGCGAGGCGCGCGACTTCATGCGCATGCTCATGCCGAGCCACGCGAAGTCGGTGCTGCCCTATCGCGAGCCCCAGCCCATCTTCGCCCGCTACGGCGTGGAGCAGCAGCTGGACGCCATGTTCTCGCCCGTGGTGCAGCTCAAGAGCGGCGGCTACGTGGTCATCAACCCCACCGAGGCGCTCGTCTCCATCGACGTGAACTCGGGCCGGGCGACCCGCGAGCACCATATCGAGGACACCGCCCTCAAGACGAACCTCGAAGCGTCCGAGGAAATCGCCCGCCAGTTGCGCCTGCGCGATCTCGCCGGCCTCATCGTGATCGATTTCATCGACATGGAGGAGAAGCGCAACAACCGGGCGGTGGAGCGCAAGCTCAAGGATTGCCTCAAGAACGACCGCGCCCGCATCCAGATCGGCCGCATCTCGCATTTCGGCCTCCTTGAAATGTCGCGCCAGCGTATCCGCACCGGCGTGCTGGAAAGCTCCATCGAGGTGTGCCCGCACTGCGGCGGCACCGGGCACGTGCGCTCGGCGGCCTCCGTCTCGCTCCAGCTGCTGCGCGCAATGGAGGAGCAGCTGCTGCGCTCGCAGACGCACAATCTCATTGCCCGCACCCGCACCGAGGTGGCGCTCTATGTGCTCAACCAGAAGCGCGCCCATCTGCGCGAACTGGAAGAGCGCTTCAGCGTGACCCTCTCCGTCGCGGCGGACGAGAGCGTGACAGGCCACCAGCCCTTCATCATCGAGAAGGGCGATCTCGCCGCCCCCGCTCCCGCCGCGCCGCGGCCGAGCACGGTGGTGCAGCCTGATTCCATCCTGCCCGACGAGGACTTCATCGAGGAGGATGAGGAGGAGATCGTCGAGGAAGCCGAGACCGAGACCGAGGTCGAGGCTTCCGAAGGCAATGGCGAACGATCCGACGATGCCGGCCGCAAGCGTCGTCGCCGGCGCCGCCGCCGGCGGGGTGAGCGCGAGGAAGGTCGCGAGGGGGCCGAAGGTTCCGAGGGCGAGGAGGAGGATGACGCCTCCGCCGATGCCGCCGAAGCCCAGGACGGCACCGCCGATGGGCCGCGTGATGAGAACGCCCGCGACGACGACGAGCGCGACGACGAGGAGCGCGGTGAGGATGAGCGCGCCGATGGCGAGCGCGGTGACGACGAGAACGGCGACCGCCGCCGCCGTCGCCGGGGTCGCCGCGGTGGCCGTCGCAATCGCCGGGAGCGGGACGACGAGGCGCCGCTGAGCGCGGACGGCGATGCCGAAGGCTCCGAGGAGAGCGACGAGGATCAGCCCGCTGCGGCTGAAGCTTCCGCCGCAACCGAGGCCGAGCCGACCGACGCCACCCCCGCCTTCGCCGAGATCCCTTCGGAGCCCAAGGCCGAGGCCGCCGCAGCGCCTGTCGCTGTGGCCGCGCCCGAGCCGATCGCCGAGACGGAAAGCCCCGAGGCCGCCCGTCGGCGCCGGCGCTCTACCGTGCGCGAAAAGGCTCCGATCATCCTGCCGGACGGCGGCGTCGCCGCCCCTGTCGCGGAAACGCCGGCCGAGCCGGCGGAACCCGCTGCTGTTGCGGAGGCCTCTCCTGCGCCCGAGCCCGAGGCTGCCCCCGCTGCTGCAGAGGCCGTCCCCGCGCCGGAAGCACCCGCCGCGCCTACCGAATCCAGCGAGCCGCCCGCCAAGCCCCGCTCGGGCTGGTGGCAGCGCAAGCTGTTCGGTGGCTGACGCCATCCGGACGCAATGCGCTGAACGTCTCCTGATTGTGAAAGGGCCGCCTCGAGCGGCCCTTTTCATTTCGGATGCCCGCCAGACGCAAGTCCGCTTAAAGCTCCCCGTCCGTCGCGAAGAGGCCACGTTTCGCCCGCATAGCGGTGCACCTGTGAGTCCCCCCTGGGACGCGCAGGTGCCAGAGCGAATGCGGGTTCCGGACAGGGCTCAACGTCGAGGCCGATGCAGGGCTGTCGGGAACGGTTGCCTTGAGGCAGCCGGTTCCTCAATCTAGCTGCTTCGCATCCGGGCCAAGGCGGGCTATGGCAAGGGTGAGGTTCAGGTCGGGTTTGGGCAGGCTGCGCCAAGGCAGCCCGAAGGCGGTGACATCCGGCATCGACTGCGCCAGTGAGGCGCGGGGCGTCGGGCATCCCTCGGGTTGCGGCGGGAGGAAGCTGCGAGATGCGGGTGATTTTGAGGTTCCTGGGTTTCCTGTTCGCGCTCGCGACGCTGGTTCTGCTGGCGGGCGCGGCTGGCGCGACCTATCTGGTCTGGAAATATTCCCAGGACCTGCCTGACTACTCCCAGCTGCAGAATTACGAGCCGCCGGTGATGACCCGTGTCCACGCGGCGGACGGCGCGCTGGTGGCCGAGTACGCCAAGCAGCGGCGCCTCTACATCCCCATTCAGTCCGTGCCGCGCTCCGTGATCGAGGCGTTCCTGTCGGCCGAGGACAAGAATTTTTACGAGCACGGCGGCATCGACCCCACGGGCATCTTCCGCGCCGCGCTCAACCTCGCCCAGAACTACGGCAAGAACGTCCGCGCCCAGGGTGCCTCCACCATCACTCAGCAGGTGGCGAAGAACTTCCTGCTCACCAACGAGCGCAGCCTTGACCGCAAGATCAAGGAAGCCCTGCTCGCCCTGCGCATCGAGCGCGCCTATTCCAAGGACCGCATCCTCGAACTGTATCTCAACGAGATCTATCTCGGCATGGGCGCCTACGGCATCGCCGCGGCGGCGCTGGTCTATTTCGACAAGTCGGTGGACGAGCTGAATGTGCAGGAGGCCGCCTATCTCGCCGCCCTGCCGAAGGCGCCGTCCAACTACAACCCCTTCCGCGAGCGCAACCGGGCCACCGATCGCCGCAACTGGGTCATCGACCGCATGGTCGAAAACGGCTTCGTCTCCGCACAAGAGGGCGAGGCGGCCAAGAAGTCTCCGCTGGACGTGACCCCCCGCGCCACCGGCGCGCAGATCTTCGCCGCCGAGTATTACGCGGAAGAGGTGCGCCGGCAGATCTATGAGCGCTACGGCGAGCGCAAGCTGTACGAAGGCGGCCTCTCGGTCCGTACCCCGCTCGACCCCAAGCTGCAGGTGCTGGCCAAGAAGACCCTCACCGACGGTCTGGTGCGATACGACGAGGAGCGCGGCTGGCGCAAGCCCGTCACCCACATCGATCTGCTGCCCGGCGACGACTGGGGCGTGAAGGTGGGCGAGGTGAAGGAATGGACCGACATTCCCTGGCGCCTCGCGATTGTCCTCGACGTGAGCAAGGACAATGCCCGCATCGGCCTGCAGCCGCAGCGCACCAAGTCCGGCCAGCGCTCCATCGAGCGTGAGGTGGGCCTGATCCCGGCCGAGGGTGCGAAGTGGACCCGCAAGCCGATCAGCCAGGTGCTGAAGCCGGGTGACGTGGTTTATGTGGAGCCGCTCGGCGGTGCCGGCGGCCAGTGGCGCCTGCGCCAGCCGCCCGGCGTCGAGGGCGCCATGGTCGTGATGGAGCCCACCACCGGCCGCGTGCTCGCCCTCTCCGGCGGCTTCTCCTACGACGAAAGCCAGTTCAACCGCGCCACGCAGGCCATGCGGCAGCCCGGCTCGTCGTTCAAGCCCCTCGTCTATTCAGCCGCCCTCGACAATGGCTACACGCCGTCGACCATCGTCATCGACGCGCCGTTCGAGCTGGAGCAGCAGGGTCAGGACACCTGGCGGCCGGAGAACTACTCCAAGAAGTATTATGGCCCGCAGACCCTGCGCTTCGGCCTGGAACAGTCGCGCAACGTCATGACGGTGCGCCTCGCCAACGACGTGGGCATGCCGATCATCGCCGAATATGCCAAGCGCTTCGGCATCTATGACGACATGCCCCCCTACCTCGCCATGGCACTGGGCTCGGGCGAAACCACACTCATGCGCATGACCGGCGCCTATGCCATGATGGCCAATGGCGGGCGCAAGGTGACCCCCTCGCTCATCGACCGCATCCAGGACCGCTACGGCCACACCATCTACCGCCACGACGAGCGCGAATGCCGCGGCTGCGAGGCGACGTCCTGGGAGAACCAGCCCGAGCCGTCTTTGATCGACCGGCGGCCCGTGGTGCTCGACCCGATGACTGCCTATCAGATCACCTCCATGATGGAGGGCGTGGTGCAGCGCGGAACGGGCACGGCGCTCAAGGAACTGGGCAAGCCCGTCGCGGGCAAGACCGGCACGACCAATGACGAGAAGGACGCCTGGTTCATCGGCTTCACGCCGGAAATCGTGGTCGGCGTCTATCTCGGCTACGACAAGCCCAAGCCCATGGGCAAGGGTTCGACCGGCGGTCTTGTCTCCGCGCCCATCGTGCGCGATTTCATGAAGGTCGCCATCGCCGACCGCCCGGCCATCCCCTTCCGCGTGCCGGCCGGAATCAAGCTGGTCCGCATCGATCGCAAGAGCGGCCAGCGCACCAGCGCGGGTGACGGCAACGCCATCCTCGAGGGCTTCAAGCCGGGCACAGCGCCGCCGGACGGTTATTCGGTGGCCGGTTATGCGGGCACGGACGGCACCAATCCTGAGCCGGTCACCCCGGTGGCCAGGAGCGGCACGGGCGGCCTCTACTGAGGCCGCTCCCCTGGGGCGGCACCGATCGCATCGCGTGCCCCTGAAACCTTTATACTTAAGCCAAGCCGTGCGTCAGTATGCAGCAGGCCTGCACGAGAGACGTTATTCAGCCCATCATGGCAGCGTCAGCGCGGATTGCGGACGGGCGTTCACGCACGATTGATGCGTGACAAGGCGCGCCGGCAGGCCCGGATTTTGACGCAGATTAACCTCATTCTCGTACCGTTCCTGTACAAGCCGCCAGAGATAGGTAAGCTATTAGAGCATGCCACTGGGTAAGCTGAAATTTTTGGGGGTGGTCAGCTTGGTGGCGTCCTCTTGACGCCGGGGCAAGCCAGCCGGGAGTTTCAGCCATGGACGGGAAAATGGCGGATCGCCCAGCAGCTGCCCGCGCCCTCGGCCGCGAGGCCGTTGTGTTCTTCGATCAGGACAACCTCGTAACCTTCATCAACACGGCCGCCGAGCGCCTGTGGGGATTGAGTCAGGACGAGGCCATCGGCCGCGACGTGGGCGAGTTGATCCCGGGCGCGCATGCGTCCTCGCGCGGAAAAGACGCGGTTCCGGCCGTGGAGCTTGCCCTCGACATCATCCGCGATGACGGCTCAAGCTTCGAGGGCATCGTCTCTGTCACCCGCGCGCAGCACAAGCGCGAGACCTGCTACATCGCCCTCGTGCGTCCGATGCCGAAAGGGGCGGCGCACAACAAGAGCCTCGCCGCGCTCACCGCCGTTGCCGAAAAGACCGATCGTGGCGTGATCGTCGCCGACGCATACGGCAAGGTGATCTACGGTAACCCGGCATTCCATGACATGCTTGATGCAGGGTCGGATGGCCCTGCGGGCCTTACGCTCGCCGAGCTGTTCTGCGGACGGCTCGAGAACGCGGGTTTCGCGGAACACGTCCAGGACGCCTTGGACCGGCGCGTCGCCCTTTCGGAGGATGTTCCCCTGAAGGGAAAATCGGGAATGGAGGTCTGGGTGTCGGCCAACGTCACGCCGGTCGTGGACCGCCAATCCGGGGAGCTGGAACAGCTCGTCGTCGTCGTCGCCGACATCACCCATACCAGGCTGGTCGAGGACCTTCAGCGTCAGGTGCTCAGCGCGCTTGCCGCCGATGCGCCCATGGCCGACATCATGGACGTCCTGTGCCGGCAGGTGCACCTTCTCGCGCCGGAAGTGCTCTGCACCATCATGGGCATTACCCCGGACGACCGGCTGACGGTGCTGGCCGCGCCCAGCCTTCCGGCTGAGTTTGCCGCCGCGTTGGAGGGTATCGCCGTGGGTCCGCGGGCCGGCAGCTGCGGCACGGCCGCCTTCCGGGGCACCCCGGTGCTGGTGGAAGATATCGCCAGCAGCCCCCTGTGGGAGGATCACCGCGACCTGCCCATACCGCCGGGCATCACCGGCTGCTGGTCAGTCCCCGTGAAGCTGCGCGACGGCAAGGTGGCAGCGACCTTCGCCTTCTATTTCCCGAATGGCCGTGGCCCGACGCCGTGGCTGGAGAATGTGGTCTCGTCTTGTTCCGATCTCTGCGCTCTGGCCATGGAACGGTTCGAGGCCAAAAAGCGCATCGAGATGCTGGCGAACGTGGATTCGCTCACCGGCCTCGCCAACCGCCGCCAGTTGCACGCGGTGCTCGAGGAACTGCTGACCGAGGCGCGCGCGCTGGAGCAGCCGGTCGCGGTGCTCTACCTGGACATCGACCACTTCAAGGATGTGAACGATACGCTCGGCCACTCCACCGGCGACCAGCTTCTGGTGGAGGTCGCGCGGCGGCTGAAGGCGCAGCTTCGCACCGGCGATGTGGTGGGACGCACCGGCGGTGACGAATTCCTTATCACGGTCCACGACTGCGCCGCGGAAGAAGCAGCGCGCATCGCCCGCCGGCTGCTGGAATATGTGGCGGCGCCTATCAGCGCCCAGGCCCTGCACCTCACCATGTCCGCCTCGGTCGGCATCGCGCTCTATCCCGAGCATGGCGCGGATGCGGAAACCCTTCTGAAGCACGCCGATACGGCCCTGCACGAGGCGAAGCGCAAGGGGCGCGGCAAGTTCCACTTCTTCACCGAGGAGTTGAACCGGCGGGTGCTGGATCGGCTGGTACTCTCGGTGGCGCTGCGCGAAGCCATCCAGAACCGCGCCCTGCGCCTTGTCTACCAGCCACAGGTGCTGCTCGCGTCTGGCGCGCTTCATGGCGTGGAGGCGCTCGCCCGCTGGACCGATCCGATCCACGGCGATGTCCCCGCCACCCGCTTCATTCCCCTCGCCGAGGAATATGGCCTCATCGAAAGCATCGACGAATGGGCGGTGGAGGCGGCCTGCCAGCGCATCGCCGCCTGGCGCGAGGAAGGGGTGGAGGTGCCGCACATCTCGGTCAACCTCTCCCCGCTCAGCTTCCGCAGCGGCGATATCGTTGGCTTCATCTCGGGCGCGCTGCGCGAATACAGCCTCAAGCCGTCGGACCTGAGGGTCGAGATCACCGAGCGGGTGATGATGGACCAGCACCCGAACTCCTTCGCCACGGCGCGGGCCATCGAGGCGCTCGGCGTGCGCATTGCCATGGACGATTTCGGCACCGGCTATTCCAGCCTCAGCGCCCTCTCGCGCCTGCCCATCGCGGAGCTGAAGATCGACCGCTCCTTCATGCTCTCCCTTGAGCAGGACCAGAACGCCCAGGCATTGGCGACGGCGGTGATCCGCATCGGCCACAGCCTCGGCATGACGGTGGTGGCGGAGGGCGTGGAGACCCAGGCGCAGGCCGACCTGCTGCGATTCCTCGGGTGCCACGCGGCCCAAGGCTTCCTGTTCGCCCGCCCGATCGAAGCCGCGGACATCGGCTCGTGGCTCGCCGCGCGGCGCGCGGGCTGAAGCTTTCCGCCCCACACCCACCCATCCGCCGGCCCGGCGTTTACACCCGCGCGCCCCGCCGCTATTTTCCGCGGCCCTCAGCCGGAGAAAGATGAGCCATGCGCGCGGAACTCGCCGCAAAAGTCGAAGAGATCAAAGCCTCCCTCGACCTGTTGCGGTCCCACCTCGACGTGGATCGCTCGCGCCGTCGTCTCGCGGAGCTGAATGCCATCGTGGAGGACCCCAAGCTCTGGGACGATCCTGAGCGGGCGCAGAAGCTGATGCAGGAGCGCACCAGCCTGGAGGATGGCCTCGGCGCCATCGACCGGGTGGAGCGCGACTTGGCCGACAACATCGAGCTGATCGATCTCGGTGAATCGGAAGGCGACGAGGGCGTGATTTCCGAGGCCGCTGGAGCCCTCGACGGTCTGAAGGCGGAACTGGCCCGTCGCGAGTTGGAGGCGCTGCTCTCGGGCGAGGCCGATTCCAACGACACCTATCTCGAAGTCCACGCCGGCGCGGGAGGCACCGACAGCCAGGACTGGGCGGAGATGCTTCTGCGCATGTATCGCCGCTGGTGCGAGCGCCACGGCTTCAAGGTGGAGTTGATGGACGAGAGCCAGGGCGAGCAGGCCGGCCTGAAGTCCGCCACCATCCAGGTGAAGGGGCACAACGCCTACGGCTGGCTGAAGACGGAGGCCGGTGTCCACCGCCTCGTACGCATCTCCCCGTTCGATTCCAACGCGCGGCGGCAGACCTCCTTCGCCTCGGTGGATGTCTATCCCGTGGTGGATGACCGCATCGTGGTGGACATCAAGGAAGCCGATGTGCGGGTCGACACCATGCGCTCCGGCGGCGCCGGCGGCCAGCACGTGAACAAGACCGAGTCGGCGGTGCGCCTCACCCACATTCCCACCGGCATCGCCGTGGTGAGCGAGGGCGACCGCTCCCAGCACAAGAACCGCGCCACCGCCTGGAACATGCTGCGCGCCAAGCTTTACGACCTCGAGCTGAAGAAGCGCGAGGCGGAGGCCATGGCCGAACAGGCGGCCAAGACCGACATCGGCTGGGGCCACCAGATCCGCTCCTACGTGCTGCAGCCCTACCAACTGGTGAAGGACCTGCGCACCGGCGTCACCTCCGGCACGCCGCAGGAAGTGCTGGACGGGGATCTCGACCCGTTCATGCAAGCCGCCCTCGCCCAGCGCGCCTATGGCGGCGGTCCGGAGAGCGTCGACGACGTGGACTGATCTTTCGGAGGCCATCCGGCCGCGCGCCGGTCTTCCGAGCCAATGCCGGCTGTGTCGGAGACGCGACATTCGGGCCGCCACGGCGGCGGCCTGCTTCTTGCTACACGCTTCCCGGTCCCTCCGGACCCGGAAGCCTGTTTCATGACCGAACTCTTCGCCGTCTGCGCCACCTACGAGATTCAGGATGGCGACGCCCGCGGCTTCGTGCTCGCGCGGCTCGATGAGGACGGCAACAAGAAGGCGTGGCCGATCTTCATCCTCCGCCGCGGCAACAGCTTTCATGCTTATGAGAATGCTTGCCCGCACGAGGGCAAGCGGCTCGACGCCTATCCGGGCGAGTTCCTGGACCGCGAGGCCAATTTCCTCGCCTGCGGGCGTCACCAGGCGAAGTTCGATCCCGATACCGGTCTCTGCTTCATCGGCCCTTGCAAGGGCAAGTCCCTCACCCCCATCGAGATCGTCATCGATGACGGCGACGTCTGCCTCGTCGACGTCCCCCTCGCCGAGGAGGACGGTCTGGACGTGGAGGATCCCAACGAGATGCCCGAGGTATTGATTACCGGCGATTGAGGCGCATCGCCTCCGCTGGACATGAGGTCGTGTCCGAAAGGGCACGGCAGACCGGGGCCCCGTGCCCGGTCCGGCCTCCATGGCCGGCGCACACGGGGTTCCCGGGGCAGGCCCATAAGGGCAGGCCCGTCACGACCTCACCCAAGGATCCTTTTCATGACCGCTGTTGCTGACACGCCCTTTGCCAAGCTGAGCACCGAGGGCCGGCTCCTGAAGCCGACGCTGAACGCCGACACCCACGTGGCCGGCCGCTTCGGCTTCCGCGGCGAGATTTCCTATGACGGCCCGGAGACGGTGCTGAAGGAGGTGTTCTCGGTCAGCGAAGACGGCAAGTCCGCCATCGGCTTCCTCGCCGGCTCCATCACCAGCTACGAGGACCTGCCCAAGCTGGTGGAGAGCCTCGGTGCCGCCCTCGATGGCGACGGCAAGTATTTCGTCTATATCGCGGACCTGCCGCAGGGCAACCGCCTGCTGATCCGCTTCGGCGACGTGAAGATCTTCGCCATCTTCATCGACGAAACGTCGGTCTACAACGAACTGATCGACACCTTCTACGTGGACAAGGTGAAGCTCAAGAAGTTCGACACCGCCGCCAAGCTCGACGCCCTCGCCGACGTGGGGCTGAAGTACGACGAAGTCTCGAATTACAAGGAAGTGTCCTACGCGGACGGCCTCGCCATCAAGAACGCCGCCTGACAGGGCGCTTTGCGGCGACGGAGGGCTGCCCCGCCTCCGTCTGCCGGGGCTATGGGTTTCGGGCGAAAGTCCAAGGATCGATCACGGTCAGCCCCGCGGCGGTGAATGCTCTCAACACTCGAAAATGCCCAGGACCGAAGTCCCGGGCATTCGCTTATCATAAACGCCCAGCCGCATCATAACGGCGGCGGCAGTTAGTGTTCCTTATCGCGGGGAGGACAGGGATCATTTCCTGGCGCGATGGTATCCTTGCTTCGGATAAGTCCGTTTACGCCCATTGTAGTCAGCTCACCCCCACCTTGATTGTGGAGAATTCGACGAGCGCTGTCTTGAGCTTCGCGCTGTGTCGAATGCACACTACGAGGCCGGCTGGCATCATTGCTTTTATTTGCCCAGCTTCCATCGGGACGCTGATAGACGGTTCTGTTTGTCATGGCCTACCACTCACAGAAATCGCCAAGGCTCCGCTCGACTCCAACGGCAGAATCTCTATTGTCCGGAGTGTCAGCAGCGGACAGAGGCTTCAGCCGACGTTCGTCGCCCGCCAATACCTTGGCTGGTGCTTCGCGGGTGGAAGGCCGAGACGGCAGTCTCGGCCTTTTTCTTTTGGGAGCATCTTGCTGCACAAGACGCTCAAGAAACGCGTTCATTGTATGTTCGCATATGGATTAGGGAGCGCATTGCTGCGCTCCCTAGCTCTTGGCCTCAGCTGCAGCCGGTGGTCCCGCCGCAGGTGTCGCACTTCAGGCAGGTGCCGTTACGCACCATGGTGAAGTTCATGCACTCGGGGCAGGCTTCGCCCTCATAGCCCTTGGCCTTGGCCTCGGCGCGGGCCTCTGCCTTGCGGGCGGAGGCAGACCAGGGGAGCGACTTCTCCATCAGGCTCTCCACCGCCGCCTCGAGGTGCTCCACCTCGGGGGAGGCCTCGGCGAGCTCGGCCGGGTCGGTCTTCAGCGCGGTGGCGCCCACGGTCTGGGTGCCGGACGCGCGGAGCACCGTCACGTTGTCGGTGCCGGCGCGCGGCTCGGTGGCGACGACCGGCTGGGGCACCAGCAGGTTCACCGTCTTGCCGCGCACGAGGCCCTTGGAGACGACGCGGGCCGAGGGGTTCGGCGCCTTGCCCTCATCCACGCCCTTGCCGAGGGCATCGAAGCCGGTCTCGGAGAGGTCCACGTGGCCGAGGTCGTTGCGGCCGAGATAGCTCACCGCCAGCTCGCGGAACACGTAGTCCAGCATGGAGGTGGCGTACTTGATGGTGTCGTTGCCCTGCACCGGGCCGGCGGGCTCGAAGCGGGTGAAGGTGAAGGCGTCCACATACTCCTCGAGCGGCACGCCGTACTGGAGGCCGAGCGAGATGGCGATGGCGAAGTTGTTGAGGAGCGAGCGGAGCGCCGCGCCCTCCTTGTGCATGTCGATGAAGATCTCGCCGAGGCGGCCGTCATCATATTCGCCGGTACGCAGATAGACCTTGTGGCCGCCCACCACCGCCTTCTGGGTGTAGCCCTTGCGGCGGTCGGGCATCTTCTCGCGCTCGCGCACGCGGTGCTCGACGATGCGCTCCACCACCCGCTCGACGATCTTCTCGGTGACCGACGCGGTGCGGGCCGCGTTGGGCTGGGCGAGCACGGCCTCCAGCGCGTCGTCCTCCTCCTCGTCGTCCGCCACCAGTTGGGCGTTCAGCGGCTGGGAGAGCTTGGAGCCGTCGCGATAGAGCGCGTTCGCCTTCAGCGCGAGGCGCCAGGACAGAAGGTAGGCCGCCTTGCAATCCTCGACGCTGGCGTCGTTGGGCATGTTGATGGTCTTGGAGATGGCACCCGTGATGAAGGGCTGCGCCGCCGCCATCATGCGGATGTGGCTCTCCACCGAGAGATAGCGCTTGCCGATGCGGCCGCACGGGGAGGCGCAGTCGAACACCGGCAGATGCTGCGGCTTCAGGAAAGGCGCGCCTTCCAGCGTCATCGCCCCGCAGACGTGCACGTTCGCGGCATCAATGTCAGCCTTGGAGAAGCCGAGGAAGGCGAGCAGGTCGAACTTCGGATCGGCGAGCTGGGCGGCCGGCACCTTCAGGGCGCTGGCGAGGAATTCCTCGCCGAAGGTCCAGCGGTTGAAGGCGAACTTGATGTCAAAGGCCGTCTTCACCGCGGCCTCGGCCTTGGCGATGGCCGCATCATCGAAGCCCTTGGCGCGCAGCGAGCCATGGTTGATGGCCGGCGCGTTGGCGAGCGAGCCGTGGCCCACCGCATAGGCCTCGATCTCGGCGATCTCGGCTTCCTTGTAGCCGAGGGTCCGCAGCGCCTCGGGCACGGCGCGGTTGATGATCTTGAAGTAGCCGCCGCCGGCCAACTTCTTGAACTTCACCAGCGCGAAGTCGGGCTCGATGCCGGTGGTGTCGCAGTCCATCACCAGGCCGATGGTGCCGGTGGGGGCGATCACCGAGACCTGGGCGTTGCGGTAGCCGTGCTTCTCGCCGAGCTCCAGCGCCTTGTCCCAGGCCGCGGTGGCGCGGGCGACGAGGCGGGTGTCCGGGCAGGAGAGGTGATCGAGCGGCACGGGGGCGATGGAGAGGCCCTCATAGCCCTCGGCGATGCCGTGGGCGGCGCGGCGGTGGTTGCGGATCACCCGCAGCATGGACTGGGCATTGGCCGAATAGGCCGAGAACGTGCCCAGCTCCTTCGCCATCTCGGCGGAGGTGGCGTAGCAGACGCCGGTCATGATGGCGGAGAGCGCACCGCAGATGGCGCGTCCCTGGGCCGAGTCATAGGGGATGCCGCTCGACATGAGCAGGCCGCCGATATTGGCGTAGCCGAGGCCCAGCGTGCGGTATTCGTAGGACAGCTCGGCGATGCGGCGCGAGGGGAACTGCGCCATCAGCACCGAGATTTCCAGCACCACGGTCCATAGCCGCACCGCGTGCTCATAGCTGTCCACGTCGAACCGCTTCTCCGCGTCGCGGAACTGCAGCAGGTTCAGCGAGGCGAGGTTGCAAGCGGTGTCGTCGAGGAACATGTATTCCGAGCACGGGTTAGAGGCGCGGATCTCGCCGGCCGCCGGGCAGGTGTGCCAGTCGTTCACCGCGGTGTGGAACTGGATGCCGGGGTCCGCGCAGTGCCACGCGGCCGAGCCGATCTTCTCCCACAGGTCGCGGGCCTTGACGGTCTTCGCCACCTTGCCGTCGGTGCGGCGGATGAGGTTCCAGTCCGCGTCGGCCTCGACCGCGCGCAGGAAGTCGTCGGTGACGCGGACGGAATTGTTGGAATTCTGGCCGGCGACGGTGATGTAGGCCTCGCCGTCCCAATCGGTGTCGT
>JAEZMT010000374.1 GCA_023442085.1 Pseudomonadota bacterium | reverse complement strand
ATCTCCTGGAGGTTGGGTGTCACCAGCGTGGCGCCGTCGTAGCGGGCGAGGTCCGAACTCTTTGGATCGACGATGACCGGCGCCCCGCGCCCGGCCGCGATCGCCATCACCTCCCGGATGAGGGTGGGGGTCAGTACGCCCTTCGCATAGTCCGAGAGCACCACCACGTCATGCTCGGGCAGGGCCGCCGCCACATGGGCGAGAATGGCCGCCTCGACCTCGGCGGAAACCGGCCCGGTCTCCTCCCGGTCCGAGCGGAGCATATGCTGGCCCTGCGCGACAAAGCGGATCTTCTCGGTGGTCGGCCGGTCGCCGGCGGGAACGAGCAGGGGGCTCACGCCCGGCGTTTCCTCCAGGATGTGCCGCAGCTCGTTTCCGCACCCATCGCTGCCGATCACGCCGACCAGCGTGCATTGTCCGCCGAGCGAGGCGATGTTGCGCGCCACGTTGGCCGAGCCGCCGGCAATGGTGGCGCTGCTGCTGACGGACAGCACGGGCACCGGGCTTTCAGGCGAGATTCGGCGGGCGGCCCCTGTGATGAAGCGGTCGAGCATCACGTCGCCGAGGCAGAGCACGCGGACCTGGGAGAATTGGTCGATGATGGACATGGCGTTTCTCTAGCCCACTGACGCGCTTCTCTAAAGCCCCCGGCATCGGAGGCCTGTCACGCTGCCGGGGGTGCCCGCGGGGCGGCGCAGGCAGGATCGGAGCCCGTTCGGGCCGTCTGCACGCCTGAGCGCCGGCGGGCATACCATCTCTCCTCTCGCTCTCGACGCAGGGCTGCTTCGCGAGACTTGCGTGAACCGCATGCCGTTGTGGCCGGCAAAGCGCTATAGGGAACACGCCCCGCAACCCGCCTCCATCTCATCATCCCATGAATGTTCCCGCAGGCATCGCCCTGCAACTCAGCGCGACATTCTTCTTTGCCGTGATGTCCGCGCTGGCGCGGGTGCTGGCGGATGAGGTGCCCAGCGGACAGATCGTCTTCTTCCGCAGCGCGTTCGGCCTGCTGCCTCTCCTCGTCTGGCTCTTATGGACGCGGCGCCTCGCCCGTGCGCTGGCGACGCGCCAGCCGTTCGGCCACATGATGCGGGGCCTGATCGGTGTCGGCTCCATGTGGCTGAGCTTCGCCGCTCTCGCCTTCATCCCGCTGGCGGAAGCCATCGCTTTCACCTACACGACGCCGCTTATTGTCGTCATCCTGGCCGCCATCCTGCTTGGGGAGCGGGTGCCCGCTTTTCGATGGGGTGTGCTCGGCGTCGGCTTCAGCGGTATCCTGCTGATGCTGTGGCCTTCCTTCTCCCACGCGTCCCTTGGATCGGGGGATGGGCCCTTGACGGGGGCGATCCTGGCGTTGGCAGGGGCCGTGGGCGCGGGTTTCGCCCTGACCCAGGTCCGCCAGCTGACCCGCAGCGAAACGGCGGAATCGATCGTTTTCTATTTTTCCATCGTGTCGTCCTGCGTCGGCTTGGCGACTCTGCCGCTCGGCTGGGTGATGCCGGACGCTCGGACGTTTGCGATCCTGATCGGGCTGGGCGTCTCCGGCGGTGTGGCGCAGATCTGCATGACTCTGGCCACGCGCTACGCGCCGGCATCGATCGTGGCGCCTCTGAATTACGCGACCTTGCTGTGGGCAACCCTCTTCGGCGTGGCCCTGCTCGGCGAGTGGCCGAGCGGATTGGTCGTGCTGGGCGCCGCCGTGGTGGTGGGGGCCGGCCTCGCGCTTATCTGGCGGGAACGCCGGAGCGGACGAGGCGCATAGATTGCGGCGAAACGCATCGCCGAACGCATGGCTCCGAAACGCTTGGCTGAGCGCCCAGCGCCGCTAATGAAGGATAAGCCAGAGGCCGCCCACAACCGCAGCCGTCGTGACCACGGCGATCCAATCCATCCGCATGGCCGCTCCGAAACTTCCAACGGAAGCGGCGAGTGACCGGGGTGGGCTGGGCGCGTCGCCACCCAATTGGGGTAGGGGCTTGGGCGTGAATGAAACCGCTGCCAGTTCAGGTCAGGTTCATCAGGCCGCAGGCGCAAGCGTGAAAGACCGTGGCGGCCTCAAGCCAGAGCCATCACACCGCCGGAACGTCCGCTGTCGGGTCGATCGCGATCAGTATGACTCATCACTCCGCGACCATGTACGCCGCTAACTGAGGTCTATCCAAGCCTCAATAGGCATCGTTCCGGAAGACCTCCAGGAAGGTCCGCAGGATGATCCTGAGGTCGAGCCAGACCGACCAATTGTTGATGTACCAGAGGTCCATCTCGATGCGACGTTCCATAAGACCCAGTTCCGGCGTTTCCCCGCGCAGACCCTGCACCTGGGCCCAGCCCGTGATGCCGGGTTTGACATGGTGCCGGAAGGCGTAGCCGGAAATCAGCTTGGAATATTCGTCGTCGTGCGCAATGGCATGGGGCCGCGGACCGACGATGGACATCTGTCCGAGCAGCACGTTCAGCAGCTGCGGCAACTCATCGAGGCTGGAGGCGCGCAGGAAGCGACCCACCCGCGTCACGCGCTTGTCGTGCCGCTGCGCCTGGACGACCTTGGAGCCGTCTTCCATCACGGTCATGGAGCGGAACTTGAAGATGGTGAATTCCCGTCCGCCGAAGCCGTTGCGGCGCTGGCGGAAGATGACCGGTCCCCGGCTGTCCAGTTTGATCGCAGTCGCGATGATGGTGAACAAGGGCAGCAGGAGCAGCATCGCAACGCTGGCGACGATCAGATCGAGCGACCGCTTCTGCGCGAGTTCAAAGCGCGAGAGCGGCGCACGCTGAACCTCGATCGCGATGGAAGCGCCGAAATCCACGCGCGGCGCATCCAGAAGCTCGCTCATCACCTCGTCGGGCAGAAGCTTCACCGGCAGCGGTACGGAGCGCAGCTTGGCGCGCACCGCGTCGAGGCGCTCGATATCGCTCCACGGCATGGCCAGGACGATTTCCTCGATGCGGTTCTGGCGGGCGAACTGCAGCGCACTCTTGAGCGCCTCCACATCTGCGGGCGTGAGCGCGCCGCCGTCGCGGCCCGGCACCGGAGTGGACAGACCGAAACGACGCACCTCATCCAGGCCGAGGCGCATCAGCATCTGGGCCGGCACCACCTTATCCAATTCAGCGGTGTCACCGACCAGCATCGACGGGCGGCCGCGCACGGCGCCGGTGCGGATCGCGTGGCGCAGCCAGATGCCCAGCGCCCAGCGGGACGCGGGCAGGGCGACGAAGCCGAGCACGGCAAAGATGCCGGTGGACAAGCGAGAGGTTGAGTCGCCCACCTTGAGACAGAAGATGACGGTGGCAACCAGGAAGATCGCGAAGGTCCAGTTCACCAAGGCCGCCCGGGTTTCCTCGACGAGCCGGACCATCCGCCACGGCTTGTAGAGACCGCCGGAAATGGTGGTCAGCACGAACGCCACGGCCGCGAGAATGCCGATGCCCAGCGGCCGCGTGATCTCGAACCCCGCGCTGGACTGGGTGGAGAAGAAGAAGTCGACGAGAACGCTGAGCCCGAGGATCAGCGCCACGTCAGTCAGCATGAAGAGAGGGGGTACGGAGGCGTAGTCGAACCGGGCAACGGTTCCGGAGCCCCGGACCCCGCTTGCCTGGTCGATTCGCAGATTGTCCGTGGACAGCGACATTCGTCCCTCAAGTCCGCCTGACCGATAGAGAAGCGGATCGGGCGTTTCCGCAGAACGATACCGCAACTATGATCGCTATTATTCCATCAACATAGCATCGGCGCGCTCGCGCCACAAGCGAGTATAGGTTAATAAGCGAACCGACCACAAATGTAATCAGTCTGTCGCGAAATGCAAAAATGGGCCGAAATGGCGGCTAGTCCCGATGACGATGCAGCGAGGCGGTGCCAATCAATCTCGGACGATCGAGTAGTAAGCAAAGGTCGAAAAACGGAATCCGTGTTTAATGGAATAAGAGGTTGTGCGATTACTTCAGCATTTTACGGCGACTCGATGTCTGCTCATTTATTGGGCATTGTTGCATTGCAAGATCGCCGCTTAGTGCTTTTCCCCGGTGTGCCGCTGCGGCTGATCCGATTCTGCCGGACCTTGCTCCTGCCTGTGGTGTCTGCGTTTCGCGCGACGGGGCGCCGCATATGTGAGCATTCCGCGGCCGTTTGCTCAACTCGCCGACTATATGGCCCCTCGCCTGCGCGTCAGCCCCCATTCAGCGATATGGCGACCCCGGAGGCGTCGTCGGGATTCGAAGCGATCTCTTCGGGTCCATGGTCCGGCCTCGAACTCGCCTGAGCCGGGAAAGGCGTGGGAATGCACGCCATAGAAAAGGCTCCTGCGGCGTTCTGGGGCGTACCCCCACCTTCTTAATCTCGCGCATTGTCCCAGGGTAACGTCCCTTGTCCATTGTTCTTCCCCGCCGTGCGCCGACACGGCGCCCGCTGCCGGCCAGGCCTGCGATGAATGCGGCTCGCTTGACCATTGCGCGTTGACGGCGGCGATCTCGCGTCGGGCTTTTTGTCTGCTGTGACGAGGAAGCAACACCGGGGCACCGCTGGCGGGAGAGGCGACTGAACGCTCGCGACCCTTCCCGCGTCGATTTTCACCAAGAGCAAATGTTTTCAAGTTTCTAACGAGGGCTCTTCGGGTAGTAACTCGATTGCCGAAACAGCAGAGGCTAAGACCGCAGTCGGATGCGTGCTCGGGCTGTAAATGACCGCTGGCGGACTCGTGCGGTACCTAGGTAGATGTCCCCTGAGTAGAGAGGAGGGGGCGGCACGCGCTCTGCTCGAGGCACCCAGCGGGATTGTTGCAGCGCCACACGCCCTGTGGTAAACATGGCGTACCTAATTGGAGTGCGGGCGATGGCGAAAGTTTCCAAGATCAAGGCGGCGCTGACCGGCGCTGCAGTTGCGGGCATGGTCCTCGGAACCGTTGTTCCGTCGCAGGCTGCGGGCCTTTGGGGTCAGCGTTTTGCGTCTCTGCGCACCACGCAGACCCAGTCTGTCGGCGGGGGCTGGAAGTGGTCTCTGATTCAGTATCGCGCGATCAAGTATGATCAGCGGATCAGCCGGTTCCTCGGCCGTCAGGTCAGCCCCTTCTGCCGCTTCTTCTGCTGATCTCGGCACACAGTCGATCATTGGCCCATTTCGTGTTTGGTCCGGCCGGCGAAAGTCGGTCGGGAGAACGTGAAACTGGGCCAATTTTTTTTCTGGTGTCCCGGTCAAGCGTGTCTGGGGTGTGCGGCAGTTCGATTGATTGTTTGGGGTTGACCCACACCCTCGGGAGCATGGCTAAAAAGAGTGCCAAGCTTCTGCGCGACGAATGCAGGCGCGTCGTCTGTTGCGATGTTAACGGGGCTTAAGCGGCATGCTTCGTATTGACAAGTCTGGTCCGGAGAACTCCCTGCGTATCCAGAACGAGAGCGAACTCGATCTGGTTTATCTTCTTCAGGTACTCCGGCGCCAAAAGTGGGTCATCGCGACCGTTGCCTGCGCGGTTGTCAGCCTTGCTGCGCTTTATTGCTTCATAGTCACCCCGCAATATACAGCCAGCGCCGAGCTTCTTATCGATACCCAGCAAGCGCGTGGCCTCGAGGTCATGCCTCAGTTGACGGGTATCATGGACTCGGCGGGCATAGATAGCCAAGTTCAGATTCTTCAGTCAGAGCGGATTGCAAAAGCCGTCATCAAGGAGCTGAAGCTCGTCGAAGCCAAGAAGAAGGCCATCGAAGAGAACGGCAGCTCTATTGTTCAGACTGTAGGCGGGTTTCTTTTTCCGTTCCTCGTACGAACCACGCCGCTCAGTGATTACGAGATCGAGCGTGCTCAGGTCGATGACTTCGTCGACCGCCTCAAAGTCAAGCGCGTCGGTATGAGCTATGTGATCGGTATCGACTTCAAGACTGCCGATCCGGTTATGGCCGCCGATGTCGCCAACCAAGTGGCCGAGGCCTATATTGTCGATCAGCTTGAGGCGAAGTACCAGGCTACCCGGCGCGCCAGTGTCTGGCTTCAAGACCGGATTGCGGAGCTGCGCGACCAGGCGCTCGCTGCCGACCGCGCGGTTCAGGATTTCAAGGCTCGCAATAACATCATCGACACTCAGCGAGGGTTAATCTCCGACCAGCAGATGTCGGAGCTTAACACTCAGCTCATCACCGCTCGGACCGCTGTCGCGGAGGCGCAGGCGCGCTACGAGCGGGTGAATAATATTATCAAGCAGGGCGGCGTGACCGGTACCAGCGACGAAGTCGTTTCGGACGTGCTCAACAATGATGTTATCAGCCGGCTTCGCACACAGTATCTCGATGCTATTAAACGCGAGGCCGACTGGTCCAAGCGCTATGGGCCCGACCACATCGCAGTTATCAATCTCAATAACGAAATCCGCGGACTTCAGCGTTCGCTCTTCACCGAGCTGTCGCGGATTGCGGAGACCTACAAGTCGGACCTTGAGATCGCCCGCGCCCGCGAGCAGAGCCTCACCAAGAGCCTCGAGCAGCTGATGGCACAGGCCAAGCTGACTGGCCAGGCGCAGGTTGAGTTGCGCGAGCTGGAAAGCAACGCTCAGTCCTATCGGGCGCTCTATGACAACTTCCTGCAGCGTTTCATGCAGGCGACTCAGCAACAATCCTTTCCTGTCACCGAAGCCCGCGTCATCACCGATGCCTCGGCGCCGCTCAAGGCGTCCTCGCCGCGCACGCCACTGATCGTCGCCGGCGGTTTGTTCGCGGGCCTCGTGCTCGGCTTCGGCGTGGGAATGTGGCGCGAGCGGATGAACCGCACCATCCGGCTGCCAGCGGATGTGGAGCGTTACCTGGGCCTCGAATGCCTTGGCGTTCTGCCGCTGCTGCCTGGCACAGTGGCGACGCCGGTTCCCGCCGGACAGAGCGCGTTCGACAGTTCTACGGGCATTATGCGGCAGGTGACGTCGGATCCCTTCTCGCGCTTCTCGGAGACCCTGCGCTCGGTGAAGGTGTCGGCGGACGTCTCGATCCACGGCCGTTCGGTGAAGGTCATCGGCATCGTCTCGACGCTTCCGAAGGAAGGCAAGTCGACCGTCTCGGCGAACTTCGCCCAGCTGATCGCGCACAGCGGCCAGCGTTGCGTGCTGATTGATGGAGACCTGCGCAATCCCACGCTGACTCGCCGATTGGCGCCCAGCAGCACCGCAGGTCTGCTTGAGCTCGTGTTCGGGAAGGCGTCGCTCGAGGAAGTCAGCATCGTCGACCGGATGACCGGGCTGCGGTTCATTCCGGCGGTGGTGCCCGGCGATATCGTGCACACCAACGAGATTCTCGCTTCCGAGCAGATGTCTGCGGTCCTGGACGAGCTCAAGCGGGACGTCGATTACATCGTGATCGATTTCCCGCCGCTGGCGCCCGTGGTCGACGTGATGGCTTCAACTCACATGGTGGATGGCTACGTCTATGTTCTTGATTGGGGGTCCTCGAACCGGGATCTCGTTGCGAATACGCTCCAGAACGCGCCCAAAGTCTATGACAAGGTGCTCGGGTGCCTGCTGAACAAGGTGGACCTGAAGGCGATGCGCAGCCTCGAGGACTACGGCAGCAAGTATTACTACCACAAATACTATGCGAGCTATGGCCGCAACTCCTGATGCGGACACGTCTGCGCCATCCGCTTCGGATGGCGCGTCCAGTCACCGGGCGTCCGAGTCGCGGTTTGGCCAGCGGCATGCGGCTCGCTCAGCGTTCCTGATCTTGGGTGTGCGCCTCCTGGGCCTTATGCTGGTGGGTGCGACGGTCGTTTGGCTCTTCTCTGCCACCGGCATCAAGCGGTTCGATTCCGGCCT
>JAEZMT010000283.1 GCA_023442085.1 Pseudomonadota bacterium | reverse complement strand
ATCTTGCCGGTCGAGCGGGAAAATTGCGCCTGTGCCTTCTCGAAGGCGGCGGTGCCGTTCTCGATGCGGCCCGAGCTGTCGCGGGCGGCGCTGGAGAGGCGCTCGAGGCCCGGCTCGCCCTTGATGGAGAAGTCGCTCAGGTGCAGCACGCCTTCCTGAGGGGTGTTGTCGCTGCGCGGCGGGTCCACCACGAGCCATGCATCGCCGCCCTGCATCTTGGCGTAGATGTCGAGGAAGCGGAACAGCGCGCCGGCATCCGAGGTAGTGATCTGCAGCGCCCGCTCGCGCCCCTGCCAGGTGCGCATCTCGCCGGCCACAGTGCCGTCGCGTCCGGTCTTGGCGGTGAGGGTGAAGTCCCGCATCTCGACGCCGCGCCGCGTGGTGGAGAGATCGAACTGGCGCAGCACCTCGCCATTGTTGCCCGTCAGCGCGCCGACGCGCGCCTCCACGTCGACGTCCTGCGACTTGCGCTTGTCGGTGGGGGGGCCGCTGACGAGGCTCTTCATGATGCCGCGGGCGTCCATCACCTCGCCGGTGATGCGGATCTTCAGCACCGAGCCGACCCGCTCCGCCTTGGCCGAGGCCTTGTCGCCGTCGGAGAGCTGGAAGGTCGGGAAGTTCGCGCCGAGAAGATCGCCGCTGTCGGCGAGCTCGATATTGCCCTTCAGCAGGGTGCCCGATCCGTCGATCACCATGTCGTCGAGGCGGATCGAATTGCCCTTGTCGTTCACGATGAAGCGCGCCTTGAGCGGCTTTCCGGCGGGCTTGCTGAGGCCGGGGATGAGATCGGCGATGCGGGCCTGCGTCAGGTCCGTCTCGATGCTGGCGCGCGTGTCCTTGTTGTTGGTGGTGCCCACGAGGCGCACCCCCACCGGGCCGCTCACGCCGGGGATGTCCACGCCGAGCTTGGTGCGCGCGGCGTCGTCGAGGGTGGCGGAGACGCGGATGTCGGAATCCGCCGCGTCCTTTTTCTTCTCATACTCGAAGGCCAGCGGCGCGCCGGCGAGCTTGCCCTCCCCGCGCAGCACGATGCCGGCCGGAGAGGCGAAGGCCTTCACCGTCGCGCCCTCCAGCCTTTGGCCCTTGAACACCTTGTCCACGCCGAAGTCCGTCAGACTGGCCTCCAGCGAATAGTCGAGATCCTCCGGCAGCGGCACCTTGCGGAAGATCATGTTCACCTGCAGCAGCGCAGAGAGGCGGCCGCGCGTGGTGGAGGGATCGAAGGCGGTGCCCTGCGGTCCCTTCAGCGGCTCCATGCCCAGCACCTCGATGCCGGCGTCGGCGGGGCCGTTGAAGTTCACCCGGATCTGCGCGGAGGGTTCGCGTGGGAAATAGTCGGGAATCAGCATCACGCCGTCGCTCACCGCGATCTTGCGGTTCTGCGGCGTCACCGCCGTTCCGTCCGGCATGGTGATGCGCACCGAGCGGCCGGTGACGAGGATGGCGAGGCTGGAATTGGTGATGGGCGGGAGCCCCTTCACGGGGCGGATGGTGACGCCCTTGCCGCTGATGGTGAAGCGCACACCATCCTCGGGCAGCGGCACCTGTTTCTGGCCGATGAGGTCGAGCGGCAGCTTCACCGCGACCGTGATGCCCTCCGCCGTGCCGCCGGAGACATTCTCGATGGCGAACTGGCGGGCGGGCGGCGCGATGTTCACCGGCCAGAAGCGCTTCACCGTCGCCACCGGCATGGGCGAGGCGACGCCGTCGAACTTCAGATAGGGGACAGCAACACCGAAATCGAACAAGGCGGTAAAGCTGAAGCTGGCCGTGGAGGCGCTCAGCAGCCCCTGGTCCACGATGATCTGCCGGCTCGGCGGATCAAAGCGGCCGGACACGTCCACCTTGGAGATGACGAGGGGCGGCTCGGGCATTTCCGGCCCCTGCAGCACCACCTGCTTGGGCCCGGCCTGGAACGGCCACGGCTCGATGGCCTTGGCCGGCACCTTGATCTCGCCCGCGAGCGAAATGACGTTCTGGCTCTTCACCGCCTCGATGGGCGCGACAACGATGACACGGCGCGCCACGTCCAGCTTGGCGGCGATGCGGGCGCGGTCGATAACGAAGCGCTCTTCCGGGTCCTCGCCGTTGCCGAGCGCGCCGGCGCCGAAATCGAGGCTCGCCTCGGCAGCGGTCAGCGCGCCATCGAGGGCGACGCGGGCGGAGAACGCGGCGTTGAGCGGCGTATCGATATAGAACCGCCGCTGGTCCTGCACGAAAGCGTGGAGCAGATCGCGGGTCGAGACGTTGCGGATGGAGACATCGATGCTGCGCTCGCCGTTGTTGGCTGCGCTGATGCGGGCGACGGCCGTGGAGACGCCCTGCGGCGACTGGGTGGTAAAGGTCAGCTCCGCCCCGCCCCCGGCCGGACGGGCGAGCCGCACGCTCATGTGCTGGAAGACGATGCGGTGGCCGGCGCCCTCGTTCTCGACGATGACCGTGCCGTCCTTCAGGCCCACGTCCGCCAGCGCGCCGCCATCGAAGCCGGCCGTTTCCAGGTCCGACATCCAGCGGGCCAGCGCGACCGGCTTGAGCGGGTCGAAATCGCCGGCGGCGGCCGCGTTCGTCGCGGGCTGCTGGCTCTGGCCGGGTGCGGCCGGCGAAGGCTGCGGGGCCGCGCCGGAATTTGCGTCGGCGCGGTGGGAGGGGCTCGCCGGGATGGCCTTGGCGCCGCGGCCGGTGGCCACCGCGACCTGACCCGAGGGCGCGATCCGCACGGTCATCTCGGCGCCGATCAAGTCGATGCGCCGCGCCTTGGGCATGAGCGACAGGAGGGAGCCTTCCAGCTCCACCTCGGCGCTCGGTGCGCTGGCGACCAGCTGACCGTCCGGGCCAATGACCTTGATGTCGTGAACCACCACGGCGGTGGCGCCATGGCCCACCGTCTCCATGGTGGTCGCGCCGATGCTCACCTGGTGGCCGCCGCCGATGCGCTCTTCCAGCGCCCGCTCGATGTAGGGCGTGGCAAGGTTGGCGGTGACCATCCCGGTGGCGATGAGAATGTAGAGGGTGACGGCGGCGACGCCGCCGAGGGCGATCAGGACAAGGCACAGGCCGGTGAACAGGCGCGCGGCACGGCTGCGCGGGGTCAGCGCGCCGACAATGCCCCGGAAGCGGGACCGCTTTGGCTCGCGCCGCGCCCCCGCCGGCCTCTCCTGCCGAAACTCCATACCGTCTGGACCTTCTCTCTCTTTCGCCTCAGCCGTTTCCGGCCGATCGTCCGCAACCTGGCGACGGTCCCACGGTGCCCTCCGGTCAGCGCGTCGATTCGCCTCCGGCCCGCGAGAAATGACCCTATCCTGCCGTCGCCACGTAAAGATGAGGTGGATCAACTCCTCGATGATACCATCTGGCCCGGAAATCCAACCCAGGAAGGCGGCCATCTTGTGGGCATCGCATTTGCAACGCCCCGTATGGCTCCGAACACGTCGAAAGGAAGGCGGAATGTCCAGTTTCCCGGAGGTCGGCGCCAAGGCGCCTGCTTTCTCGCTCACCCGTGATGGGGGCGGAACTGTTTCTTTGAACGATTTCAAGGGTCGCAAGCTGGTGGTCTATTTCTACCCCAAGGCCGACACGCCCGGCTGCACCAAGGAGGCCATCGCCTTCAACGGGCTGAAGGCGGAATTCGCCGCCGCCGATACCGACATCCTCGGCGTCTCCGCCGACGAGGTGAAGGCGCAGGACAAGTTCCGCGACAAGTACAGCCTCGGCTTCGCCCTGGGCTCCGACCCCGACAAGGCCATGCTGGAGGCCTATGGCGTGTGGGTCGAGAAGAGCATGTACGGGCGCAAATACATGGGCGTTGAGCGCGCCACCGTCCTCATCGGCCGCGACGGCAAGGTGGCCCAGACCTGGCCCAAGGTGAAGGTGGACGGCCACGCCGCCGAGGTGCTGAAGGCGGCGCAAGAGCTGGGCTAGGCCCAGCTCAAGGCAACAAATCCGCTGGGCTGAGCCCGGTTCAGACCAAAAACCCGCTGGGCTAGGCCCGGCTCAGACCAAAAACCCGCTGGGCTGCACGATCTCGGCATGGGGAGCCTTCGCCGCTCCCCTACCCAGCCGCCTGCACGTTCTGCGGCAGGATGAAGGGTCCGGGTGGGGCCACGCCGATTCGGACGCGGATGCCAAAGGCCTCCGCCAGAACCGCCTCGGTCAGCACCTCCGCCACCGGTCCGGCCGCGCGGACCTGTCCCCCCGCCAGCACCACGATTTCGTCGGCGACCATGGCGGCGAGGTTCAGATCGTGCAGCACGGCCAGCACGCCGCCGCCCGCATCCGCATGGGCACGGG
>JAEZMT010000132.1 GCA_023442085.1 Pseudomonadota bacterium | reverse complement strand
GGCGCAGGTGGCGGCCGCCGCCGAAACCGCTGCCGCGCTGCGCGTCGCGGTGCTGCGCAGCGAGATCGACAAGCAGCGCTCCCTGCCGGTGGTGCTGGCGCAGGATCCGGACGTGCGCGGCGCGCTGGAGGCGCCCGGCCCGGAACGCCTCGACGCCCTCGATCGGCGGCTCGAGGCGCTGGCGCAGGAGGCACGCACCGGCGTCATCTACCTCATCGACGCCGAGGGCCACACCGTCGCGGCCAGCAACTACCGCACCCCGGAGAGCTTCCTCGGCTCGGACTATGCCTTCCGGCCCTACTTCCGCGTCGCCCTGGCAAAGGGGCAGGCCGAGCATTTCGCCTTCGGCACGGTGAGCCGCAAGCCCGGCCTTTATCTCGCGCAGCGGGTGGAGGCGCAGGGCCGGGCGCTGGGCGTGCTGGTGCTGAAGGCCGAGTTCGACGCGCTGGAGGCGGAATGGCGGCGCTTCGCGGAGCCCACCTTCGTCACCGACGAGCGGCACATCGTGCTGATCGCGTCCGAGCCGGACTTCCGCTTCCGCACCACCGTGGCGCTTGATCCGGTGGAGCGGGATGCCATCCGGGAAAGCCTCCAGTTTGGTGATTCGCCGCTGACGCGGCTCGATCTCGGCCCCTCGCCGGAAGAGGGCGGCGTGCTGCGCCTGCGCCTGCCCGGCCGCGGCACGGCGCAGGACTTCGTCGCGGTGGACATGCCGGTGCCCTCCACCTCCTGGACGCTCACCGTGCTCGCCCCCACCACCGCCACCACGCGCCTCGCCACCACGGCGGCGCGGGCCTCGGCGGCGCTCGCCGGCGTGGTCGGCCTCGGCTCGGCCGGCGTGTGGTGGACCCGCCGCCGCCGCCGCGTCCGGGCGCTGGCGCGGGAGGCCGAGGCCCGGCGCGCGCTGGAGGAGCGCGTCGCCGAGCGCACGGCGGAGCTGTCCGCCGCCAATGCGCAGCTGGTGACGGAAATGGAGGAGCGCCGCCGCGCCCGCCTCGCCTTCGATGCCTTGCAGGACGAGCTGGTGCAGGCCTCCAAGCTCGCCGTGCTCGGCCAGATCGCCGCCGGCGTCGCCCATGAGGTGAACCAGCCGGTGGCGGCCATCCGCACCTTCGCGGAGAATTCCCGCGCCTTTCTCGACCGCGGCGAGCCGGCCGCCGCCGCCGCCAATCTCGACACCATCGCGGCCCTGACGGAGCGCATCGGCGCGATTACCGGAGAGCTGCGCGCTTTCGCCCGCAAGTCCGCCGCCCGCATCGAGCCGGTGGCGCTCGCCCCGGTCATAGACGGCGCGCTGCTGCTGATGCGCTACCGCCTGCTGCAGACCGACATCGCCCTGGTGCTCGACATCGACCGCCCCGACGTGGCGGTGACCGGCGACCGCATGCGGCTGGAGCAGGTGCTGGTGAACCTCATCCAGAATGCGGCCGAGGCCATCGGCACGCGGCGCGACGGGGAAATCCGCATCCGCGTGGAGACCAGGCCGGACACGGTGGTGGTCACCGTCGCCGACAACGGTCCCGGCCTGCCGGAGGAGATGCTGGGCGCCCTTTTCCTGCCTTTCACCACCACCAAGCCGCAGGGGCTGGGGCTGGGCCTCGTCATCTCCAAGGACATCATCGCCGAGTGCGGCGGCACCCTGAAGGTGGAGAACGACGGCGGCGCCGTCTTCACCGTCACCCTGCCCCGCGCCCGGGGACTCGACAGCGGAAGCGGCACGGCATGACAGAAACTCCCGCGATGGACGTGGCCTTTATCGACGACGATCCGGCTCTGCGCGCGGCCAACGTGCAGGCGCTGATGCTCGCCGGCCTCACGGTGGCCGGCTACGCCTCGGCGCTGGAGGCGCTGGAGGCGATCGATGCGGACTTTCCCGGCGTCGTCGTCACCGATATCCGCATGCCCCGCATCGACGGGCTGGAGCTGTTCCGACGGCTGAAGGCGCGCGATGCCGATCTGCCGGTCATCCTCATCACCGGCCACGGCGACATCGCCATGGCGGTGGATGCCATGCGCGAGGGCGCCTACGACTTCCTCGCCAAGCCCTATGCCTCCGAACGCCTCGTCGCCAGCATCCGCCACGCGCTGGACCGTCGCCGGCTGGTGCTGGAAAACCGCGAGCTGAAGCGCGCCGTCGCCACCACGCAGGACGACCTGCCGTTGCTCGGCACCAGCGCGGTCATGGCGCGCCTCAGGCAGATGCTGCGGCAGATCGCCGATGCCGACGTGGACGTGCTGGTGGAGGGGGAGACCGGCTCCGGCAAGGAGGTGGTCGCCACCGCCCTCCACCGCTGGAGCCGCCGCGCGACGCGCCCGCTGGTGGCGGTGAATTGCGGCGCGCTGCCGGAGACGGTGATCGAGAGCGAACTGTTCGGCTACGAGGCCGGCGCCTTCACCGGCGCGGTGAAGAAACGGGTGGGGCGCATCGAGCACGCCCACGGCGGCACCCTCTTCCTCGACGAGATCGAGGCCATGTCGCCGGCCCTCCAGGTGAAGCTGCTGCGCGTGCTGGAAGCGCGCGAGATCGCTCCGCTGGGCACCAACGAGACGCGACGGGTGGACATCCGCGTGGTCGCCGCCTCCAAGGTGGACCTGCCGGCACTGGTCAAGCAGGGCAGCTTCCGCGAGGATCTCTATTACCGTTTGCACGTCGCGTCCGTGCGCATCCCGGCATTGCGCGACCGGCGGGGCGACGTGCCCCTGCTGTTCGGCCATTTCCTCGCCCGCGCCGCCGAGCGCTTCAACCGGCCCCCGCCCGAGCTGGACGCCGGTGTGCTCCGGCACCTCGCCGAGCACGACTGGCCGGGTAATGTGCGCGAGCTGGTGCATTATGCCGAGCGCGTAGCGCTGGGGCTGGTGGAGCCGGAGCCACCCTCCGTCGCCGCCGAGGCAGGCGCGGGGACAGGCACCCTGCCGGAGCGGGTGGATGCCTTCGAGGCGCAGGAAATCCGCGCCGCGCTGGAGGCCAACAAGGGCGACGTGCAGGCCACCGTCGCCGCCCTCGGCATCCCCCGCAAGACCTTCTACGACAAGCTCCGCCGCCACGGCATCGACCAGACGGCCTATCGGGGCGTGCGATAGGCGCGTCCTGCGGCGGCATGTCCTTGCCGACCCCACCGCGATGCAGCGATGCGCAAGCCGCCGTCGCAGACCCACTCGCGCGCCAGCCGTCCCGCACCGCAGCAACGATTCCTGCCGGGCGCCAAACGGCAGGGCTTGCGCCGGCCCTGCGTATGATTAAACAATCCCTCCATTGACTTGCGTGCGGGGAAACAACCGCGGCGCTCCTCGGCTTCCAAAGCTCAGGAGCGAAGCCACCCGCTTATGTTTCCCTTGGCACGGAGCTGACCCATGGCGGAATCCGCCTCTATTCCCCCCATTCTCCACATCGTCACGCCGCTCGCGCATGTGAGCCCTTTCGACGTGAACATGGCGGCCGACGCCGGCTATCTCACCATCGCGCAATATTCGCGGGTGAAGCTGGAGGAAGTGCGCGACCTGACGCAGGACATGATGTTCTCGCGCGCCCCGCAGGCGGCGCCGCGCACCGGCCTGTTCATCGGCGGCAAGGATGCCGCCCTCGCCTTCGACATGGCGGACGCCGCGAAAGCCTCCATCTTCCCGCCCTTCGAAATTTCCATCTTCCCCGATCCGGCCGGCTCCTTCACCACCGCCGCCGCCATGATCGCCAAGGTGGAGCAGGCCCTGGTGAAGGTCCGCCCCGACGGCCTCAAGGGCGCGAAAGTGCAGATCTACGGCGCCACCGGCGTGGTGGGCTCGGTCGCCTCGGTGATCGCCGCCAATGCCGGTGCGGACGTGACCCTCGTCAGCCATCGCGAGGTCTCGGCGGTGGAGGAGAAGGCGCGCGACATCAAGACCCGCTTCGGCCTCGACGTCGCCTGCACCGCCGCCGTCACCGATGCGGACAAGGCGGCGCTGGTGCCGTCCGCCGAAGTCATCCTTGCCACCGGCAAGGCGGGCGTTCAGATCCTGAGCGATGCTCACCTTCAGGCCGCGAAGAACCTCATCGTCGCGGCCGACGTGAACGCCGTGCCTCCCGCCGGCATCGCCGGCATTGGCGCCCATGATGCGGCGGCCCAGTTGCCCCACGGCATCGGCATCGGCGCGCTCGCCATCGGCAATCTCAAGTATGCGGTCCAGCACACTTTGCTGAAGCGCATGTGCGAGACCACCTCCCCGCTCTTCATCGACCTTCCGGTGGTGTTCGAGCTGGCGAGAACCCTGGACGCCTGATCGCCATGACCACGCCCATTCACGCCCCCCGCCGGCTCCGCGCCCGCCGCGCGGGGACGGCCGGCGTTTGCCGCGCACAGGAGGTGCCGGCATGACCTCACCCCAGACCACGCCGTCTCACACTCTCTCCGCCGACCCGCCGCGCCTGCCCGGCGGCATCAGCCTTGCCCGTCAGGTCGCGCCCCTCGTGGAAGCGCTGGTGGCCGAGGCGACGCTGCTGCGGCTCGCCGTCTCCACCGGCCCGCTCGGCTGCCGCATCGTCGATGCCGGCATCGCGGTGCCCGGCTCGCTGGAGGCCGGACGACGCATCGCCGAGATCTGCCTCGGCGGACTCGGCAAGGTGGCGCTCGTGCCCGGCGGGCGCTTCTCGCCCTTCGACACGCTGGTGAGCGTCACCACCACCGATCCCGTCACCGCCTGCCTCGCCAGCCAGTATGCCGGCTGGAGCCTGTCGCATGGCGACTTCTTCGCCCTCGGCTCCGGTCCCGGCCGAGCCATGGCGGCGGTCGAGCCGCTGTTCGCGGAACTGGGCTGCCGCGACCGGGGCGATCATGTCGCCTTGGTGCTGGAGACGGGCGTCGCCCCGCCCGCCGAGGTGGTGCAGGAGGTGGCGAGCCGCTGCGGCGTCAAGGCGGAGGCCGTCACCTTCATCCTCACCCCCACCTCGTCGCTCGCCGGCACGGTGCAGATCGTCGCCCGCGTGCTGGAAGTGGCGCTGCACAAGGCGCACGCGCTTCACTTCCCGCTGGAGCACATCGTCGACGGCATCGGCTCCGCCCCGGTGGCGCCACCCTCGCCGGACTTCCTCACCGCCATGGGCCGCACCAACGATGCGGTGCTCTATGGCGGCGACGTGCAGCTCTTCGTGCGCGGCGCCTCCGAGCCCGCGCAGGACCTCGCCAAGCGCCTGCCCTCCCTCGCTTCGCGCGATTATGGCCGGCCCTTCGCCGAGATCTTCGCGGGCTATGACTGCGACTTCTACAAGGTGGACCCGCTCCTGTTCTCCCCCGCCCGCGTGACCGTGACGGCCATGGAGCA
>JAEZMT010000267.1 GCA_023442085.1 Pseudomonadota bacterium | reverse complement strand
CCTCCGGCCAGCCCGGCCGGGCGAAGGCCAAGGCGGTGTCGGCTAACGTCGCCGCCAACGGCGCTGGCACCACCGCGACCGTGACGCTGGACGGCGCCACCCGCACCTTCCACATGCCGCGCGAGGGGCAGAGCCTGCTGGACGCCGCGCTCGCCGCCAATCTCGATGCGCCCTACGCCTGCAAGGCGGGTGTGTGCTCCACCTGCCGCGCCAAGGTGGTGGAGGGCGAGGTGGAAATGGCGGTCAACCATGCGCTGGAGGATTACGAGGTGCGCGCCGGCTACGTGCTCACCTGCCAGTGCTTCCCGCTCACCGAAAAGCTCGTCGTCACCTATGACGAGTGAGGGGGAAACCATGTCCGACGTGATCGCCATCGACGATTATCTGGCCCAGGGCGGCGTGCTTTCCTCGCCCGACAACGTACCGCCGCGCTATCGCGGCGAGCTGTTGCGACTGATGTCCTCCTTCGTGGACAGCCAGCTCGCGGGCTCTGCCGGATTTGCCGCCTCCATCAATTTCGCGCCCGGCATCAAGGCGCGCATCGCGGCGAGCCGCATCACGCTCGAAAAGGCGGACCATGCCGAGCGCGTGCTCGTCCTCATGGGCGCCTTCGGCACCGACACCGATCGCTACGAGGCGCAGCACGACTGGGCCGCGCGGATCGACCGCGACGCTGATCTCGGCACCGCGCGGCATGGTGCCGACATGCGCCTCTCGGTCTTCCACTATCCCATCATCGGATGGACGGATGCGGTGGCGATGAACGTGCTCATGGGCCTCGCCTCCGGCGTTCAGCTTTCCGAATTGTCGCGGGTGTCCTATGCGCCGCTCGCTGAGGTGTTCCGCGAGATCGCCCCGCGCGAGGCGCGCCATGCGGAGCTGGGGCTCGAAGGGCTGGAGCGCATCGCCGCGACCGAGGTCGGGCGGGTCGGGGCTCGGGCAAGCCTTGCCTACTGGCGTCCCCGGGTCGCCGCCACGTTCGGCGTGGCCGGCTCCACCCGCTACGACACGCTTCGCCGCCTCGGCCTGCGCCACACGCCCAACGAGGTGCTGCTGGCGGAATGGGAGCGCATCGTCTCGGATCGACTCGCGCCCCTCGGCCTCGACTGAGATCGGTCGCAGACAAGAAAAAGGCCCGGCATCGCGCCGGGCCTTTTTATTTGGGGCAGGGGAGGGCGGGATGCCCTCCGTCTCACTCCTTCGGGCGGCGGTCCACGATGCGCTTGGCCTTACCGGTGGCGGTGCGCTCGATGCCGCCCGGCTCGTGCAGGGAGATGCGCGTGGTGATGCCGATGGTGTCCTTGATGCGCTTCAGGATGCGCTTGCCGGTGGCGTCCACGTCCACCTCGCCATAGACCTCCTCGCGGATCTCGGCGTGGACGGTCATCTCGTCCATGCGCCCGTCGCGGGTCAGCTCGATCTGGTAGTGGCCGGAGCAGGCCTCGACCGCCAGAAGGATTTCCTCGATCTGGGTCGGGAAGACGTTGACGCCCCGCAGGATGATCATGTCGTCCGAGCGGCCCGTTACCTTCTCCATGCGCCGCATGCCCGGCCGCGCGGTCCCCGGGAGCAGGCGGGTGAGGTCGCGGGTGCGGTAGCGGATGATGGGGAAAGCTTCCTTGGTCAGCGAGGTGAACACCAGTTCGCCCTTCGAGCCATCGGGGAGCACCTCGCCGGTGAGGGGATCGATCACTTCCGGATAGAAGTGATCCTCCCAGATGTGCAGGCCGTCCTTGGTCTCCACGCATTCCTGCGCGACGCCTGGGCCGATGACCTCGGAGAGGCCGTAGATGTCGGTGGCGTCGAGGTTGAAGTCGCGCTCGATCTCCTGGCGCATGGCATTGGTCCACGGCTCGGCGCCGAAGATGCCATACTTGAGTGAGGTCTCGCGCGGGTCGAGCCCGGCCTTCGCGAAGCCGTCCATGAGCGCAAGCATGTAGCTCGGCGTCACCATGATGGCGTCGGGCTTGAAATCGTGGATGAGCTGGACCTGCCGCTCGGTCATGCCGCCGGACATGGGCACCACGGTGCAGCCGAGCCGCTCCACGCCGTAATGGGCGCCGAGGCCGCCGGTGAACAGGCCATAGCCATAGGCCACGTGCACCATCATGCCCGGCCGCACGCCGGCGGCGCGGATGGAGCGGGCCATCACGTCGGCCCACATGTCGATGTCGGCCTTGGTGTAGCCCACCACGATGGGCTTGCCGGTGGTGCCGGAGGAGCCGTGGACACGCACCAGCTTCTCCTTCGGCACGGCGAACAGGCCGAAGGGGTAGTGATCGCGAAGGTCGGTCTTCACCGTGAACGGGAATTTGGCGAGGTCCGAAAGGTCGCGCAGGTCGGAGGGATGCATACCGGCCTTGTCGAACGCCTGCCGGTAGAACGGCACGTTCTCGTAGGCGTGGCGCAGCGACCAGGCGAGGCGCTCGCGCTGCAGGGACATGATCTCGTCGCGCGAGGCGCGCTCGGCGGCATCGAGGCCACCCTCGATGGAACGGCCCGGGGACAGTGCCGGCAGAGCCATGGTGGTCGTCTCCTCCAGATGGATCTTCTGCGAGATCAGGATTTGTTGCTTGCGGGAGCGTCCATGCCCCCCGCGTCCGTCTGCGTGATGCGCCCGCCGATGGTGCGGGAGTGGCCGCGGAACTGGGCGATCACCACATCGTCCTGCGAAACCTCGACATCGTAAATGCCGGAGCGCCCGCTCCGGCTCACCTCGCGCGCCCGCGCCACGAGGCGTTTGCCGCGGGTGCCGGGGCGCAGATACGTCACCGAGCAGTGCTGGGCGACGGTGCGCTCGTCATAGGTGTTGCAGGCGAAGGCGAAGGCGCTGTCGGCCAAGGCGAAGATGAAGCCGCCATGGCCCATGCCGAAGCCGTTGCACATGCGCTCGGTGAGCGTCATGGCGAGGGTGGCGGTGCCCGGCCCCACGCTGACGATCTCCATGCCGAGCCCCTGGCTCGCATGGTCGGTCGCCCACATGGCGTCGGCGGAGCGGCGGGCGATCTCCTCCGGGGAGGGCGCGGCAAGGGTATCGGCCGGCGCGCTCACGAGCGGCGCCCCGTGAAATTCGGCGTGCGCTTCTCCATGAAGGCCTTCACGCCCTCGCGATAGTCCGGCGTGCGGCCGGCCTCGCGCTGGAGGTCGCGCTCGAGGTCGAGCTGGTCGTTGAGGCTGTTGCCGCCGGAAGCGTTGAGCGCCGCCTTGGTGAGGGC
>JAEZMT010000233.1 GCA_023442085.1 Pseudomonadota bacterium | reverse complement strand
TGACCAAGGGCTTCTGCGCCTATAACGGCACGCCCTTCCTCACCCTGCGCGCGCCGGTGGGCACGCGGCTGATGGTGGATTTCGAGAACCGCCTGCCAGACCTCACCACCGTCCACTGGCACGGCGTCCGGGTGCCCTATCTGTCGGACGGCGTCTCGCCCCTCACCCAGGCGCCGATCCCGGCCGGCGGCACGTTCACCTACAACGTGCCCCTGCCCGATCCGGGCTTCTATTTCTTCCACCCCCATTGCGATGAAACGGGCCAGGTCGGCCGCGGGCTCGTGGGCCTGCTCGTGGTGGACGATCCCGCCGAGGCGAAGCTCGGCTTCGACGCCGAGCACTTCATCGTGGTGAAGGACTGGCGGCTCGACGAGAAGGACGGCCGCTGGCTGGAGATGTTCACCGATGAGGGCGCCTCCACCGCCGGCACCTTCGGCACAGTGCGCGCCACCAATGGCTCCATCGTGCCGCCCCGCGTCGAGGCGCCGGCCTATGGCGACGTGCGGCTGCGCGTCATTGTCGCCGATTCCACGCGCACCATCGATTTCGGCTGCGAGACGGAAGACGCGGCCATCATCGCCATCGACGGTCAGGCCCTGACACCTCTTCCCCTTTCCAAGCTGCCGAACGAGATCTGGCGCATGGGCCCCGCCATGCGGCTCGACGTGCATGTGCGCATGCCCGGCCCCGGCGAAGAGGTGAAGGTCTACGACTACCGCACCGCCGAGCCCTATCTGCTCACCACGCTGGTCGGGGTGGACAAGGGCCGCAAGAAGACCGCCTTCCGCCCCAAGGCTCTGCCCGCCGCCAAGGTGCCGCTGCCGGACGTGAAGCGTGCGAGCCGCATCGACTATCTGGTGCAGACCGCCGCCGGCCCCATCGTCAGCGGCGATCCGTTGCCGCCTGATGATCCGCTCGCCAAGGCGCTCATCGCCTCCGCCTGCGTCGGCAGCAAGACGTTCTGGGCCATCAACCGCAACTCCTGGGGCGCCGGCGCGGACCTGCGCCTGCCGCCGCCGCTGGCGACGCTGAAGGACGGGTCGAGCTACATCGTCTCCATCAGCAACGTCACCAAGCACGTCCACCCCATGCACCTGCACGGGCATGTGTTCCGCGTGCTGTCCTCTTCCAAGAAGAAGGACATCCCGCCCTACCTCGCCGACACGGTCATGACCGAGCCCAACGAGACGGTGGAGATCGCCTTCCGCGCCACCAGCGGGGACTGGGTGTTCCACTGCCACATCCTGGAGCACATGGATTCCGGCCTCATGGGCTGGATCAGGGTGGTGTAATGGGGCGCGTGCTTGTCCTGGCATTGCTCGCCGCCCTCAGCGCGATGCCAGCCGCCGCCGAGACGCTGGACAAATTGGACCTCGCCATCGGCAAGGCGCTGTTCAAGCGGCCCTGGGTGCCCGCCCCCGCCTCGACGCGGGGCGACGATGGCCTCGGCCCGCTGTTCGACGCCCGCTCCTGCGCCACCTGCCATCCCGCAGACCGCCGCGCCCCGGCCCGGCTGGAGCACGGCACGGCGGAGCGCGGCTTCGTGCTGATGATCGGCCGGCCGGACGGCACCGGCGATCCGGTCTATGGCCGGCGCTTCCAGATCGATGCGGTGCCCGGCATTCCGGGCGAGGGGCTGATCGGCGTCACCGATACGCCGCTGCCGGACGGCCGCACCGCCCGCAAGCCCCATCCCGAGGCGCTGGGCTACGGCCCGCTTGATCCCGCAAGTGGCCTCTCCCTGCGGGTGGGGCCAGACCTCAAGGGCCGGGGGGCGCTGGCCGCCGTGCCGGATGCCGCCATCCTCGCCGTGGAGCGGGAGCAGGCCAAGGGCACGGACGGCGTGAAGGGCATGGCGCGGCGCGTCACCCTCGCGGATGGCAGCACCGGCATCGGTCGCTTCGGCTGGAAGGCGTCGCAGCCGGACCTCGCGCGCCAGTCGGCGGAAGCCTTCTTCCTCGACCTCGGCCTCTCCACCCGCTTCCATCCGGAGCCGTGGGGCGATTGCACGCCTACGCAGACGGCCTGCCGCACGGCGCTCCATGGCAATGCCAACGCCACCTCCGGCGATGCCGACGACGAACTGGAAATCGGCTCCGCCTTGCTGGACAGGGTGGTGGCCTACATCGCCTCCCTCCCCCAGCCCCAGCCCGAGCCAGAGGGGCTGCCGAAGGCCGAGGCGAAACGCGGCGCCGCGCTGTTCGTCTCCACCGGCTGTGCCCAATGCCACCGGCCATCCCTTCCCACTGCGGACGGCGGCGCAGCGCGCATGTATACGGACCTGCTGCTGCACGACATGGGGCCCGACCTCGGCGACACCATGCCGGAGCCCGGCGTCGGCGCCTCGCAATGGCGCACCGCGCCGCTCGCCGGCCTCTCCGACGCTCTGGCCGCCGAGACCGGCCTGCTGCACGATGGCCGTGCGCGCACGGTGGAGGAGGCGATCGCCTGGCACGGGGGCGAGGCCACCACAGCACAGCGGCGCTTCGGCGCGCTCTCGCCCAAGGACAGGGCGGCGCTGGTGCGCTACCTTTCGTCCCTGTGATTTCTGCCGGCTGCGGCCGTTAAGGACCTGATAGTGCGGATCGAAGCCATGATCGAAGCCTCGCGCCCTTCTTCCTTCCGCCTTGCCGGCGCAGCCCTCGCCGCCGCCCTTGCCTTCGGCGGGGCTCCGGCCGCCGCGGCCGATCCCAAGCTCGATCCCGTGCCGCTCATCGAGGGCTGGCTGCTGCCGCGCTACGATGCGCTGGCCGCGGCGACCGCCGCGCAGGCCAGGGCCTGGGCCGCCTTCTGCCCCGCCCCCTCGGCCGCCGCCGTCGCGCCGCTGAAGGACGCCTTCGGCAAGGCGGCGGACGCTTGGAATGCGGTGGAGTTCGTCACCTTCGGCCCCATCACCTTGTCGCTGCGGGCGGATCGCATCTCCTTCTTCCCGGACCGGCGCAACGGCATCTCCCGCGGCCTCACCGAGATCATCGCCGACAGCGATCCCGCCCGCCTCGCCCCCGAGCGGTTCGCGCAATCGAGCGCGGCGGTGCAGGGGCTGCCGGCGCTGGAGCGGCTGCTCTATGAGGAAGGCGCCGCCGAGGCGCTGGTCTCCGGC
This sequence comes from Pseudomonadota bacterium, assembly GCA_023442085.1. Taxonomy (GTDB): domain Bacteria; phylum Pseudomonadota; class Alphaproteobacteria; order Rhizobiales; family Xanthobacteraceae; genus Xanthobacter. Next base: position 3,337 of record JAEZMT010000233.1, on the reverse strand, counting down.
GCGGAAGCGGCGCGGCGCTGCGCGCTGGGCACCGCCATCGCGGACAACCTTGCCACCATCACCGGGGACATCCGCACCGCCTGGGGCGACAAGTCCAGCGGCGTGCTCGGCGCCATCGTCTCCGGCAAGGGCGATCCGGCGCTGTTCCCGGACGTGGGCGCCCTGCCCGGCATGATCCTCACCGACCTTTCTGGCGCCTACCAGCGCGTGACCGACACCAAGCTCCTGCCCGTGCTCGGCTCCGGCCCCTCGGACGCGAAGCCGGCCCTGGCCGACAGCTGGCGCTCGGGCCGCGCCGGCCGGGTCGCTGCCAACATGATCCGCAGCGCCGACGCGCTCCTCGTCGCGGTTGCGGCGCAGATGCCGAGCCGGCCGCAATATGTGGTCAACAAGGCCGCAACCGCCGCCGACGCCGCGGCCGACAAGCTGCCCGCCGACATCGGAGCTGCCGCCGCCACCGCGTCGGGCGCCCAGGGCATCCAGGCGGCCATCAAGACCTTCAAGGCGGCGCAGCTCGCCGTCTACAAGCCCATCGCCTCCTATTTCGGCATCTCGCTGGGCTTCAATGCCCTCGATGGCGACTGAGGCGATGGCGACGGGCATGCGCGCGCGGCTCGATCACGCCCCACTCATCGGCCGGCGCGGCCTGCTGCTCGGCGGCGCCGCGCTCCTCGCCTCGGCCGCCTTGCCACTTGGCGCGCAGGCGGCCGAACTGGACGAGGGCTGGCTGGCGACGGCGGGTGTCGGCGAGGGCTTCGCCGCCATCGGCCTCGACGCCGGCTTCACGCCAACACCGGAGGCGCCCTCCGATGTCCGGCTCCACGGCATCGAGGCGAGCCCGGTGGGTCCGCTCGCCGTGGCGGTGGGGCGGCGGCCGGGGCGCATCGCCCTCGTGTTCGACCGGCGCAAGGGCGGCGTGGTCGCAAGCTTCGGGCCGGGCGCAGGCCGCGTCTTCTCCGGCCATGGCCGCTTCACACCGGACGGCCGACTGTTCCTAACCAATGAGATCGAGCGCCCGGCGGACGGCGTACGCGCCATGGGCCGCGGCGTCGTCGCAGTCCGGGTGGTGGACGGCGGCTTCGCCATCCGCGACGAATGGGCGAGCGGCGGCGACGGTCCGCATGATCTGATGCGCGCGGGTGCCGCCCTGGTGATCGCCAATGGCGGTATCGAGCCCAACACGCCGGAGGCGCGTGACGCCGAGGTCACCGGCTCCGGCATCACCCTCGTGGACCCGGAAAGCGGCGCCGTGCGCGGCGAGGGCAAGCTCTCCGCCGATCTCGCCAGCCTGTCGCTCCGCCACCTCGCCCGCGACGGCAATGACGGCACGGTGGTGGCCGCGCAGGACCTCTTGAAGGACGGCGAGGCCCGCCCCCTGCTCTTCCGGATCGCCGCCGATGGCGCGCTTACTCCATTCGATGCGCCGGACGACGCGTGGCGTGCCCTGCGCGGCTATGTGGGGTCAGTGGCCTATGATCCCTCCGGCCGCTTCGTCGCCTGCGCCACCCCGCGCGGCAATCAGGTCGCCGTCTGGCAGGCGGACGGTCGCTATCTCGGCGCCGTCCCCCTCGCCGACGGCTGCGGCCTTGCGACGGGAGCGGAGGCGGGCACGTTCGTCGCCGCCTCGGGCTATGGGGAAGTAATCGTGGTCAAGGCCGCGGCCGAGGGTGTCGCCATCACTGCACGGCGCACCGGCGGGCCGCGCTACGACAACCACATGGTGCGCATCGGCTGATTTTGCCGCACGCTCACGCAACCTTCCTGTTTTTGCGCCATTATCCCAGGCGTGCCCATGGCGGGCAGCGGGAGAATGGCGATGAACTGGGTCGTGCTGGTCGGCAGCGTTCGCAAGGGGTCCCTCAATGCCGCGCTGGCCCGCGCGCTGTCCGGCATCGCGCCGGAGGGAACGACGCTGGAGATCCTGCCGTCCATCGCCGAACTCCCCATCTATGACGGGGACATCGAGGCGGAAGGCTTCCCGGCGCCGGTGACGGCCATGGGGGAGAAGGTGGCGGCGGCGGATGCGCTGGTCGTCGTGACACCGGAATACAATTACTCCGTCCCCGGCGGCCTCAAGAATGCGATCGACTGGCTGTCGCGCCTGAAGCCGCAGCCGCTTTCCGGCAAGCCCACCCTCATCCTGTCCGCCTCGCCCAGCACGATGGGCGGCGCCCGGTCCCAATATCACCTGCGGCAGGTGCTGGTGGCGCTCAATGCCCACGTCATGAACGTGCCGGAGGTAATGGTGGCCCAGGCCCATACCAAGATCACGGACGGCGTCGTCACAGACCAGGGTACGCTGGACTTCACCAAGAAGCAGCTTTCCGCCTTCGCCACCTTCGTGAAGAAGGCGAAGGCCGGGGACGCGGCGGGCTGAGGCCCGCTCAGCCTTCGCTATACTCAGCGTAGGACATGGGCGTCTCATAGACACGCACACTCGCGAGCGTGGGCAGGAGCGGCTTCATACGCGTCCAGATCCACGCCGCGATGATCTCGGCGGTGGGGTTTTCCAGCCCCTCGATGTCGTTGAGGCAATAATGGTCCAGCTGCTTCAGCAGCGGGCCGAAGGCGCTTTCCACATCGAAGAAATCCACCACGAAGCCGGTGACAGGATCCACCGGCCCTTCCAGCGCGAGGTCCACACGGTAGGAATGCCCGTGCACCCGCCGGCAGCGGTGGGTTTCCGGCACGTTGGGCAGGAAATGCGCGGCCTCGAAGGTGAAGCCCTGGGTGATCCGCACGCGGCCGGGCAGCGCCGCAGGGGTGTCACGGGTGGTCATGGAATTCCGATCATCTTGTGGGTCTGGACGGACAGGCGCCAGCGCGGATTAGCGAGGCAATAGGCCACCGCCGCATCGGTGTTCGCGCGGCGGTCCGGGCCGTCCATGGGCTGGAGGAAGAAGTTGGTGAAGGGCAGGTCCGCGACCTCGGCGGGATCGAGCCCGGCCTGCGGGAAGACGAGCTTCAGCTCATGACCGGCGCGCTGCTTCAGCTCGGTGCCGGCCTTGGGGCTGACGCAGATCCAGTCGAGACCCTCCGGCGCGACAACCGTGCCGTTGGTCTCCACCGCGATCTCGAAGCCGCGCGCATGCACCGCCGCGATGGCCACGGGATCGAGCTGGAGCAGCGGCTCGCCGCCGGTGAACACGACGAAGCGGCGCTCCGTGCCGGCCCGTCCCCAGACGGACGCGATGGCATCCGCCAGCGCCTCGGCATCGGCGAAGCGGCCGCCGCCCTCGCCGTCCAGGCCGACGAAATCGGTGTCGCAGAAACGGCATTGGGCGGCGGCGCGATCCTCCTCCCGCCCGGACCACAGGTTGCACCCCGCGAACCGGCA
>JAEZMT010000135.1 GCA_023442085.1 Pseudomonadota bacterium | reverse complement strand
CGGGGACGCTTGCGCCCAGAAGCGCGACCCATGCGGCCAGCGCCAGAGGAAGGCTGAGGAGCGAGACGCGCTTCGACATTGCAGGGTCCGAGCGGAGTTAACAAAAAGATAATGCCTCAAGCCGCCGGGCTTGGCTCCGTCAACCTTCTGTTAACCTTAACTGCCCGGTTTTTAGTTACCTCCATTTTTTGCGATCTTCCGCCGCTGTTGCATTGCCGCAACCCTGTTTGCCGGCTTCACCTAAGGCCAGCACTTGGACGGCACCTGTAAGCATGATAATGACTGACGAGTCAGTCATTGGGAGTTGCCATGCCCCAGAGTCCTCCGGACCCGCGAGAAACCCCGGCAAAGCCGCAGGCCCGGCGCCGGCGTGCGCCGGCCATGGACAGGGGTGAGCGGCGGCGGTCCATCCTCGACGCGGCGCTGGCCGAGTTCGCAGCCCACGGCTTTGCCGGCGCGCGGCTGGAGGACGTCGCCCGGCGGGCAGGTGTCGCCAAGGGCACGCTCTATCTCTATTTTTCCGACAAGGAGGCGCTGTTCCGGGGGCTGGTGGAAGAGAACCTCTCGCCGGTCATCGTGGATGCCGGCGGCATGGTGGCGCTTTTCCCGGGCACGACGCGGGAATTGCTGGACCTCCTGATCGAGCTTCTCGCCCAGCGCGTGCTGGAAGCGCCCGCGCAGGCTCTTGTTCGGCTGATGATCGCCGAGGGCCCCCGCTTTCCGGAGCTCGCGGCCTATTACCACCGGGAAGTCGTGGTGCGCGGCCTCGCGCTCATCCGCGCCATCGTCGCGCGGGGCATCGCCCGCGGCGAGATCGACAGCGACATTCCTGCCCAATTCCCCCAGCTCGTCATCGCCCCGGCCATCGTCGCGGTGGTGTGGAACAGCATGTTCGGCACGTTCGACCCGCTGGACGTGCGCCGGTTCCTCGTCGCCCATCGCGACCTGATCCTGCGCGGCCTTGGATGGAGAGAGACGTGACACGCGGCTCAGCTTTGTGCGCCTTCCTCGCCCTTGCCTTGTCGCTCGGCCTTGCCGGCTGCGATGGGGAGAAGGGAGGCGGCTTCTCCGGCTACGTGGAAGGCGATGTCGTCTTCATCGGCCCAACCGAGCCGGGTCGTGTCACCGCGCTCCTGGTGGAAGAAGGGGCCCAGGTGAAGGCCGGCCAGGTGCTGGCGAAGGTGGAGGACGATCTCCAGACCGCCGATCGCGATGCCGCCGCCGCGCAGCTCCGGGAGGCCGAGGCGCGCCTCGCCAATGCCCGCTCGCCGCTCCAGCGGCCGGAGGAGGTGGCGGTGCTGGAAGCCTCCGAGCGCCGCGCCGCCGCCGCGCTCGATCTCTCCCGCATCGAGCTGGACCGCCAGAAGACGCTGGTGCCCAAGGGCGCCTCTTCCCAGGCGAATCTCGATTCCGCCCAGCATCAGTACGACCAGAATCAGGCCGCCCTCGACGAAGCCAAGCGCCGCATCGCCGCCGCCCGCATCGCCTCGCGCACGCAGGACATCGAGGCCGCCGAGCAGGCCGCCGAGACGGCGAAGGCGAACCTCGCCGCCGCCCAGATCCGGCTGGACCGCCGCAGCGTGAAGGCCCCGGCGGACGGCCCCGTGCAGACCGTCTATTACCGGCCCGGCGAGATCGTGCCGGAGGGGCGGCCTATCGTCTCCGTTCTGCCGCCGGGGCTGGTGAAGGTGCGCTTCTTCGTGCCAGAGGCGCAATTGCCAATGGTCGCGGCCGGCGCCCCGGTTACCGTGACGTGCGACGGCTGCGCCCCGTTCACCGCCAAGGTGTCTTTCATCGCGGCGCAGGCGGAATACACCCCGCCGGTAATCTACAGCCGCGAGGAGCGCTCCAAGCTCGTCTATCTGGTGGAGGCGCGGCCCGACGATCCGGCCAGGGCGAAGCCCGGACAGCCGGTGAACGTGATCCTCGGAGCCGCCCCGTGAGCACGACGGCGCAGGCTGCTTCGGCGCCCGATCCGGATGTGGTGATCGAGGTGGAGGGCCTCTCCAAGAGCTTCGGCGGGCATCGTGTGGTGGACAATCTCACCATGCGGGTGCGGCGCGGGCAGATTTACGGCTTCCTCGGCCCCAACGGCTCCGGCAAGACCACCACCATCCGCATGCTGTGCGGACTGCTGACGCCGGATGCGGGCCGGGGCACCTGCCTCGGCATGGACATCCTCACCGAGTCCCGTGCGATCCGCGAGCATGTGGGCTACATGACCCAGCGCTTCTCGCTCTATCAGGATCTCTCGGTGCGCGAGAATCTGGAGTTCGTCGCCCGCCTCTACGGCGTCGAGAAGCCGGAGGCGGCCGCCGCCGAGGCGCTGAAGCGGCTGGGGCTGGAGGGGCGCGGCAAGCAGCTCGCCGGCGCGCTGTCCGGAGGCTGGAAGCAGCGGCTGGCGCTGGGCGCCTGCATCCTGCCCGGTCCCGACCTGCTGCTTCTGGACGAGCCGACCGCCGGCGTCGATCCGCAGGCGCGGCGCGAGTTCTGGGAGCAGATCCACGATCTTGCCGCCGAAGGGCTGACCGTCCTCGTCTCCACCCATTATATGGACGAGGCGGAGCGCTGCCACGAGATCGCGTACATCGCTTATGGCAAGCTCCTCGCCCAGGGCACGGTGCAAAACGTGATCGCCGCCGCCGGTCTCACCACCGTGACGGTGGAGGTGAAGGGCGAGGCGGGGCAGGAAGCCGGCCGCATCGCCCGCGACCTCGCCCGCGATCTGGCCCAGCGGGCTGGCGTGGACATGGTGGCGCCCTTCGGCACGGCCCTGCACATCTCCGGCCGCGACGCAGGGGCGCTGGAAGCGGCCCTCGCGCCCTTCCGCTCGGACGAACGGCTGGCCTTCCGCGCCGATGCGCCGACGCTGGAGGATGTGTTCATCGATTTGATGCGCCGCTCCAAGGACGAGATGCGATGAGCGCGCGCGCCGCGCGGGGCGGCTTCTTCACGCGCGTCGGCGCCATGATCGTGAAGGAGTTCATCCAGCTCCGCCGCGACCGGGTGACGTTCGCGACCATGATCATGATCCCGCTGTTGCAGCTGATCCTGTTCGGCTACGCCATCAACACCACGCCGCGCCACCTGCCCACCGCCGTCTTCACCCACGAGAACAACGACGTCAGCCGCGCCATTCTCGCCGCCTTGCGCAACACTGCGTTCTTTTCCTTCGTGCGCGAGGTGAAGAGCGCCGAAGATGCCGAGCACATGATCCGCTCGGGCGAGGTGCTGTTCTTCGTGGAGATCCCGGCCGGCTTCGAGCGGTCGCTGCGGCGGGGGGACGCGCCCCAATTGCTGGTCGCTGCTGATGCGACCGATCCCGTCGGCTCGGCCAATGCGCTGGCGGCGCTCGCCGGTGTCGTGAATTCCGCCCTCGCGCGCGAGCGGTTCGTGGATGCGCCGGGCAGCGCGGCCTTCGAGATCGTCCAGCACCGACGCTATAACCCCGCCGGGACCAGCCAGCTCAATATCGTGCCGGGCCTGCTCGGCACCATCCTCACCATGACCATGCTCATCTTCACCGCTTTGTCGGTGACGCGGGAGATCGAGCGGGGGACCATGGAGAGCCTGCTTTCCATGCCGATCCACCCGGTGGAGATCATGCTGGGCAAGATCACGCCTTACGTGCTGGTGGGCATCCTTCAGGCGTTGCTCATCATGGGCGCGGGCATGATTCTGTTCGGCGTACCGCTGGAGGGCAGCGCGATTCTGCTGGCGGTGGCGACGCTGCTGTTCATCGTGGTCAACCTGTCGATTGGCTACACCTTCTCCACCCTGGCGCAGAACCAGCTCCAGGCGGTGCAGATGTCGTTCATGTTCTTCCTTCCTTCCATCCTCCTGTCCGGCTTCATGTTTCCCTTTTCGGGCATGCCGCTCTGGGCGCAATGGATCGGCGAGGGCCTGCCGCTCACGCATTATCTCAGAATGGTGCGCGGCATTCTGCTGAAAGGCTCGGGCATCTCCGACCTCACCACCGACGCAGGCGCGCTCGTGGTGCTGATGCTCGTGGCGATGGCGATCGCGGTGGCGAGATTCCGGCAAACTTTGGACTAAAAGCCGTGCGGCATGTGGCCGCGAAGCTTTGCCGCTTGCCTGATTTCAGTCTGTGGAAAATAGTCGGCGATGTGGGGGAGCCTGGAGGCGTTCCAGGCTCGCGCGTCCAGCGTTTGCTCGATGGCTATGCGACCCGATGTCCTTTGCAGCGCGGCATTTGGCTCGGCGGATTGCGACCGCCCGCCACAGCGCACATCCGTATTTCGCCGGGCATAGCCTTTGACATGCGTCAAGGTGAAAAACGGTACTAGGACGATGTTCTGCGTCCTAGTCCCCGGGTGTCGTTCTGCGCTCCGGCGTGAAGGGTCCACAGATGACAACATTGCAAGCTCCAATCCAGCCCCCGGCGAAGTCGATGAGGTGGGGTGAGGGCGCTCTCATCGGGGTGTTCTCCCTCTTCGCCCTGTTCTCGATTGTCGTGGCGGCGAAGGCCTACACGCCCGAATATGCGTTCCACGCCTATCTTTTCGCCGCGGCGAGCATCGCCTCGGTCTTCGCGATCGGTAATCGCTACATGGCGCGGCCGGCCGGCGCGGTGCCGCAGTTCATCAACGGCAAGCCCAACTACAACATGGATGTGGTGAAGGTCGCGACCATCGCCGCCGTGGTGTGGGGCATCGCCGGTTTCCTCGTCGGCGTGATCGCCGCGTTGCAGCTGGCCTTCCCGGTGGTGAACCTTGACCTTCCCTGGATTTCGTTCGGCCGGCTGCGCCCGCTGCATACCTCGGCGGTGATCTTCGCCTTCGGCGGCAACGTGCTGATCGCGACCTCCTTCTACGTGGTCCAGCGCACCTCTCGCGCCCGCCTCGCCGGCGACCTCGCGCCGTGGTTCGTGGTCCTCGGCTACAATTTCTTCATCGTCATCGCCGGCACGGGCTATCTGCTCGGCATCACCCAGGGCAAGGAATACGCCGAGCCCGAGTGGTATTCGGACCTGTTCCTGACGGTGGTGTGGGTCACCTACCTGCTGGTGTTCCTGGTGACGGTGCTGAAGCGGACCGAGCCGCACATCTATGTGGCGAACTGGTTCTATCTCGCCTTCATCATCACCATCGCGGTGCTTCATCTCGGCAACAACGCCACCATCCCGATCTCGGTCTTCTCGCCGAAGTCCTACATCCTGTGGTCCGGCGTGCAGGACGCCATGTTCCAGTGGTGGTACGGCCACAACGCGGTGGGCTTTTTCCTGACCGCCGGCTTCCTCGCCCTGATGTATTACTTCATCCCCAAGCGCGCCGAGCGGCCGGTCTATTCCTACCGCCTGTCCATCGTGCACTTCTGGGCGCTGATCTTCATCTACATCTGGGCCGGTCCGCATCACCTGCACTACACGGCGCTGCCGGATTGGGCGCAGACACTGGGCATGACCTTCTCGGTGATCCTGTGGATGCCCTCCTGGGGCGGCATGATCAACGGCCTCATGACGCTCTCGGGCGCCTGGGACAAGCTGCGCACCGATCCCGTCATCCGCATGATGGTGGTGGCCGTCGCCTTCTACGGCATGTCCACCTTCGAAGGCCCGATGATGTCGGTGAAGGCGGTGAACTCGCTTAGCCACTACACCGAGTGGACCATCGGCCACGTGCATTCCGGCGCGCTCGGCTGGGTCGCGTACATCTCCTTCGGCGCCATCTACTGCCTGGTGCCCTGGCTCTGGAACAAGCGCGAAATGTATTCGGTCAAGGCCATCAACTGGCACTTCTGGGTCTCGACCCTCGGCATCGTGCTCTACATCTCCTCGATGTGGGTCGCGGGCATCCTGCAGGGCCTCATGTGGCGCGCCTACACGCAGCTGGGCTTCCTCGAATATTCGTTCATCGAGACGGTCGAGGCGATGCATCCGCTCTACGTGATCCGTGCCCTGGGCGGCATCCTCTTCCTCACGGGCGCTCTCATCATGGCCTGGAACATCTGGAAGACCATCACCACGCCCCAGACCGCAGCCGAGCGCGAGCTCGCCCTGCAGGCGGCCGAGTGAGGAGGCGAGCATGGCAAACCAAGGCACCTCCATCTGGTCCAAGCACCAGATCTTCGAGAAGCACTCCTACTGGCTGATGCTCGGCATCCTGGTGATGATCTCCATCGGCGGTCTCGTCGAGATCGCCCCGCTCTTCTACCTGAAGAGCACCATCGAGAAGGTGGAGGGCATGCGCCCCTACTCGCCGCTGGAGCTGGCGGGGCGCAACATCTACGTCCGCGAGGGCTGCTACAACTGCCACTCGCAGATGATCCGCCCGCTGCGCGACGAGGTCGAGCGCTATGGCCACTACTCGCTGGCGGCCGAGAGCATGTACGACCGCCCCTTCCAGTGGGGCTCCAAGCGCACCGGACCGGACCTTGCCCGCGTCGGCGGCAAGTATTCGGACCTGTGGCAGCTGGAGCATCTGAACAACCCGCGCTCCGTGGTGCCCGCCTCCATCATGCCGAGCTACCCGTGGCTAGCGAAGACCAGGCTCAACGCCAAGCACGTCGCCGAGGAGATGCGGGTTCAGCAGATCCTCGGCGTTCCCTACACGGACGAGATGATCGCCAAGGCGCAGGACGACCTGAAGACCCAGGCGACCATCGACGCGGCCGACTCCGACGGGCTCCTGAAGCGCTATCCCAAGGCGCAGGGCCGCGATTTCGACGGCAATCCGGGAGAGCTGACCGAGGCGGACGCGCTCATCGCCTACCTTCAGATGCTCGGCACGCTGGTCGATTTCAAGCTCTACGACAACCAGGCGAATGTGAGGTGATGGGATGCACGACACCTATCTCGGCCTCGCGGCCTTCGCCCAGACGGGGGGGCTGATCCTCTTCGTCGTCGCCTTCCTGCTGGTGGTCGCCTACGCCTTCTGGCCCTCCAAGAAGAGGAAGAAGGATTTCGACGACGCCGCCAATATTCCGCTCAAAGAGGATTGATCCCGTGAGCACGACCCACGACACCCACGGCAAGGTCGACCAGGCAACCGGCGTCTCGACCACCGGCCATGAATGGGATGGCATCTCCGAACTGAACAACCCGCTGCCGCGCTGGTGGCTGTGGGTGTGGTACGCCTGCATCGTGTGGGCCATCGGCTACTGGATCCTGTATCCGGCCTGGCCCCTGGTCTCCTCCGCAACGCCGGGCATCCTCGGCTGGCATTCGCGCTCGGCGGTGGCCGTGCAGATCGCCGACCTCAATGCCATCCGCGCCGAGAGCGCGGCGAAGCTCACCAACGCGTCGCTCGAACAGATTGAGCAGACACCGGCGCTGCTCTCCCTCGCCCGGGCGCAGGGTCGCGTGGCCTTCGCCGACAATTGCGCGCCCTGTCACGGGGCGGGCGGCGGCGGTGCCACCGGCTTCCCCAACCTCAATGACGACGACTGGCTGTGGGGCGGTTCGCTGGAGCAGATCCAGACCACCATCGAGCACGGCATCCGCTCCACCGATCCCGACACCCGCCAGGGCAACATGCCGGCCTTCGGCAAGGACGGCATCCTGCAGAAGCCGGAAATCTCGGCGGTGGCGGACTATGTGCGCACCCTCTCCGGCATCGCCAAGCCCGGTGCGGACTTCGACAAGGGCAAGGAAGTATTCGCCGCCAACTGCGCCGCCTGCCATGGCGAGGACGGCAAGGGCAACCTGGAACTGGGCGCCCCGAACCTCACCGACGGCATCTGGCTCTTTGGCTCCGACAAGGCCACCATCGAGTACGGGATCGTCAACGGACGCGGCAACGTGATGCCAGCCTGGCACGCGCGTCTCGACCCGACGACCATCAAGGCGCTCGCCGTCTACGTCCATTCGCTGGGCGGCGGACGCTGAGCCGGAGGTCCGGGACATTCGCCCCGGACACGCCCACCGGCCACACTTCCGGACGGACACGCGCACCGTCCGGATCAGGCCGCAGGGACATGCCAAAAGGTCGCGCGACCAAACGTCGGCGCGACCTTTTGCTTTGGGGATACTAGCTACATTCTAAGATATGAATGTAGCGATGCAGGCCGGAGACGGGGGTCTCCGGATGTGCACCCGAGGGGCAAGGCCCCGACGTATGGCTGGTCCGTCATGACCGGCAAATCGCGGTGAAGATGATGACTGCCCTGTCCACCAAGTCCGAGGACAAGAAGGCCCCCGTGGTCGTGAGCGGCGATGAGGACATCCCGCTCTACGAGGCCCGGCGCCAGATCTATCCCCAGAGCGTCCACGGCCGCTTCCGCACCATCAAGTGGGTGCTGCTCGGCATCACGCTCGGCATCTATTATCTCCTGCCCTTCGTGCGCTGGGATCGCGGGCCGGACGCTCCCAATCAGGCGGTGCTCATCGATTTCCCGGCCCGCCGCTTCTACTTCTTCTTCCTCGAGATCTGGCCGCAGGAATTCTATTACGTCGCTGGCCTTCTCATCCTGGCCGCGCTCGTTCTGTTCCTGATGAATGCGGTCGCCGGCCGCGTCTGGTGCGGCTACCTCTGCCCGCAGACGGTGTGGACCGACCTGTTCATGGCCGTGGAGCGCCTGATCGAGGGCGACCGCCGCGAGCGGATGATTGCTGATGCCGGGCCATGGACCATCGACAAGTTCGCCCACAAGACGCTGAAGCATTCCATCTGGCTGCTGATCGCGTGGTGGACCGGCGGCGCCTGGGTGCTCTACTTCGCCGATGCGCCGACCCTGGTGGTGGAGCTGGCCACGTTCCAGGCACCCGCCGTGGCCTACATGTCCATCGCGGTTTTGACCTTCACCACCTATGCCCTCGCTGGCCACATGCGCGAGCAGGTCTGCACCTACATGTGCCCGTGGCCGCGCATCCAGGCGGCGTTGACGGACGAATACGCCCTCAACGTCACCTATCTCTACGACCGCGGCGAGCCCCGCGGCTCGGTGAAGAAGGCGGCTGTGCTTCGCGAGAAGGGCCTGCCCGCGGGCGATTGCGTGGATTGCGGCCAGTGCGTCGCCGTGTGTCCCACGGGCGTCGATATCCGCCAGGGCATGCAGCTTCCCTGCATCCAGTGCGGCCTGTGCATCGATGCCTGCAATACGGTGATGCACAAGATCGGCCGGCCGGGGAATCTCATCACCTATGAGAGCGAGGCGAACCTCGAGGCGCGTGCTGCGGGCAAGCCCTTCGTGCAGCGTATCCTGCGCCCACGCACGATCCTCTACGGTGTGCTGATCGCCCTCGTCTCGGGCCTCATGCTGACCGCCCTGATCGGCCGCTCCACGGAAGGCGTCGCCGCCATCCATGACCGCAACCCGCTGTTCGTGCGGCTCTCCAGCGGCGCCATCCGCAACGCCTACACCATCCGCCTCATCAACAAGAAGCTGGAGGAGCGGACCTTCATCCTCTCTGTCGAGGGGGTTCCCGATGCCAGCCTCGAGGTGGTCGGCGACAATGCGGACGGCCTCACCATCGGCCCGGACCAGACGCGGGAGGTGCGCGTGCTCGTCACCACCGGCGGCAAGCTGCCGGCCTCGGCCTCGCTGCCGGTGACGTTCCGCATCCGCGACAAGGCCTCCGGCCTGTCGGCCTCCGTCACCGACCATTTCATCGGCCCCTAGGCGGGCCGCAGGGAAGGGAAAACACCATGGCTCGAGCCTCTGCCCCGGCCGCCAATGCCCCGAAGCCCTCGCGCGAGCTGACCGGCCGCGCGGTGCTCCTGATGCTTCTCGCCTTCTTCGGCGTGGTCATCGGCGTCAACGTCATCATGGCGCGCTTCGCCGTCACCACCTTCGCGGGGCTGGAGACGGACAGCTCCTACAAGGCGGGCCTCGCCTTCACCGCCGAGCATCAGGCGGCTGAGCGGCAGGCCGCCCGGCACTGGAAGGTGGACGTGGCGTTCGCCTCACCCGGCGGCGGCGTCCGCGAGATCGACGTCGTCGTGCGCGACGCCGCCGGAAAGCCGCTGACCAACCTCGTCGCCGATGGCGAGCTTGCCCATCCCACCGACGCCCGCCGCGATGTGGTGCTCGACCTCGAACCCCAGGGCGAAGGCCGCTACCGTGCCCGCGCCCAGGCGGGGGCCGGGCAGTGGGATCTGGTGATTGATTTTGCGCAAGGCGGCGAACGGGTCTTCCGGTCCAAGAATCGCGTGCAGCTTCCGTAAGCCGCTTGAACGGGCATCCGGCCTCCTCCGGGCCTCCCGAGGCGGCATCGAGACTGCCGGGCGGCTACCGTCCAGTGCCGTCCGTCCCTTGAGTACGAGAGGCTGGGCGGTTCGTCGCGCCGCCGGTCTGTCGTACTCACTTTATTTCGTGGCACGGTGCTGAGCCGTGACGCGGGCTGAGCCCGCACTCCTCCCTGCCCCGGGGACCTGAAGATGTCTGAGGCGATCGACTATTCCATCTTCGTCGGCACGTCCGAGGACGGCCTGGCGCAGATGAGCCTCGCCATCGACGGCATCGACTGCGCCGCCTGCATCGGCGAGATCGAGAACGGGGTGAAGGCGCTGCCCGGCGTGGTGCGCGCCCGCCTGAACTACTCGACCCACCGCCTCACCGTCGCCTGGTCGGACGGCACCTCGCCGGATCGCGTGGTGGGGCAGCTGGAAGCGCTCGGCTACCGCGCCCATCCGTTCGCCGGCCGGGCGGAGGAGAGCGAGGCGCGCCACGCCCGCTGGCTGCTGCGCTGCCTCGGCGTCGCCGGCTTCGCGGCCATGAACATCATGCTGCTCTCGGTCTCGGTGTGGTCGGGCAACGTCACCGACATCACCCCCGAGACGCGCGATTTCTTCCACTGGATCTCCGCCCTCATCGCGCTTCCGGCGGCCGCCTATGCCGGCCAGCCCTTCTTTCAGAGCGCCGTGCGGGCCATCCGCTCCGGCCGCCTGAACATGGACGTGCCGATCACCATCGGCGTCACGCTTGCGCTGGGCATGAGCGTGCTCGAAACGGCCATGAGCCAGCCGCACGCTTATTTCGACAGCGCCATCATGCTGCTGTTCTTCCTCCTCGCCGGCCGCTACCTCGATCACGAGGCGCGTCGGCGCACCCGCGCCACCGCCGGCAACATCGCCGCGCTCCGGGGCGAGATGGCCCACCGCATCAGCGCCGACGGGGTGCCCGTGCTGGTGCCCGTACAGGCGCTCCAGCCGGGCGACACCATTCTCGTCCATCCCGGCGAGCGGGTGGCTGCGGACGGCGTGGTCGCTTCCGGCCGCTCGGCGGTGGACGAAAGCCTCGTCACCGGCGAGACGCTGCCGCGCGCACTGAAGGCGGGCGATCATGTCTATGCCGGCAGCCTGAACGGGGAGGGCGCACTGCACCTCACCGTCACCGCGGGCGGCGAGAACACCCTCGTTGACGACGTGCAGCGTCTGCTCGACGGCGCGCTGGCGGAGAAGGGCGCTTATGTGCGCCTCGCCGACCGGGTCGCGCGGCTCTATGCGCCCATGGTGCACCTCACCGCCCTCGTCTCGGCCATCGGCTGGCTGCTGGCGGGCGCCGGGCTGCATGACGCGGTGATGATCGCGGTGGCCGTGCTCATCATCACCTGCCCTTGCGCGCTGGCGCTCGCCGTGCCGGCGGTGCAGGTGACGGCGACGGGACGGCTGTTCCGCGCCGGCCTCCTCATCAATGCCGGCGACATGCTGGAGCGCCTCGCGGCGGTCGACACCGTGGTGTTCGACAAGACCGGCACCCTGACCCTGCCGGAGCCGGCGCTGGCCTTGCCGCGCGGCGCCGATCCGGAACTAGTCGCTCTGGCCGGCCGCCTAGCCCTGTCGAGCCGTCATCCGCTGGCGGGGGTCATCGCCGCCCGGGCCAGGGGGCCTGCGCTGGAGCATGTGACCGAGGTGAGCGGTCAGGGCATCGAGGCGATCATCGACGGCCGTCGCGCCCGCCTCGGCAGCCTCTCCTTCTGCGAGGCCGCTGCTCCCGCCGATCTTCCCGCCGATGCCTCCCTCATCGCCTTCCGCTACGGCGAGAAAGTGCTCGTCATGGGCGTCGCGCAGGCGCTGCGGCCCGATGCGCGCGAGGTTGTCGCCGAGTTGAAGGCCCGCGGCCTTGACGTGCGCATCCTCTCCGGCGACCGGCCGGCGGCGGTGGCGCCGGTGGCGGAGGCGCTTGGCATCGTCGCGGCCGAGGCCGGCCTCAAGCCCGCCGACAAGATCGCCGCGCTGGACGCCCTCAAGGCCCAGGGCCGCCGCGTGCTCATGGTCGGCGACGGGCTCAACGACGCGCCGGCGCTCGCGG
>JAEZMT010000121.1 GCA_023442085.1 Pseudomonadota bacterium | reverse complement strand
GCAGGCCGTTCCAGCGGATCGGTCGGGCAACCGCGAGATCGAAGCTGCGCGCGGCATTGCCGAAGATGAAGCGGCAGATGTTCTCCACCACCAGCGAGACGCCCATGGACGCGACCAGCAGCGTGATAGAGCCGCGGGCGCGCAGCCGCTCGAACACGAGCGCATCAGCGATGAGGGAGGCAAGCGCCACCGTCGCCGCGGCGAAGGCCGCAGCGATCGGCAAGGGCAGCCCGAGCACCACGTTGGCCGTATAGGCCGCGTAGGCACCCAGCGTGAGAAAAGCGCCCACGGCGAAGTTCGCGAAGCGCAGGATGCCGAACACCAGAGTCAGCGCCAGCGCTGGCAGGGCGAGCAGAAGGCCGGTGACGAGGCCGTTGAGGAAAAGCTGAAGCGCCATGACTCAGGCCGCCTTTCCGAAGAAGAGGCCGGCGAGGTCAGCCTGGCGAATGTCGCCGGCAGAGGCGCGAAGGGTCAGCCGGCCGGCGACCAGCACCACTACCTCATCGGCGATACCGAGTGCAGCGGCGACATTCTGCTCCACCAGCAGCACGGTGACGCCCGCCTCCCGCACGCGGACCACCGCCTCCATCGTCTCACCGACGATCTTGGGCGAGAGGCCAGCGGAGGGCTCGTCCAGCAGTAGGACCTCGGGATTGGCGAGGAGCGCACAGGCAAAGGCCAGCATCTGCCGCTGGCCGCCGGAGAGGTTGCCCGCGAGCGTGCGCGGCCGCTGGCGAAGCTCCGGGAAGAGGTCCAGCACCTTCTCCCGCTGCTCCGGCCCCACGCCGGCGCGCCCGCGCAGGAATTCGGTGGCGAGCTTCAGGTTCTCGGCAATGGTGAGGGTGGCGAAGATGTTGGCTTCCTGCGGCACATAGGCGAGCCCCGCCGCCACCCGGCGCGCCGGCGACAGCGTGGTGATGTCCCGCCCGGTCACCGCCACGGTCCCGGCCCGCGTCGGCACCAGGCCGGCGATAGTCTTGATGAAGGACGACTTGCCCGAGCCGTTCGGTCCGATGACGGCGACGATGCTCTCGGCCTGCTGCGCGAGGTCGATGCCGCATACGATGTCCCCGCCTCTGCCGTAGCCCGCGCGCAGACCCGATACGGACAACGCGAGGGACAGCTCGGCCGTCTTGGGATCGAGGGGGGCCGCTGTCATGCCGCCACCCCGAGATAGGCGGAGACCACGCGCGGATCCGAGGTCGCTTCGGCGAACGTGCCGGAGACGAGCACGCGCCCCAGGGCGAGCACGTGCACGCGGTCGCACACCTCCTCCACCAGATGCATGTCATGCTCGACGATACCGAAGGTGAGGCCTTCCGCCTTCAGCTCACGCACCAGCCGCACGATCTCGAGACGCAGCGGCGGCGAGACGCCGGCACCCGGCTCGTCGAGCAGGATCAGCTTGGGCTTCATCAGCAGCGCGCGCGCCATTTCCAGCAGCTTCTTCTGGCCACCGGAAAGCATCGCGGACGGTTGGTCGGCGAGCTTGACGAGCCCCACCCGGTCCAGCAGCGCACGGGCGAGATCGGCATTGGCGCGCTCCTGCGCCCACCATTTGCGGCGGCCGAACAAGGCGCCCGTCACGCTCTCACCGCTCTGGGCTGGCGGGGCGGCGAGAAGTGTCTCGAATACGGTGAGGCTAGAGAGCTCGCGCACGATCTGGAAGGACCGGACCACGCCCTTGCCTGCCATCACGTGGGCCGGCAGGCCGGTCACGTCCTCGCCCTCCAACCGCACCGTGCCGCTTTCCGGCCGGGCGAGGCCGGTCAGTGCGTTGAGCAGCGTGGTCTTGCCCGCGCCGTTGGGACCGATGAGGCCGGTGACCTGACCGCGGGCGATATCGAGGGTCACGCCATCGAGGGCGGCGACGCCGCCATAGCGACGCATCAGACCATCAACCTGAAGGAAGGGGCTCGGATTCACGTCGTCTCCACGGCGCAGGGCGAGAGTGCCTCGCTGTTGCGCAAATGCCTTTTTGATGTGCATCAAAATCAGAGATTTTGAACAGTCGTTGGACAGTCGATCACGACCACGCACAGATTAGACCGATGCATTCCGCTCAAATCAAATTTATATTGCTTTGCACTTGGCCAAGTATTTTTAATGATGGTGATGTCGCATCCGCTTGAGATCGCCCTGCTGCGCACCTTCGTCCTCCTGGTCGAGGAGAAGAGCGTGACCCGCGTGGCCCGGCGCCTGAACCGCACCCAGCCCGCCGTCAGCCTGCAGATCCGGCGGCTGGAGGCGGCTGCCGGCTTTCCCTTGTTCGAACCGGACCTGCGGCATCTCAAGCTGTCGCGCCACGGGGAGATGCTCCTGCCACATGCGCGCACCATGCTGCGGCTCGACGAGGAGGCCCGCCTGCGGCTCTCGGCGGACGATGTGGCGGGGCGCGTCACGCTGGGCTGCCCGGATCTTTATGCCGCCTTCCTGCTGCCGGATACCCTGGCGCGCTTTCGCGACACCTATCCGGGGGTGGAGGTGACGGTGCGCTGCGCTCTGTCGCGACAACTCGCGCAGGACATGAGCGAAGGCCTTCTGGACATTGCCATCGCCACCCGCATGCCCGGAGTCTCACCGCGCGTGGGCACGGGCACGCTGCTGCGGCCCGAACCGTTGATCTGGCTGGGGGCGGAAGGCGGCAGCGCGCACCTCGCCGACCCTGTGCCGCTCGCCATGCTGCCGGACGGCAATCTCTATCGGGACTATGCGCTGGCGGCGCTCGACCGTATCGGCCGGCGCTGGCGCATCGCCTGCGTATCGGAAAGCATCGCCGGGCTTCAGTCCATGGCGCTCGCGGATTCGGCCGTCTGCGTCCTGGCCCAGTCGGTGCGCACGCCGGGGCTTGTCCGCCTCGGCAGCGCGGAAGGCCTGCCGGCGCTGGAAGGTGTGGACCTCATCCTGTGGGAGCGCCATCCCGGCGGCTCGTCGGCAGCGGACCATCTTGCCGCGCACATTCGCCGATCCGTGTCGGAAGGCCAGTGATCCGCCCGCATCCGTGACACGAGGGCTCAGGCCATGCGCACCGGAACGGCCACGGGCGGGCGCAGGCCGTCAAACACGCAGTCGGCGAGGCTCCCGGCCCACTCGGGGGTCAGGGGCGCGTGCGGAACAAGGATGCGATACCAGATCGGCCCGTAGAGCGCATCGATCACCACATCGAGATCGATGTCGGCCCGCAGCTCCCTGTTCGCGATCCCACGCAGAAGGGCCTTCTTCGCCTCTTCCCGCCGCGGCAGGACATAGCCCTCGAGCAGCGCGCGCAACGTCTCCGGGTCGCTCTGGCCCTGGGCGACGAGCGCGGAAATGGTGCGTCCCACCTTCTGGCCATAGACCTCGGCGACCCGCATCATCTGGCTCTTCACGTCGGCAACCGCCGAGGCCGTCGTCGGATAGCTGATCTTTTGGGCAGTCTCCGCGAGGAAGCCTGCCATCGCCAGCGCTCCACGGTTCGGCCACCAGCGGTAGATGGATGAGCGCGCCGTACCCGAACGGGTTGCAACGGCATCGATCGTAAAGCCCGAAAGTCCGCGCTCTTCGAGGAGCTCGTTCGCTGCCTTAAGGATCGCAATCTTCACTTCATCACCTTGCGGGCGACCGCGGCGGCGAACGGTTTTATTGTCCGTGCTCAAAATTTAACGCCCATCATCGAGATTTTGCCCAGATTATCGCCCGGCCCTCAACTTGACAATCAACGGGCCTGATTAAAACTACACACTGTCGCTTTTATCCGGATCCATGGAGCGAAGCCCACGGTGTGCGTCGGCCGGCGCCGCCTTCCTGTGAAGCCCCGAAACCGCCTGCACACGCGCAGGCATACGCAAACACAGCGAGGAAGCGCAATGACTGGCGTGCTCAGCCCCGAACAGATCGCGCATTTCAATTCCGAGGGATTTCTCTGTCCAGTCCGGGCCATCAGCGCGGAAGAGGCCCGCGCCTATCGCAATAAGATCGAAGACTTCGAGGCCAGCTCGGGCGAGGAGGTGAACAAGCGCCTCAAGATCAAGGCCCATCTGGCCTTTCCCTGGCTGATCGAACTGGCGCGCCATCCGCGCATCGTGTCGGCCGTCCAGGATATTCTGGGGCCAGACATCCTGCTGTTCGGCTCGTCCGCCTTCGCCAAGAATGCCCGAGACCCCCGCTTCGTCTCCTGGCACCAGGATTCCGCTTACTACGGCCTGAACCCGCACCAGGAAGTCACCGTCTGGCTCGCCCTGTCGCGCGCCAGCACGGAGAGCGGCTGCATGAAGGTTATCCCGAAGAGCCATCTCGGGCCCGATCTGGTGCACGAGGAGACCTTCGATGCCGACAACCTCCTCGCCCGCGGCCAGAAGGTGACGGTGGACGAGAGCCTCGCTGTGGACATGCCGCTGGAGCCGGGCGAGTTCTCCATGCATCACGAGCGCACGGTGCACGGCTCCCCTGCCAATATGTCCGACGACCGGCGCATCGGCATCGCCTTCTTCTACATGCCGGCTCATTGCCGTTCGATGCTCGGGCGCCGCTCGGCCCTGCTCATCGCCGGTCAAGATCGCCACGGCCATTGGGATCGCGATCCCGAGCCGCGTTTCGACCTCGACCCCGAGAGCCTCGCCTTCATGGAAGAGGTCTGGGCGAGCTACCGCGACGACGCGACGACCGTTCAGGCCGCCCGCCTCGCCTGACCCATCGCTCCGGCCGGGCACATGCTCCGGCCGGAGCACAGCCATCTGGAAGCCGCCCGCCTGCCCCCTTTGAAACCGAGAGCGCATTCCATGAAAGCCAGCATCCTTTTCAGCGCAGCCCTGTCCATCCTTTGCGCCGCCCCCGCCTTTGCCGACCCGGTGAAGGTCGGCGTCATCCTGCCCCAGACCGGCGTCGGCGCCGTGCTTGCCAAGCAGATGCAGGCGGCCATCGAACTTGCCGTCGCTCACGAGGGCGGAAAGCTCGGCGGACAGCCGGTGGAGTTCATCTGGAGCGACAGCCAGGGCAAGGCGGACGTGGCCAAGCAGCTGGCCGACGAGATGGTGAAGTCGAAGCGCGTGGACTTCCTGGTCGGCCCGGTCTTCTCGTCGGAAATGATGGCGGTGCATGGCGGCCTCGCCCGCACGGATGCCTTCGTGATCTCGCCCATTTCCGGCCCGGCGCCCATCGCCGGAAAGTCTTGCTCGGCGAATTTCTTCAACGTGTCGTCGCAGAACGACCAGCAAGCCGAGGCGCTCGGCGCCTATCTGGAGAAGCTCGGCGTCAAGCGCGTCTACGTCATGACGGTCAACAACCAGGCCGGCAAGGACATGGTTTCCGGCTTCAAGCGCAACTTCAAGGGCGACCTCGTGGGTGAGGTCTACACGCGCTTCGGCCAGGTGGACTTCGCCGCCGAGTTGAGCGCCCTGCGCACCGCTGCCCCCGAAGCGACCTTCATCTTCTATCCGGGCGACATGGGCGTACAGTACGTGAAGCAATACGCGCAGGCCGGCCTTGCGAAGTCGACGCCGCTCTACACGGTGTGGACCGTGGATCAGGCGACCCTGCCGGCCGTAGGCGACGACGCCATCGGCGTGCGCTCGGGCAATGTCTGGAGCGTCGATCTGCCCAACGCCGCAAACGCCCGGTTCGTCGCCGACTTCAAGCAGAAGAACGGCTTCCTGCCCAACGATTACGCCGCCCACGCCTATGATTCCGTCCTGCTCATCTCCAGCGCGGTCAAGTCCGTGAATGGCGACATGAGCCGGAAGGACGACATCCGAAACGCCCTGCAGAAGGCCGACTTTGCGTCGAACCGTGGCAAGTTCGCCTTCAACACCAACCACTTCCCCATTGAGGACTACTACGTCCGCGAGGTGGTGAAGGGCGAGGACGGCACCCTTGTGACGAAAACCGTCGAGAAGGTGATGACCGACGCGAAGGATGCCTATTACCAGGACTGCCCGCTGAAGTGATCGCAGATCATCTTGAAGAGAACTCCTGACACAGCGGGACGTCGATCATGCAACTCCTGTTCGTCGAGCAACTCCTGAACGGGGTTCAGCTCGGGGTCATCCTGTTCCTGATGGCGGCGGGGCTCACGCTCACCTTCGGCATCATGAACCTCGTGAACCTCGCGCACGGCTCCCTGTTCATGCTCGGCGCCTATCTTGGCGTCGCGTTCGCGCTGGTCACGGGCTCGTTTGTTGCGGGATTCGTCGCCGCCGGCATCGCCACCTTCGTCATCGGCCTGATACTGGAGCGGCTGGTCATCCGGCATCTCTATGGCCGCAGCCACCTCGACCAGGTGATGTGTACCGTCGGCCTCGTCTACGTGCTCAACGAGGCGACGCGTATGGTGTTCGGGCCGGAGCCACTGCACGCGCCCATCCCGGCCTTCCTCGCTGGCTCGGTGGAGCTCATTCCCGGTGCGCCCTATCCCGCCTACCGGCTGGCGATGATCGGGGCCGGCCTTGCCATCGCAGGGCTGCTCTATGTCCTCATCGGCCGGACGCGGATGGGCATGCTCATCCGCGCCGGCGCGAGCAACCGGGTCATGACCAGCGTGCTGGGGGTCAATATCGGCGCCATCTATGCGGTGGTCTTCGGCATCGGCGCGGCGCTGGCCGGATTCGCCGGCTACATCGCCGCGCCCATCCTCACCGTCTATCCGGGCATGGGCGACAACGTGCTCATTCTGGCGCTGGTGGTGCTGGTCGTCGGCGGCATGGGATCAGTCAAGGGCGCCTTCGTGGCGGCTCTTCTGGTGGGCGTGATCGACACCGTCGGCCGGGCCTATCTGAAGGACCTCATGGCACTGGTCCTGTCCCCGGTGGCGGCCAACACGGTGGCGCCGGCCCTCGCCTCCATGCTCATCTATATCCTGATGGCGGTGATCCTGTTCTTCCGGCCGCAGGGCCTCATCCCGGCCGCCGGCCTGCGCCGGCCCGAGGCGCCGTCGGAGGCATCCGACCTCGGTCCCACCGGCCCCGGCATCCTGGCGCGCTGGCGCGTGCCGGCCATCGGTCTTCTCGGCGGCGGCTTCCTGCTGTTGCCGCTGGTGGCCGGCATCGCCGACCAGCCGTTCTGGGTGGACATGGGGCTGCGCGTCATCATCTTTGCCATCGCCGCCCTGAGCCTCGATCTCATCCTTGGCCAGACCGGTCTCGTCAGCTTCGGTCACGCGCTCTATCTCGGCATTGGCGCCTATGTGGTGGGCATCCTCGCGGACGCGGGGGTCGAGAGCGGCTTCGTCCAGTGGCCGCTGGCCATGGCCATCTCGGCGCTGCTGGCGGCGGCCCTGTCGGTGGTGGCGCTGCGCACCTCCGGCACCTTCTTCATCATGATCACCCTCGCTTTCGCGCAGATGATGTTCTACGGCGCCTCCAGCCTCTACGATTATGGCGGCGACGACGGCATGCACCTCGCCGTGCGCAGTACCTTCGGCGGGCTGGTG
>JAEZMT010000117.1 GCA_023442085.1 Pseudomonadota bacterium | reverse complement strand
CGGCATAGGCCGCGATCATGGCGTCGAGGCCGAACATCCGCGCCCGTTCGCGGTTATGGGCGCCAACGGCATCGAGCTTCGCGGGGTCGTCCAGGAGGTCGCAGACGATGCCCGCGAGCCCCTCGGAATCCTCGGCCAGGGTCTCCGACGTCCCGAGGATTTCCGGCAAGGCACCGACCTTGAAGCCGGCCACCGCCTGCCCCATGGCCATCGCGAAGGGCGTCACCTGCCCGAAGCTTTCCCGCACCACCGGCGCCACGAAAAGCCGGAAGCGTCGATAGAGCGTCGGCAGGTCCGCATACGGCACAGTGCCGGTGAACTCGAAGTTTTGGATGACGCCGGCCGCAACGGCCTTGGCATGGAACACCGGCAGAAGCTCGCCGTCGCCCACCACGATGATGCGCGTTTTGGGGCGACGCCGCGCGACCGCGATCAGCGGGTCGATAGAGTTCTCGCCAAGCTTGTCCGGATGGAGGCGGTAGACCATGCCGATGCTGTCCGCCGCGTCGCCGATCCAGGGGCCGGGCGTGAAGGCGGCGAGGTCGATGCCGGGATGGACCACGCGGCCGTTGACGATGTCCGGCGCGAAGGCGGCGCGGATATAGTCCGAGACAAAGACATAGGTGGCGATCCGCGCATCGCGCAGCGGCTCCACCGGCGTGTTGACGTTCTCCACCAGCACGGCCGGGGTCGGCCGCGCCGCGGCGAGGGCCGCCTCGTACCAGGGCCGGTCGCTGTCACCCCAATAGTGGATATGCACGATGTCCGGCGCGACCTGCGCCAGAACATGGGCAAAGGCGCTCGTCGGGCTGCCGAGGGGCAGGTGGTGAATCACCATGTTCTCGTGCCGCCCCTGTGGCGGCAAGGCGGCGGTCAGCACCTGCATCTCGTAGCGGTGGCCGAGGCGCTCCATGAGGTCCACCACCAACTGTGTGGAGCCCCCCACGAACACGTTGGGGATGATGTGGAGCATGCGCGGGCGCTCCGGCACCGGCGGATGGTGCGGCCGCACGCGGTAGACCACGCCCTTGCGCCCGAACACGAGGCCGGCGAAATCGCGACCGAAGGTGCGGGCGCGACGCACCGTCTGCGCTCGCGCTTTCAGCAGACCGGCGCCGTCGCGCTCCGGCACCACGGCGGTGCGGCCGGCGGCGCGCCACATCTCGGCGAGCGCGCCGACGGAGGGGCCGGGCGCCACGATGAGCTCGCGCAGCCGCTCCAGCGGGAGCGGCAGGGTGATGGTGCGCGACGGCCGCCCGGCGGCGATCTGCTCCACCTTGTAGCCGACGAGATTGGCATGGTCCTGAAGCGCCTCCAGCCGGCGGACGATCTCCTCCTGCCCGGCCGCGAGGTTGGCGAGGCTCCTCTCGATCCGGTCGAGGCGGGCGGCAAGGGCGTCATCCCCGTCCGGCACGGGATCGGCTGGCGGCGGACCGGCGACGAACGGACGAGACATCGGCAACGCGAACCTTTTGTTCGGTAATCTCGGGCCATGGTCTGGCCGACGGGCGGCGAGGATAGACACACAAGCCCGCCGGCTGCTAGTAGCGGCGTGTCGAGGCACGCGCGCCGGTTGCGGTCGCGCGCAGGCTGGAGAACTGGGGCAGGATGGGGCGCTCCGGGAGGGTCGAGGAGTGAACCAGGAGGTCGCATCGCGCGTCCGGCTGCCGGCACAGGGCCGATCGCCAGACCTGCTTGTGCGCCGCAATTCGCGGCTGCGCGAGGAGCTCAGGCGACAGGCCCGCGAGGCGCGCCTGCAACGCTCCGTCGTGCGGCCCTCGGCCGCGGCCTTCTGGGGCGCGGAAGTGCGCGCCATCGCCGATTTCCGCCTTCCGCTCATGGCGAGCTTCATCGTGGTGGCGGTGATTCCCACCCTGCTCGCGACGATCTATTTCGTCTTTATCGCGTCGAGCCAGTACCTCTCCGAGGCGCGGTTCGCCGTGCGCGCCTCCGAGCATGCCGGCCTCGAGTCCCTCTCCAGCGCCGCCGGGCTCGGCGGCCTTGCCGAGGTGCAGGACAGCCTCATCATCGCCAATTACGTGAAGAGCCTCGCGGTGGTGGAGGCGCTGGAGGAGCGGGTCAACCTGCGCGAGCTCTATTCCCGCCCCGGCATCGACTGGTTCTCCCGCTTCAACCCCAATCGCCCCATCGAGCGGCTGGAGCGGGCTTGGCGCAGCCAGATCGACACCGCCATCGAGTCGCCATCCGGCATCATCACGGTGAAGGTGTGGGCCTTCTCGCCGCAGGATTCGCTCAAGATCGCGCAGGCCATGGTCTCGCTCTCCGAGGACATGGTGAACAAGCTCGGCGAGCGCACCCGCACCGATGCCATCTCCCAGGCGGAGAAGGAGCTGGAGCGCGCGGAGGCGCGGCTGCGCAAGGCCCGCTCCGCCGTGCGCGACCTGCGCAACGAGGTGGGTGTGATCGATCCCGCCCGCACCAACGAGGGCATCGGAAAGCTGATCGCCGACCTCGAGAGCGACCAGGTGCTCATCGACCAGGAGATCGCCACCGCGCGCCGCACGCTGAGCCCCGGCGCGCCGCAATTCATGCTGCTGGAGGCGCGGCGACAGGCGGTGCGCGAGAACATCGCGCTGCTCAAGGCCCGCCTCACCAGCGGCTCCGGCTCGGACAAGGACACCCTCTCCGCGGTGATGACGCGCTACGACACCCTCGACCTCGAACGCCAGATCGCCGAACGCCAGTACACAGCCGCCGCGGCGGCGCTGGAGCAGGCGCGGGTGGCGGCGGAGCGGCAGGGCATGTATCTCGCCACTTTCGTGAAGCCGGTCCTGGCGCAGGAGCATGACTGGCCGCACCGCTTCTGGATGCCGATGGCGGCGGCGCTGCTGTTCGGGCTGCTGTGGCTGCTGCTGGTGTCGGCCTTCGAGCTGATGCGGCATATCAAGTCGTGAGGCGGACATGATCGTCACCGACCACCTCACCAAGACCTACTGGACGCACCTGAAGCGCAAGGTGGTGCTCTCCGACGTGTCGGTGAACCTCGACACCCGCGCCAGCTACGGGCTGCTCGGCCAGAACGGGGCGGGCAAATCCACCTTCCTCAAGCTCATCGCCGGCACCGAGGCGCCAAGTTCCGGCCGCATCTATCGCTCGGTGCGAATCTCCTGGCCGCTGGGGTTCGCGGGCGGCTTCCACCCGCTGATGACCGGGCGGGAGAACATCCGCTTCCTCGCCCGTGTCTACGATGCCGACATCGCGGAGGTGACGGAGTTCGTGGAGGATTTCTCCGAGCTCGGGCGCGATCTCGACATGCCGGTGAAGACCTATTCCTCGGGCATGACCTCGCGCCTCGCCTTCGCCGTCTCCATGGCCATCGAGTTCGATTTCTACCTGGTGGACGAGATCACCGCCGTGGGCGACTCGCGCTTCCAGCTGAAATGCGCGCGCGCCTTCGCCGAGCGCCGGGCGCGGGCCGGCCTCATCATGGCGTCGCACTCCACCGGCACCATCAAGGAATATTGCTCGGCCGGGATGGTGCTGCAGAAGGGACGGCTGATGGTGTTCGAGGACATCAACGACGCCATCGAGGTCCACCGCCAGCAGATGGAGGCCTGACGATGCAGCGCCCCCGTCACGCGCCGACCCCTCACGCCCGGACGCGCCACGCGACCGAAACCTGGGCCGCCGCCTCCGGCATGCACGCCCGCGTGGTCGGCGCCGTCATCATGCGCGACCTGCAGACGCGCTTCGGCACCGGCTATTTCGGCTTCCTGCTGGGGCTGATCATGCCGCTGGGGCATTTGACGGTCGCTATGGGAATCACGCTTCTCCTCGGTCGGCCGGCGCCCGTCGGTTCGGATACGGCGATTTTCCTGACGACAGGGCTTCTGCCCTTCATCGTCTGGCTCTACGGCCATCGCCAAATCATGCTGACGATTGTGCAGAACCGGCCGCTTCTTTACTTTCCCGGCGTGGACGTATTCGACCTTTTTGCGGCCCGTATCGTCATTGAAATTGTGACAGCGACACTCGTTGTCGGCATCGTTCTCGGGTCTTTGTCGATGATCGGCCACGATGTACAGATTGCGGATTGGCCGGGCTTCACCTATGCACTGATGCAGGCTTGGCTCCTGGGCGTAGCGACCGGACTGATCTTTGGCACGACGAGCACATTCGCGCCGATCGCGTTGTTAATCGGCAACCTCCTCGGACCCCTGCTGTGGGGCATATCAGGAATATTCTTTCTCGCCGACAGCCTTCCCGAGCGCATCTCCAATGTTCTTTACTACAATCCGCTGAGCCAGATAATCGACGGACTTCGTATTTCCTATTATGCGGAATACTACTCGTCATTCTACAGTGAAAAGTCGATATCAATTCAAATTCTCGTTCTTCTCACCGCCGGTATGGTTCTCATACCTGTCACGAGGAAAGTATCCTGACACCGGAGGCGGCCCCGCGCCAACGCTGACCGCTTCGATCAACCAGAACGCCCGGCGAAGCCATCCATGCTCAATCCCCACCTTATCGCGCAATTGCGTAGAGCTGCAGCAGAGAACCCTGAAACATCGAGGCTCGGGAACCTAGCGCTGGACCGTGTGCAAATCAGCATGCCGTCCGCTCCGAGCGTCCCTTCGGTCTTGGTTGAGCCTGCTTGGCACGGCGAGATGACCGGACCGCATGAAATATTCGGGCGACCCGTGGATGACTCCTGCTTGTCGGGCATCGGCGCCCTGGGAGTCAGTGTCCCTGAAAAATCCATCTATACCGTAGAACACGCACGGCCGATCGGATTCGACAGCGTCCTGGGCCCGGCGGGCGAACTGTTTGCACCATCTCCCGCTACCAAGAAAAATATCGACGGACTTTTACAGAAGAATGCAACCGACCATCAAGGCTACCTCATTCAAAAGACAAACGATTCCCTATACGCCTATTACGTAGCTCGACCGCATACTAAACATTTTAATATTGATGCAATCTATTTTTCGAACCTGGAGCCGGGAAACTACGGGTCGTTCATATTCAGACAGCTTCCACAGATCCTGTCAGTCCCGGATATCGATCGATTTCAAGCGATCATCGTTCCTGACAGGACGCCATGGACATCAGCCGCCCTGAAAATGATGGGATTTGAAAACACGCCTGTGTTTTCACTTCGCGAGGTGAGCGGTGACACATTCCGCTCGATCCTCCTATTCTCGGATTTCGATGCGGAAGGAATTTTGGCGCCTGCAACGATAGGTCGGATGAGACGTTTGGCAACATCCGAAGGGAAAGCGCGCGCCGAACCGTCCAAACGTCATATCTATGTGTCGCGCCTGCTGTCGTCGCTCGCGAGGCCGGATTATCGTCCACTCAAAAACGAATTGGACATCGAAGCGTTCTTTTCAGACCGCGGATTTGAAATTGTCTATCCGGAAACGCTGACTTTTTCGGAACAAATCCATCTCTTTCGCGGCGCTTCGAAAATCGTCGGCCCATCCGGGTCTGGAATGTTGAACGCCGTCTTTTCGGAGCCCGGTACAAAAATTGTGGACATGGAATCTTACCATGTCTGCGTTAGGCAACATGCAAAAATATACAGCAGCTCCGAAAAAGCCTACAGTTTCCTGTTTGGTGAACTGGAAAAGGGCGATCGCCCCTCAATGATTGTCAGCCCATGGTCTGCGCCCATGCACCTTGTTCGAGAAGCGTATGATTGGATCATGGACTGACGGCGCCTCGTCACTGACTCGGCGCCTGCATTGCATCTTCTATCGCCCTCTCGACGAGCCACGGATCGACCGAAAAGTCTTCGTTCCCGCATCCGCGCGCGTTCGTCTGTCCAGCATCGAACGCGCTGCCGACGACAGCTGAATACTGCTGGCCACGTCGAGCGCACAGGGTCCGGAAGGTTGGCCACAGCCGGGCGGGGCTAACGAGTTCGATCACACGACATTTGTCCTGGGCAAAGATCACATTGGACAGGCCTGCACCGTGCGGGCCGATCACCAGTTCAGCCCCGGAGAAGAGCCGCATCTGCTCGGACACGCTCTTTCCGCTCAGCGTAACAACCTGAACTCCATGCCGCTGCAGGCGTTCGGCCAGGGCGGCTTCATCTGTCAGCCGACGAACCGACGCATCGTCTCGGCTGATGTAGATCCGCTTCGGCGAGCCTTCCTCGCTCTGCGGAATGATAGCGCGGAGCCAGCCCTCCAGCATCTTGTTCGCCAGCGGCGATCTCGTAAAATGATCGCCCTTGAAAATGACAGGTGAAGGGAAGATCAGGCGTTTAACGCGCAGCCATCTCGAACGCTGCACATAGGGAGAGATACCTGTGATGTCCCACATCTGAGATGCAAATTTTTGATACGACGAGGCGAGCAGCGGAGTTCCGTCTGCACGAAACCGACTGAATATTGCCAGCCGCGGAAGTATCGAGTTCAGGAAGTGGAAATAACCGGCTTCTCCACCCTCTCTTGCATAGAAGACACACTCAACGTCTTCGATATTCCCATCGATTCTGGGCGTATATCCGCCATCACGAGCCCAAAGGTCTCCCGAAAACTGAGACATAAAGTTCGCCTCCTCCCACGGGAAAAGGCTTTCGTAGAGAATATTGCTATCAGAAATTATAATTCCCGACGGCCCAATCAGAACGTTTTCCAATTCTGAAATATAGATTTCGGGAATCGAACAGGTTCTACCTGCCCTAAAAGCATAAAATATGTCACGTTCAATTTCGGGACCTCCACCCACAACCAATCTCGGGGGATTTATCGTGAACTGGTGAGCGCCTTCGATCGTGTACAACCAGCGAATCGCGGAGAAGCGCTTCATGTCGCTCAAATTAGCGATGCTCGCGATCGTCAATTGTTTCATGCTGACTCAAGGCCTCTCACGCGTAAGTTGTCGATTTGGCAAGGAAATTTCTTTGCCGGCTAGGCTGCCAACCGGAAGTTGCCATCCGGCGGTGAGCTTCTTCTCACATGCCGGCTCAGCAATCATCGGTCCAAATGTCGCGATGACCGTGCGGCGGGCCGACCGCCCCAAATTCACGAGCCGAGGCTATCCAGCTGGCCCGCCCCGCTTTCCCGATTTTCCACCCTGACACTATCGTTGGGGCAACTTCGCATCGGAAGGCTGAGCGGCGCAATAGTTTGGTTAGGATTTTTCCACGTCGTATGAGCCTACCGCCATGCTGCAGCGCCACACAGGTTTGACACCGCCCTAGCCGAACGTTAATTGAACATTTCGGCACCCAAACCTGAGCGTGCGGCGGTTGCGGTGGAAGCAGGGCGGAGCAAGGTGATGGGCTGGCTCTCAAATCTGCTGCAGCGCGGCAACGCCGGGCCGGCGGGGGCGATTCCTGCGGCGCGAATCGAGGCGGGCGCGCCGCCGGTCGACCAGGGTCCGCCCCCGGACCACCCCATGCCTGCTGCCCCCCCGTCCGCCCCCGTTGAGACCGGTCCCATCTGGTCGCCCCTCTTCGATGGCAAGGCCCAGCATCCGACGGATGGGACGGGTCTCGACCGCCTGTTCCGCGACCGTGACCTGCTGGTCATCACCGGCTGGGTCAGCGGCGACGCTTCGCTCCGTGTGGAGAGCGATGCGGGCGTGATCGAACCCAAGCTGCGCGTGCAGGTTGCCCGCCCCGACGTCTCCGCCGCCTACGGATTTCCGGC
Organism: Pseudomonadota bacterium; assembly: GCA_023442085.1. Lineage (GTDB taxonomy): Bacteria > Pseudomonadota > Alphaproteobacteria > Rhizobiales > Xanthobacteraceae > Xanthobacter. The sequence continues at coordinate 18,214 of JAEZMT010000117.1, read as the reverse complement.
GCGGGTGGACGGCCTGCTCCTCGCCTATCGCCTGCCGGCCGGCCAGTCCGTCCGCGTCGTCGCCACCGCCGGCAAGCACAACCGCTCCGGCGATGTCACCGCCTTCCCGGCCGATCGCTGCGAGCGCGACCTCGGCCGCATCGTCGCCGAATACGCCGTGGCCCGGGCGCCGCTGGTGGACGTCGTCTACGACCTGCCGAAGCACCTTGCCGCCGTCGCCCGATCCGCCGTGCCCTCCACCGAGCCCGGCGCCCCGCAGGGCCACATGGAGATCCTGAAGTCGGTGCCCGGCGCCGGCGGTCTGTGCGTCGGCTGGACGCTGGGAGAGGGCCCCTTCTTCCTGATCGACGAGAACGGCCTGTGCCAGCCGCTGGAGGCGCCCGAGCGCTGGAACCGCCCGGACATCTTCAGCGCCTTCGCCGCCGACTACGGCGCCGCCTGCGCCGATGCCGGCTTCCTCCAGGCCCTGCCCGCCGGCTTCGGCCGCCGCGCCCGCCTCATCGCCCGCCACGGCGACACCCTCGTCCTCGCCCACGAGCGCGACGTCGAGCCCGCCCCGCGCGACGCGGTCGGGTATGCCCGCTGGGCGTTCTCCTTTCCGGTCCCGCCCGAACGGATGGCGGCACGTTTCAGCCGGCATGACGGAGCGGTGCTGAGAACCCTCATAAACCGCATCGAACACCCCAAGAATACCTGGGTGGAACGTGCTGGACCTGTGCCGGCTCAGCCCGAGGTGTCAATCGTGGTGCCGCTCTACGGGCGCTACGATTTCGTCGACCACCAGCTGCTGGAATTCGCCGAAGATCCCTTTATTCTCAAGCGGTGCGAGGTGATCTACGTCGTCGACGACCCGACCATCCGCGCCCCCGTCTTCGCCAATCTGGACACCTGGTGGCAGCTCTACGGCGTTCCCCTTACCTTGGTATGGGGCGGACGCAATCGCGGCTTCTCCGGCGCGAGCAATCTGGGCCTTTCGCAGGCGCAGGGGCGGCAGGTGCTGTTCCTGAATTCGGACGTGATTCCAACGCGTTCCGGCTGGCTCGAGGACCTGAGCCGCCGCCTTGACGACCACTCGGACTACGGCCTCCTCGGCACCCGCCTGCTGTTTCCCTCGGGCGGCGTCCAGCATGACGGTATGGTCTTCGAATATAACGGAAAATACGGGGTCTGGCTGAATCAGCATCCGGGCAAGGGCCTGCCTCCGGTGAGCGCCGCGGCGGGACAAGTCGTGCCCTGGCCCGCCGCCACCGGTGCCTGCCTCCTCGGCGACCGAGCGGAAGTGGCGGCGATCGGCGGCTTCAGCGAAGACTATCTCATTGGAGACTTTGAGGATTCCGATCTGTGTCTGAAGATGCAGGCGGCCGGCCGCTCTGTCGGCGTGTGCCCGGATATCGCGCTGACCCATCTCGAACGCCAGTCCTTCGGCCTCCAGGGATCTGGGGATTTCCGCATGCGGGTGATGCTGTTCAACGCCTGGCTACACCAGGAACGCTGGCGCCCCGCCATTGAGCGTCATTCCGACGCGGGAGCCGCGGCATGATCGGCACAGCCCTCATTATCGCCCACGGCCATCTTGATTTCAGCGCTGGCGGCGCGGAAGTCGCAGCACATCAATTGTTTACGGCCCTGCGCGAGAGCGGCGCCGCGCAGCGGGTCGCGCTTCTCGCCCGCCACGGCGGCGCTGCCACTGGCCTCGTCACCATGCTGCGCGAAGATGAATACATTTGGCGCACAGGCATGGGGGACTGGTTCACTTTCCGCTCGTCCCAGCCGCAGGCCGTGACGGGTCCATTCCGGAGCTTTCTTCAGCGGCTCAAGCCGGATGTCGTGTTCATCCACCACTACGCCCACATGGGCCTGGAAATGCTGCGAGAAATCCGCCGCATTTGTCCCGACACGCGCATCATCCTGACGCTTCATGAATTCCAGGCCATCTGTAATAATAACGGGCAGATGGTGAAGCCCAAGACTACCGAGCTTTGCTTCAAATCCTCCGCCGAATCCTGCTCGGCCTGCTTCCCCGAGCGCAGTGAAGAAGACTTCTGGCTCCGCAAGCATTTCATCAGCCGACACTTCGACATGGTGGACCGGTTTATCGCTCCCTCGGAATTTCTACGCCAGCGCTATATCGACTGGGGCATTGCGCCGGAGCGCATCGCGGTGATCGAGAACGGCCAGCCATCCGGCAAGCGCCTGCCGCCGCGTCCGCTGACCGACAACGAAAGGCGCAACCGCTTCGCCTTTTTCGGCCAGGTGACGCCATTCAAGGGCGTGGACGTGCTCCTCTCTGCTCTCGCAAACCTCAGCCGCACCCAGCGGCGCGAGCTGCATGTGGAAATTCATGGAGCCAACCTCGAGAAGCAGTCAGACGCCTTCCGCGACCGCATCGAGGCGCTGCGCCAGCCGCTGATGAAGGAGGGCGTGCTGCACTGGCCCGGCGCCTATCATCGCGATGATCTTGAACGGCGTTTGTCGCGCATCGACTGGGTTGTGATGCCGTCGGTGTGGTGGGAGAATTCGCCGGTTGTGATTCAGGAGGCGCGCCGTTTTGGCCGGCCCATCCTGTGCTCGAACATCGGTGGCATGGCGGAGCACGTGCGCGACGGTGTGGACGGACTTCATGTCGGCGTGGGCAATGTGACGGACTGGGGCGAAAGCCTTCTTGCAGCCACAGATCCGGACCGTTGGGATCGTCTTGTTCAAAGCCTGCGGCCACCAGTTCCCGTCGCAACTGCGGCGCGGCAATATCTTGAATGGGCTCTCGACGACACGCCGCGTCGGGTGTCCGAACCACCCCGGGTGATTTCGGGCCGCGTCTGACCGCGCGAAAGTGCAATGGCGGCATTGTCGGGCGCGGACCCGAGAAGCACAGCGGGAGACGACGGGGTTGAGTTCTGAGATTATTTCCAGTCAGGGTGGCTTTGATCTAGCGGTCATTGGACAGGCCGTGCGCCTGCCCGGCGCGGCGAATGCGGATGCGCTGTGGCGTCTTCTGACGTCCGGGCAGTCATCCGTCCGCGACTTTCCGACCGGGCGCTGGCCCATCGAGCGCGCGCTGCACCCGCGCCGCACCGAGCCGGGGTTCAGCTACACCTTTGCCGGCGGCTATCTTGAGGACCCCTTCGGCTTCGATCCGGCGGTGTTCGGCATTTCGCCGCGCGAGGCGCAGCAGATCGATCCGCAGCAGCGGCTGCTTCTGGAGGTGGTCTTCGAAGCGCTGGAGGATGCCGGCCTGCCCCCCTCGCGCACGGCAGGGCAAGATATCGGCGTTTATGTCGGCGCTTCAAACGTAGACTACCAGTCCGGCGCTGCGGGCGACCCTGCGGCCATCGAGAGCCATTTCATGACGGGGAATTCCCTGTCGATCATCTCGAACCGCATCTCCTACATCTTCGACTGGCGCGGCCCGAGCTTTACGGTGGATTCCGCCTGCTCTTCGTCCTTCGTGGCGCTGGTCCAGGCCGCTGCCGCGCTCGATGCGGGATTGATCGACACCGCAGTCGTCGCGGGCGTCAACCTGCTCTTGTCGCCGGCCCCCTTCATCGGCTTCTCGCGTGCGTCCATGCTGTCGCCGACGGGGCGCTGCCGGCCTTTCTCCGCGGGCGCAGACGGCTACGTTCGGTCGGAAGGCGCCATCGCCATCGTGCTGCGGCGCGCGTCGGATGCCCGCGCTGCCGGCCAGCGGATCCGCACCGGGATCGTCGGCGCCGCCGCCAATTCGGACGGTCGCACCTCCGGCATTTCGCTGCCCTCCGCCGAGGGCCAGGCGGCCCTCATGTCGGCGCTCTATCAGCGGCTCGGCATCACGCCGGACCAACTCGCGTTCGTCGAGGCCCACGGCACGGGCACGCCGGTGGGCGACCCCATCGAGGCGAGCGCCATCGGCTCCGCACTGGGCAGGGGCCGCTCGGCGCTGCTGCCCGTGGGCTCGGTGAAGTCCAATATCGGCCATCTCGAATGCGTCTCTGGCCTCGCGGGGCTGGTCAAGGCGGGTATGGCCCTCGCAGAAGCCCGCCTCCCGCGCACGCTCTATCTTGATGAGATGAGCCCCTACATCGATTTCGCCGCGCTCAACCTCATGCCCGCGCGAGAAGAGGTGGCTCTCGACGTGGCCCGGACGCCGTTCGCCGGCGTTTCCAACTATGGTTTCGGCGGCACCAACGCGCACGTGATCCTGCGCGCGCCGGACACGGAGCCCCAGCCGCAGGCGGCATCCGACTCACGCCTCCTGCTGCTCTCCGCCCGGTCCCAGGCCGCGCTGCGGGGGCTTGCTGCCGGCTATGCCGAGCGGATCGAGGCCGGCGAGGTGTCGCCCGCGACGATCGCTTCTGCCGCATTCCACCAGCGCGAACGGATGGACCTTCGGCTGGCACTGCCGGTGGGCGACGCCAGAGACATGGCGGCAGCCTTGCGCGGGTTTTCCCGGGAAGAGGCCGCCCCCTCCATTGCCACGGGCAAGGTTCAGGTGCGCCCCGGCAAGACGGTCTTCGTCTACAGCGGCAATGGCGCGCAATGGGTGGGCATGGGGCGCACCGCGCACGGCCGTAACCCCGCCTTTCGCGCGGCCTTCACCGCGATCGATGCGCTTTATCGGGATGTGGGCGGCTGGTCTCTCACGGAAGCTCTGGAAGCACCGGACCTCGCCACCCGCCTTGGCCGCACCAGCGTGGCACAGCCACTGCTCTTTGCCATCCAGGCCTCGCTCACGGCCGCGCTGGAGGCCGAGGGCGTGGCGCCCGACGTGGTGCTGGGCCACAGCGTCGGCGAGGTCGCCGCAGCGCTGGCGAGCGGAGCGCTCGACCTGGAGCAAGCCGTACATCTCATCCATCACCGCAGCCAGCGGCAGGAGAGCGTTGCCGGCCTCGGCCGCATGATCGCCCTCGCCGCCGGGCCGGCGCAGGCGGATGCCTTCGTGGCCGGCCTCGCCGCGCCCGGCCTCGTGGTCGCGGCTTATAACGGCCCGGGATCAGTGACGCTGAGCGGTCCGGAGGCTTCGATCGCGCTCGCGGAAAAGGCAGCTCGGCTGCAGCGGATCGCCACCGTCGCGCTCGATATCGCCTACCCGTTCCATTCCGGCCTCCTGGATGGGGCCGAACAGGCCATCCGCGAAGATCTGGCCGGCATCGCCCCCCGCGAAACCCGCGCCACCTTCGTCTCGACCGTAACCGGCTCGGTCCTCGCCGGACCCGCCCTCGACGCCGAGTACTGGTGGCACAACATCCGCCTGCCGGTGCGTTTCGCGGCAGCGGTCGAGGCCGCCGGAGCACTGGGCGGCACCCATTTCGTCGAGATCGGCGCACGGCCGATCCTGGTCGGCCCCACCAGTGATACCCTCCGCGAGGCCGGCATCGTCGCCGAATGCCTCGGCAGCCTGTCCGAGCGGGACGACCCGTCGGGCGGCGATCCGGTGCGTGCGCTGGTTGCCCGCCTCGCGGTGCGCGGCCTGGAGCCCGATGCGGAACGGAGCTTTGGCGCCCCTCCCCCGCCCCTCTCCCTGCCCCATTACCCGTGGGACCGGCAGCACTATGTGCTGCCCACGACGTCCGAGGCCATCGGCCTCTACGGACGGCTCAACGATGCGCCCGCGCCCCATCCGCTGCTCGGCCTCAAGGTGAGCGAGGGCGTGCCGGAATGGCATGCCTGGGTTGACGCGGAGATCGTGCCGTATCTCGGCGACCATCGGGTGGACGGCGAGGCCGTGGTGCCCGGAGCTGCGCTCGCCGAGATGATGCTCTCGGTCGGCCGAGCGGAACTCGGCGAAGGCTCGCTGGAGCTCGCCGATTTCGACATCCTGCGGCCTCTCGCCCTTGCCGAAGGCAGCATGCGCGAGGTTTCCACGCGCTTCGAGGCGACCACCCGCACCTGTGAGATCTGGTCCCGCCACCGGCTCGCCGGCGGCGCCTTCGTGCTGCACGCTACCGGCCGGCTGTCGCTCGCGGTGGGTGAGGCCGCCCGCCAGCCCGGGCCGGTGCCTTCCGACGCCTGGCAGGTGAGCGAGGACGAGGTCTATGCCGCCGCCATGCGCTGCGGCCTCGATTACGGGCCAAGCTTCCGCCGCGTGCGCCACGTGGTCCGCGATGCCGACTCCGGCATCGCGGAGATCGCGCCGGGCCGTCCGCCCCTCGGCGCCTATCAGGACAGGCTGCTGATCGACCCGACCGCGCTCGACGCGGCACTGCATATGCTGTTCCTCGACGCCGACGTGGTGGAGGGTGAGATCCGCACCCACCTCCCGGTGCGCCTGGGCGCGCTCAGGGTCTGGCAACCGGGCGCCGCCGTCGCGCGAAGCATCATGCGCCGCAAGCGCAAGAACCGCTTTACCGCAGTGGTCGACCTCACGTTGCTCGCCGCCGACGATAGCGTCGTCGCTGAGGTCGCCGATCTCGTGCTGCGCGAGGTGGTGCTGTCGCAGCGTCCGGACGAGGAACGCCAGTTCCACGTGGACATCGAACCCGTGCGCATGGACGCGGCGACTCCGCCCGGCCGCGCGATCGAGGTGCAGCCCGAGGCGAGCGATGCGGCACTGTTGCTGCGCGCCTTTGTGCGATCCTTCGCGTATGAGTGCGCATCCGAAGCCGATACCGACCTTCTCTCGCGCGCCTCCGAAGGTCGCGCAGCCGTGCTCATGGGCTATCTGGCCGCTTGCGGCCTTGCCGAGCACTCTGAAGCGGGCTGGCACCTGAAGACGGCAGCGCCTCCGCCGTCCCAGTTGATCTTCCGCTCACTCGCCGAGCGGTTTCCCCAGGCGAATGCCGAGATTCGCCTTGCCGCGCATCTCGTGGCCAGCCTGCCCGCTTCGCTCTCGGGAGGTGGCTCCGACCTTCCCGCCCACCTCGCTGAGCAGTTCGAGACGGAGTCGGTATCGGCCGCCGCGACGCTCGGAACGTTGCGGGATGCCATCGAGGCACGTATTGCCGCCTGCGCGCCGCGACCGATCCAGATCGTCGCCGGCTCGCGGCCCGGCGCGGCTTTGATCGCCCTTCTGCTCCCGTTCGCCCGCGACGGGCGCGCTCAGGTGACGATCTTCGGCGCGAATGCCGTCGAGTGTGAGCGGCTCACGTCCATGCCCGGAATGGACGCCTTTTCCGTGGTCGACGGCGCAGCACAGGATGCCGCTGTCCCGCCGATCGATCTCGTGCTCGGCCTTGCCGATACCACCGCCGACATCGACGTGCTTGAACGCGTCGCCCCGCTCTGCCCCGGTGCGCAGGTGACGGTCGCGGTCCCGGCCTTCGACGCTGCCCTTGACCTTCTGCTGGGCGCGGCCGATCCCGAAGCCGCCGCGGAGAGACAGCGGCCGGCTCCGGAACTGGTGGAAGATGCCCTGCGGCGGGCGGGCGCGGTCGATTCCACCCGGAGCGACGGTTCAGGCACCGTCCTGGTCACCGCTTCCATTGCCCCCGCTCAGGCACCCGAGGTGAGCGCACCTGTCTGGGTCGTCGGTGATCGCGCCCCGGCCTTCGCACTGGCGTTGGCGGGCGCCGCCGATCGGGTCATCGGCGGAACGCCGCCCGAGCCGCAGACCGGCCTGCGGGCACTGGTCCTTCCGATGGTCTTCGACGCCGAGGCCACAGCGCGCGATGCATTGGCTTCCGCCCTGCTCGACCTCAAAGCGCAGATCGCCTGGGCGGCAGCGGCGGACACGCCGTTGTGGATCATCACCGCGCAGGGCCGTCAACAGCGGGGTGAGGTGCTGGATCCACTGGCGGTCGCCGTCTCGGCCTTCGTCCGGGTGGCGATGAACGAGACGCCCGGCCTCGACCTTCGCCTTATCGACGTGGAAACCCTTGACGCTGCTGCCGCACGCCGCGTCCGCCGCATTATCGACGCGCCCGGACTGGAGACGGAACGGGTTTCGCGCGCCATGGGGGAGTATGCCGTCAGGGTCCGCCGCGGCCCGGCGCACACGGCGGCTTCGATCGACGAGGTCCATCGCACACGACTCCATGTGGGCCGGCAGGGCGCGCTCGGTGCCATGGAGTGGCGCGCCGAGCCGCGCATTGCCCCGGACGAGGGGCAGATCGAGATCGAGGTGGCCGCGACCGGCCTCAATTTCCGTGATGTGATGCTGGCGCTCGGGGCCCTCGACGATGACATCCTCGGCCCGGGCCTCACCGGCGCGTCACTCGGCTTCGAGATGGCCGGCACGGTGACGCGGGTCGGTCCCGGTGTCACCGACCACGCCGTCGGGGACCGCGTGATGGGCTTCGCACCGGACGCCTTCTCGTCTCATGTGACGGTGCCGGCGTGGTTCGCCTTCAAGGTGCCTCAGACGCTTGCCCTCGAGGCGGCGGCCGCCGTGCCGGTGGTGTTCGCCACGGCCTGGTATGCGCTCATCGACCGCGCCCGCCTGACTGCTGGCGAGACCGTACTGGTGCACGGGGCCGCCGGCGGCGTGGGCCTCGCCGCCGTGGGCATCGCTTTGGCGCGCGGCGCGCGGGTGATCGCCACCGCCGGCACGCCCGAGAAGGCGGCGCTCCTCAAGGAGCTGGGCGTGGAGGCCGCCTACAATTCCCGCGACCTCGCCTTCGCCCGCGACATCGCGCGCGACCATGGCAAGGTCGATGTGGTGCTGAACTCGCTGGCCGGCGACGCCATGGCCGCGAGCCTGAAGCTGGTGAAGCCGTTCGGGCGCTTCATAGAGCTCGGCAAGCGCGACTTCCTGTCCAACACGACGGTGGGGCTGCGCCCCTTCGCCCGCAATATCAGCTATTTTGGCGTGGACCTCGACCAGTTGCTCGCCCACGACAAGGCGCGGGCAACGGCGCTGATGGCCGAGATCGGCGAAGCCTTTGCGAACGGCTCGCTCCAGCCGATCCCCTACCGCATCATGGAAGGATCGGCGACCGAAGACGCCTTCCGCCAGATGCAGGCGGCGCGGCACGTGGGCAAGATCGTGGTGCGCCCGCCCCGCACGGGGCGTGTCGTTTCCAATGCGCGGGAAACGCCGGCCCTGCGCACCGGCGTCCACCTCGTGCTGGGCGGCAACGGCGGATTCGGGCTGGAGACGGCCCTGTGGCTGGCGGCACAGACCGCCGGCACGGCGGCCATCGCCTCCCGCTCGGGCGTGCGTGCGGCCGGCGACCTCGCCCGCATCGAGGCCGCCCGCGCGGCCGGCGCGCGGATCGTCGTCGCGCAGGCGGATGCCCGCGACCCCGCCGCGCTGGAGGCGCTGGTGGAGCGGCTCGTGGCCGACCACGGCCCACTTTCGAGCGTGATCCACACCGCCATGGTGCTGCGCGACGGCGCCATCCCCAATCTCGATGCGGAGAGCCTCGACGCGGTTCTGGCGCCGAAGGTGGATGGCGTTCTCGCGCTGGACCGGATCACCGAACGGCACCCGGTAGACCATTTCATCGTCTATTCCTCCGCCTCGGCCATGATCGGCAGTCCCGGACAGGGCGCCTATGTGGCGGCCAACGCCTTTCTGGAAGGCGTGGTGCGCAACCGCCGTGCCCGCGGGCTGCCCGGCCTCGCCGTCGCGTGGGGCGCGATCTCCGATGCCGGCGTCATCGCCAAGGACCAGGACCTCGGCCAGAGACTAACGCGGGCCACCGGCGTCGCCGGCATCGCCTCCGCCGAGGCGCTGGGCTTCCTCGGCCGGCTGATGGCACAGGGCGATGCGGCGGACGTGGTGAACGTCTACGCGCAGGTGAACCGCACCGCTATCGCCAGCCAGCTGCCGGTTCTGGGCACGCCCACCTTCCCCCGCCTGTTCTCCACCACGGCGGACGGCACGGCGGGCAGCGGCGAGGATCTGATGGAGCAGCTCGCCGACCTCGGCGATGTCGAGGCGCGCGCGCTCATGCGCGATGTGCTCGGCCGAGAGGTCGCCGGCATCCTGCGCCTTCCGCCGGAGGCGGTGACGGGGACGGCGGCGCTCTCCGAACTCGGCATGGATTCGCTGATGGCGCTGGAGCTGCGCCTCACGCTGGAGAAGAAGTTCGGCTTCGAACTGCCGCTGCTCTCCATCGGCAGCGGGCGTACGCTCGACGATCTGGCCGCCGTGGCGCTGTCCAGCCTCCGGACTCCCGAGAGCGCGCCGCCGGCCGAAAGTGCTCCGGCGGTGGTGCTCGCCCCCGAGCAGGCCGCCCTCGCGGCCCGGCACGGCATCGACCTCGACGCCAAGTCCATCGAGGCCCTGACGGAAATGGCCGCCGGCTCACGCGACGCGAGGGGAACCGCATCATGAGGCTGCTGCCGTGAGCGGGCGTCGAGGACTGTCCGACGACGACCTCGCGCGTCTCCTCGGCGAGATGCGCGAGGGCAGTGCCGTGACGGCGCCCGCCGCCTCCCCCGCCTTCGTGGATCGGGACAAGCTCCTCTCTTTCGAGAACCTGCCCCGCTACAAGGAACTGTCCGCGCAGCAGGCGGCGGCCGACATGCTCGGGCTGAAGAACCCCTACCACCGCCTCCATGAGGGCCGGTCCGGCGCCACCGCCCGCATCGAGGGGCGGGATGTCGTCAATTTCGCCAGCTACGATTATCTCGGCCTCAATGGCGATCCGCGGATCATACGCGTCGTCGCGGAAGCGGCCGAGACGTGGGGCACCAGCGTGTCGGGCAGCCGCCTCTCGTCCGGGGAGCGGCCAGCCCATCAGGCGCTGGAGCGGGCGCTGGCCGGCCTTTACGGGGCCGAGGATGCGGTTGCCTTCGTGAGCGGTCACGCGACAGCCATCGCCGTCCTTCCGACGCTGATGGGGCCGAAGGATCTCGTGGTCACCGACGCTTTCATGCACAATTCCGTGGTACTGGGCGCGCAATATGCACCGGCCACGCGCCGCACCTTTCCCCATAACGATCTCGACGCGCTGGAAGCCATGCTGGAGCGCGAGCGCCACCGGTTCGAGCGGGTGCTGGTCGTCAGCGAGGGCCTGTTCTCCATGGATGGCGACGGGCCGGACCTCGCCCGTCTCGTGGCGCTGAAGGAGCGGTTCGGCTTCTGGCTGATGATCGACGATGCGCATGGACTCGGCGTGCTCGGCGCGACGGGACGGGGCATCGCCGAACGTGCGGGCGTCGATCCGGGGGCGGTGGATATCTGGTTCGGCACGCTTTCGAAATCGCTGGTGAGCTGCGGCGGCTACATCGCCGGGCCGTCCGCGATGGTCGCCTATCTCAAGGCGTTCGCGCCGGGCATGGTCTACAGCGTCGGCCTGCCGGTGCCGGTGGCGGAAGCCGCGCGCATGGCGCTCGGCCTGATGCTGGAGGAACCGGAGCGCGTTCAGCGCCTCCAGGCCAATAGCCGGGCGTTCCGCGATGGCGCCGCCGCGCTCGGCCTCGATGTGGGGCCGTCCTGGGGCGCCGGCATCGTGCCGATCATGGTGGGCGATACCATCAAGACCGTGGTCCTCGCCCAGCGCCTGCTGGAGCGCGGCATCAACGCCTTCCCGGTGCTGCCGCCGGGCGTTCCGGAGCGCTCGGCGCGGCTGCGCTTCTTCCTCTCCGCGGCGCACCTCCCCGAGCAGATCGACGCGGCGCTTGAGGCGCTGGCCGAAGAAGCAGCGGCCCTGGGGCTTACGGGGGATCGCCGCCGCTGAGCGCATCCCGCCACGCCGCAAAGGCGCTGTCCCAGTCCAGCAGAGGGCGCTGCGCCAAGGCCCCCTCGCGGAGGGCGCGACGGGCGTCCTCGTCCTCCACCAACCGCGCCACACCCTCGACAAAGCCGGACGCATCGCCGGGCCTGAACAACAGGCCGTCGATGCCATGGCGCACCTGCCCCGGCAGTCCGCCGGCCTCGAGACCGAGCACGGGAAGGCCGCTGGCGAGGGCCTCGTAGACCGCAAGGCTGGCGTTCTCGAAGCGGGACAGGGTGGCATAGACGTCGCTGTTGGCGAGCAGCGCGCCCATCTCCGCGCGCGGCACCGCACCCGTGAGACATCCCACTGGCAGATGCGCAACCAGCCGCTCCACCTCGCCCCGTAGAGCGCCATCCCCCGCGACCACGACCGCGAGCGCGTCGCCCAGCCGCACGGCGAGCGCCGGAAGCACACGCTGCCAGTCCGCCCACCCTTTGTCGGCGGTCAGCCGGCCGGCGATCAGCATAACCACGCGCCCGTCAATGTCCGGCTGCCCCCAGCGGTCGGCCCAATAGCCGGCCTGTCGCAGATCGGGCCGGAAAGCGCGCGTGTCGGCGCCGTTGAACCGGCCAGCGCGGCCATTCGCGAGGCCGAAGCGCCGGAGCCGTGCAAGCGAGGCCGCGCTCGGGACGAGGGTCGCGTGATAGCGATTGTAGAGCTGCGCCACGACGCGCCAGACCACAGCCCGAACTGGAGCAAGAAGACCGTAGCTGCGGCCTTCCGCGCCGAGATAATCGGCAAAATTTGTGTGGAAGAAGGCGACCAGCGGAACCCGGTGGCGCCGCGCGAACGCCTGCCCCGGAATGCGGCGGAGACCGAGGGCCAGCCGTTCGGGTTCGTCCACATGGATGAGATCGGGCCGGAAGGCGGCCAGAGCCCGGTCGATCTCCCGGGCGGCAGCCGGCACCACGTTTCGGTCGGAAGCCGCCGCGCCGAAGGGCACGCTCGGCAGGCCGACGAAGGTCACGGCCTCAGGGAGACCTGCGGGGCGCGCGCCGTCGGCGGCGGCAGGCGCAAGCAGCAACACCTCGTCGCCGCGCGCCACCAGCCGACGAACACGGGCATCGACGCTGACGGTGACGCCGTCGAGCACCGGCAGGACGCCGGACGCGAGGATGGCGATCCTCATGCCAGCCCCTTCAAGCGGAGACCGCGACGCTTCCGCCCGGTACGACGCCGAACGCGCTGTAGAAGGCGAGAAGGTCCAGCGCCATGTCGCGCTCGGTGCGGTCGTAGCCGGTCGTCCGGCTCAGGTTGGCGGCGAGGTCGGGCGTGTCCACGAAGCGCTGCAAGACGAGGGCGAGCGCTTCCGCATCGCCGCGCGGGAAGGAAAAGCCGTTGACGCCCTCCTCCACGAACTCGGTCATGCCCGGCACGTCGGAAACGATGACCGGGGTATGGGTGGCGAGGGCCTTGAGGAGGGTCAAGGGCGCATTCTCGAACCAGGTAGAAGGCATCACCAGCACGTCCACGTCGGCCAGAAGCCGTGCCATCTCGCTTTCCGCGAAGGTGCCGCGGAACCGCGCCGGCAAGGGCGGCACCGTCTGTTCCGCCACTGCGCGCAGGTCGCGGGCATAGGCCGGCGACAGGCTCTCCGATCCCCAGATGTCGACGGTGAACGCGTCGCGCGGCAGCGCCCGCAACGCCTGGAGCAGCAGGTGGGGCCCCTTGTGATAGGCCAACTGGCCGATGAAGCCGAAGCGCACCGGCCGGGCCGGCGCGGGGGGCTTGGGCGCCCGGTCGATATCGACGCCGAAAGGAGAGCGGAACAGCGGTGGCCCCGCCCCATGGGCATCGAACAGCTCGGCCAGAAACGTGCTGGGCGCAAAGGCGGCCTTGCAGTGGGCGAGGGCAACGCGGAGCACCTGCGCCCTATCGCGAACCGCCCGCGCGTCGCGGCCGACGGAGAAGGGCAGGACCGGCGCAAGCATCGCGGCGGTGACACCCGCAGCCGTGCGGACGGCAGGCTGCGCGAGGATCCGCCAGAACGCGCTCGGCCGCTCCACGGATCGCGCGAGCATGCCGCAGGACAAGCAATTGCTGCGGCTCGCGTTTGGCCCGTGACAGAGCTCCCCGTCCGGCAACTCCAGCCGCGTGGTGATGCAGAGATTGAAGAAATCCGTGAGCGTCGCGAACGTCGGAATGCCCAGCCGGGCGGTCACATTCGGAAGCGTCGCCGTGAAATTGGCGAGGTGGGCGATATGAACCACATCCGGATTCAGATCGCGCAGGATGCGTTCGATCAGCGGAGCAAGCGCGGGATGGTCGTAGTCCTCGCGCGCGGAGCGCGACGGGCTCCGGTTGCGGTCGATGCGGACCACCGGAATGCCCTCGACCTCGTATCGCACGACCTCCTCGGCCTGGCGCGGCTCGCCCGCCCCGCGCGCGGTCACCACGGTCGGGGCATGGCCCAACGCCTTGAACTGGCGCGCCAAAGCGAGGGTGTAGGCCTCGGTTCCGTAGAGATGGTCCGGATAGAAGGCGTGCACGAACAGCGCGACGCGAAGCGGCCGCGGGGATGATGCACTCGGTACTATCTGCGGCACGCCGCGCATCAACACGCAAACCCCGTCACTTGCGACGCCATTTGCTGACTTACCCTGCGTTGTGATGGCGGTGCAACAAGGACGTGCGGAGCGGGGACAACCCCCGCACCCCAGCCTGCAGCGCAACACGTTTTTGTTGCATCGCCAAAGGGAATGGAGGAAAGACATCGAAACGCTGGAGATCAGCACGATGGCGATATTGGTGACGGGCGGTGCTGGTTATATCGGCAGCCACATGGCGCACGCTCTTGTCGATCGGGGCGAAAGCGTCGTCGTCGTGGATGACCTCTCTACCGGCCACCGCCATGCCGTGCCGTCGGCCGCGACACTCGTCGTCGGCGATATCGGGGACATCGCGCTGGTCCGGTCTGCGATCGAAGCGCACGACATTCGGGAAATCGTCCACTTCGCAGCGCGAATTGTCGTCGTGGATTCCATTGCCCAGCCGCTCGATTACTACATGAACAATACGGTGCGCTCGCGCGCCCTGTTCGAAGCCGCAGTCACCAGCGGCGTGGAGCGCCTGATCTTCTCCTCCACCGCTGCCGTCTATGGCGAGGGCGGCACCGACCTCATCCCGGAAACAGCGGACAAGCGTCCGATCACCCCATACGGCCGGTCGAAGCTCGCGACCGAATGGATGCTTACGGACATTGCCGCGGCACACCCGCTTTCCCACGCCGTGCTGCGCTACTTCAACGTGGCGGGGGCGGATCCGGCGGGCCGCTGCGGCCAGTCCTCGCGCCGCGCGACCCATCTCATCAAGGTTGCGGCCGAAGCGGTGGCGGGCCGCCGTCCCCACGTCGATCTCTACGGCGAGGATTACGATACGCCAGACGGCACCTGCATCCGCGACTATGTCCATGTGGCGGATCTGGTGGCAGCGCACCTTGCCGCTCTCGATGGGCTGAGGGCTGGCGCGACACGCCTCGTCTACAATTGCGGTTACGGTCGCGGCTTTTCGGTGCGCGAAGTCCTTGATGTGGTCCGCAGGGTATCGAAAGTCCAGTTTCCCGTGATCGTGCGCGAGCGCAGGCCGGGCGACCCCGCCCGCCTGATCGCGGATTCGAGCCGCATCCAGGCCGAACTTAACTGGCGACCCCGGTTCGACGATCTGGAAGTCATCGTCCGTTCGGCGCTGGAGTGGGAAGAAACGCTCGCGCGCCGCCAGCTTCAGCCGGCATGAGCTTCCCGCGCGCTTTCTAGCCGTGGACGACAGCCTCGCATAAGCTGCCGCATGCGCCCGTTGGCGCACAGGCGGGATCGGGGTCGTCCATGTTCGACGCGGTGATCATCGGCGGGGGGCCGGCCGGGGCGTCCTGCGCGCTCTGGCTGAAGATGCTCGGCTTCCGCCCGTGCATCGTCGAGCGCCGCCCCGTCCTCGGCGGCCTCGGCAATGACAATCCCTATCCGAACCAGTGGATCGCCCCCATCCGCGACAAGACCGGCATCGAGATTGCCGCCGAAGTCGACCGCCACATGCGCGACCACGACATCATCTGCCGCACCGGCGAGGCGGTGAGCGAGCTTGAGGTGATCCCCGAGGGCTTCCGCATCACCACCGCCACCGGCGAGGTGCTGATGGGGCGCACCTGCGTCCTCGCCACCGGCGTGCGGCCGGTGAAGGGGGGCTTCACCGCGTCGGAGGAGGTTATCATCGGGCCCGGCCAGACCCTCTTCAACGCGGATTTCGAAGGCCGCTCGGTCGCGATCCTCGGCGGCGGAGACAACGCGTTCGAGAACTACATCTTCGTGAGGAAGCGCGGCGCCACCCGTGTCACCCTGTTCGCCCGCACCATCCGCGCCCGGCGCGAGTTTCTGGAGAAGGTGCCGCCGTCCGACGTGCGGATCGGCGCCTATCCGGTGGAGCCCGAGGTGCCGGCGGTGGCGGGCGAGCGGTTCGACAGGTTCCTCGTGCTCTACGGCTGGGAGCCCTACCTGCCCTACGCCCGGCATCTGGACCTTGCGCGGGATGTGCGGGGCTTCGTCGAGACCAGCGCCGATTGCGAGACGTCCGTTCCCAATCTCTACGCCATCGGCGAAATCGCCCAGCGGATGCACCCCTGCTGCGTCACCTCCATGGCGGATGGCGTGGTGGCGGCCAAGGCGATCCAGCGCACACTGGAGCAGGACGCCGTGGCGCGCTTCGCCGAGCGCGTCCGCCGCTCTGCCGCTGATGCCGTGCCTCATCCGGTTCGCTCGCCCCGCGTGAAATAGGCGCCTTTTCCAAGGGGAGACGACCGAACGATCCGCGCGAAGGCGAAAGGGTTGCTTTCGCGCCACAATGCGCGCCGACCTCTTCAGTCCGCGCGCGGAAAACCTTGGCCACGCGGGGCGGGCCGGGCAAGATCGGCGGCAGGGAACCGCGGGAGGCGGCGGACACGGGGGCGGATATGCGGGCGAGTCTTGGGGCGAGTCTGGAGGCAAGCATCGGATTGGCGATCGCTGCGGCGTTCCGCGCCAGCATCAGGACCACGAGCGCGCGGGGCGCGACGGTCGCCGCGCTTCTCCTCGTCGGGCTCGCAATTCCGGCCGGCGCGCAGACGCTCGATCGCCTCACCAAGGGCGAGCCCTTCCGCATCGGCTATCGCCAGTTCGCCCCGCCCTATTCCTATGCGGCCAGCAACGGCCAGCCCTCCGGCTATATCGTCGATCTCTGCCGCGAGGTGGCGGACGCGCTCAAGCGCTCCCTCAAGATGCCGAACATGGCGGTGGACTACGTGAAGGTGTCCGCCGAAGACCGTTTCGAGGCGGTGCGCGACGGGCGGATCGACATCCTCTGCGAGCCCACATCCATGACCATGTCGCGGCGGGCACTGGTCGATTTCTCCCTGCCCACCTTCCTCGACGGTGCCGGCGTGGTCACGCGCGGTTCGGCGGTGAAGGGGTTGGAGGAGTTGCGGGGCAAGAAGGTCGGCGTGCTCAAGGGCACCACGACCGAGGAGACGCTGCGCGCCACCCTCTCCCAGATGGGCATCGCCGCCACCATCGTCTCGGTGACGGACCATCCGGACGGCCTCAAGCAGCTGGCCGACGGCAAGCTAGACGCCTATTTCGGCGACCGCGGCATCCTCAACTATCTGATCGCCAACACCGCGTTCGGCAGCCGCCTGAGCCTCTCGGACCAGTACTTCACCTTCGAGACCTACGCGCTGGGCCTGCCGCGCGGTGACCAGGCGTTTCGCCTTCTGGTGGACACCACCCTCGCCGATCTCTACCGGACCGACCGCATCCGCGACATCTATGCCAAAAGTTTCGGCAAGTTTCCGCCGGACCAGTTCCTAAACGCGCTGTTCGTCATCAATGGCGTGCCGAAATAGACAGGACTTTCCCAAAGGGCATATTTGTTGCTTATCGCGAGGGCCTGAGGTCGCGGCACAGGCGCCGCGCCTGCCCGATCGGAGCGCGCCATGGCCTATGTCCATCGCATCGGAGCGAAGTCCTTCGTTTTTTCCGACCTCAAGGACCTGATGGCCAAGGCGACGCCGCCGCGGTCGGGCGACATGCTCGCGGGCATCGCCGCCGCCACCGCCGAGGAAAACGTCGCGGCGCGCATGTGCCTCGCCGACCTTCCGCTCAAGACCTTTCTCGCCGAGCCGCTGGTGCCTTACGAGGGCGATGAGGTGACCCGCCTCATTCTCGACAGCCACGACAGCGCGGCCTTCGCGCCGGTCTCGGCCATGACCGTAGGCGATTTGCGCGACTTCCTGCTGTCGCCGGCCGCGACGCCGGAGGCGCTGGCCGCGCTTGCCCCCGGCCTGATGCCGGAGATGGCGGCGTCGGTCTCCAAGATCATGCGCAATCAGGACCTGATCCTCGCCGCCCGCAAATGCCGAGTGGTGACTCGCTTCCGCAACACGATCGGCCTGCCCGGCACCATGGCGGTGCGGCTCCAGCCCAACCACCCCACCGACGACGCGGCCGGTGTCTCCGCCGTCATCCTCGACGGGCTGCTCTATGGTTGCGGCGATGCGGTGATCGGCATCAACCCCGCCTCCGACAGCGTGCCGGTGATCGACCGGCTACTGAAGCTGATGGACGAAGTCATCACGCGCTTCGACATTCCCACCCAAAGCTGCGTGCTCACTC
>JAEZMT010000079.1 GCA_023442085.1 Pseudomonadota bacterium | reverse complement strand
AACGGCACCCACCGCGACGGCCCGGCCAAGGGCCTTGCGAAGATCGAAACGGACATCGATGCCGCCGAGGTCATCCTCATGCTGGCGCCGGAGACCAATGGCGAGGTGGCGGTGAAGGCGTGGGAGGCGCTCTCCCACAACACCGGCCGCGACCATGCCCATCTCGCTTTGCCCAAGGAAGACGAGAAGATCCGCTTCCGCGATGTGCAGGCCCAGCCGCGCAAGATCATCTCCTCGCCCACCTGGTCGGGCATCGAGAGCGAGAAGGTTTGCTACAACGCCGGCTACACCAACGTCCATGAGCTCATCCCCTGGCGCACGCTGACCGGCCGCCAGCAGCTCTATCAGGACCATCTGTGGATGCGGGCGTTCGGCGAGGAGCTCGTCACCTGGAAGCCGCCGGTGGATTTGAAGACCATCCCCAGCCATCGCGGTGCCAAGCCGAACGGCAATCAGGAGATCGTGCTCAACTTCCTCACTCCGCACCAGAAGTGGGGCATCCACTCCACCTATACTGACAATCTTCTGATGCTCACCTTGAACCGGGGCGGGCCGGTGATCTGGATCAGCGAGGACGACGCCCGCGCGGCCGGCCTTGCCGACAATGACTGGGTGGAGGTGTTCAATGCCAACGGCGCCTTGACCGCCCGCGCCGTAGTCTCCCAGCGCGTCATGCCGGGCATGGCCATGATGTATCACGCGCAGGAGAAGATCATTAACACCCCCGGCTCGGAAATGACCGGCAAGCGCGGCGGCATCCATAATTCCGTGACGCGCACCGTGCTGAAGCCGACCCACATGATCGGCGGCTACGCCCAGCAATCCTACGGCTTCAACTATTACGGCACGGTGGGCGCCAACCGCGACGAGTTCGTGGTGGTGCGCAAGATGAACAAGGTCGACTGGCTCGAGGATGAGCTGCCGGCCGCTTCCGAAAAGGAGATGGCCCAATGAAGATCCGCGCACAGATCGCCATGGTGCTGAACCTCGACAAGTGCATCGGGTGTCACACCTGCTCCGTCACCTGCAAGAACGTGTGGACGAGCCGCCAGGGCGTGGAATACGCCTGGTTCAACAATGTGGAGACCAAGCCCGGCGTCGGCTACCCGCGCGAGTGGGAGAACCAGACCAAGTGGAAGGGCGGCTGGCGCCGCAAGGCGAACGGGCGGATCGAGCCGCGTATCGGCGCCAAGTGGCGGGTGCTCTCCAACATCTTCGCCAATCCCGATCTCCCGGAGATCGACGATTATTACGAGCCCTTCACCTTCGATTACGAACACCTGCACACCGCGAAGGAATCAAAAGCCTTCCCCACCGCCCGCCCGCGCTCCCTCGTCTCCGGCGAGCGGATGGAGAAGATCGAGTGGGGGCCGAACTGGGAGGAGATCCTGGGCGGCGAATTCGCCAAGCGGCGGAAGGACGTGAATTTCGAGGGTGTCGAGGCCGAGATCTACGGCCAGTTCGAAAACACCTTCATGATGTACCTGCCGCGCCTGTGCGAGCACTGCCTGAACCCCACCTGCGCGGCCGCCTGCCCCTCCGGGGCCATCTACAAGCGCGAGGAGGATGGCATCGTCCTCATCGACCAGGACAAGTGCCGGGGCTGGCGCATGTGCATCTCGGGCTGTCCGTACAAGAAGATCTATTACAACTGGTCTTCGGGAAAGTCGGAGAAGTGCATCTTCTGCTATCCGCGCATCGAGGCGGGCCAGCCCACCGTGTGCTCGGAGACCTGCGTCGGGCGCATCCGCTACCTCGGCGTGCTGCTCTATGACGCCGACCGCATCGAGGAAGCGGCGAGCGTGAAGGACGAGACCAAGCTCTACCAGGCCCAGCTCGACCTCTTCCTCGATCCGAAGGATCCCGCCGTCATCGCCCAGGCCCGAGCGGATGGCGTGCCGGATGCGTGGATCGAGGCGGCGAAGGTCTCGCCCATCTGGAAGATGGCCATGGAGTGGAAGGTCGCCTTCCCGCTCCATCCCGAATACCGCACGCTGCCCATGGTGTGGTACGTGCCGCCGCTTTCGCCCATCCAGTCCGCCGCCACCGCCGGCAAGATGGGGATGGATGGCGAGATGCCGGACGTGCGCTCCCTGCGCATCCCCTTGCGCTACCTCGCCAATCTCCTCACCGCAGGCAACGAAAAGCCGGTCGCCCTGGCGCTGGAACGCATGCTCGCCATGCGCGCCTACATGCGGGCGAAGACGGTGGACGGGCGCATCGACGCGCGCGTCGCGACCAGGGTCGGCCTCACCGGCGCGGACATCGAGGACATGTACCAGACCATGGCCATCGCCAATTATGAGGACCGCTTCGTCATCCCCACCGCCCATCGCGAGGCGGGGGAAGACCCGTTCGATCTGCGCGGCTCGTGCGGCTTCTCCTTCGGCAACGGCTGCTCGGGCGGGGACAGCGATGTGAACCTGTTCGGCAGCCCCACCCACACGCCGGGCCGACGCGCCAAGACACCGATGGAGGTGGAGTGATGGACGACAACCTCACCCTCAAGGCCCTCTCCCGCCTCCTCCTCTATCCCGAGGCAGCGCTGCAGAATGCGGCGCCCCACCTCGCCGAGGCGCTCACCGAAGACGGCCGCCTCGACGCCCCCACCCGCCTCGGCCTCATGCCTTTGCTGCGCGCGCTCGCGGGCGAAGACCTCTACGATTTGCAGGAGGCCTATGTGAGCCTCTTCGACCGCACGCGGCGGCTCTCCCTGCATCTGTTCGAGCATGTGCACGGGGAGAGCCGCGACCGTGGACAGGCCATGGTGGACCTTGCGGCGCTCTATGCGAAGGGCGGCCTCGCCATCACCGCCAACGAGCTGCCGGACTTCCTGCCCTTGTTCCTGGAGTTCGCCGCCACCCGCCCGCAGGCGGAGGCGGAAGGACTGCTCCGCGACGTGGACCACATCCTCGCCACGCTGGAGGAACGCCTCGGCGGGCGCGGCTCGCTCTATGCCGCCGTGCTCACCGCCGTGCGCCGCCTCGCCGGCGCGCAGGCAGAAGCCGTGCCCGCAGCGGCGCCCGCGCCAGAGGCCGAAGACCACGCCGCCCTCGACCTGAATGCGCTGGACAAGGAGTGGGAGGAGACCGCCGTCACCTTCGGCCCCGGCGATGCCACCTCCTGCGGCGTCGATCGCTTCCGCACCCAGCTCCGCGCCGCCCAGCGCGATGTGCGCCACCCCGCAGCCTGAAGGAGGCAGCCATGTCGCAGGCCATCAATTCAGCCCTGTTCGGCTGGTATCCCTACCTCTGCCTCACGGTGTTTCTCGTCGCCAGCCTCATCCGGTTCGACCGCGAGCAATACACCTGGAAGACCGGCTCCTCACAGCTCCTGCGCAAGCGGCAATTGCGCTGGGGATCGAACCTCTTCCACGTGGGCATCCTCGTCATCTTCATCGGCCATGCGGTTGGCCTGCTCACCCCCATCTGGGTGTTCGATGCACTGGGCATCTCGCATTCCTTCAAGCAGGGGCTCGCCATCACCGTGGGCGGCATCGCCGGAGTGATGTGCTTCATCGGCATCGCGCTGCTCGCCCATCGCCGGCTGTTCGATCCGCGCATCCGGGCGAATTCCAGCTTCGGCGACACCGCCATCCTGCTGCTCTTGTGGGTGCAGCTTGCGCTCGGCCTCTCCACCATCTTCGTCTCGCTGCATCACATGGACGGGCACGAGATGGTGAAGTTCATGAACTGGGCGCAGGGCATCCTCACCCTCCAGCCGGCGGCGGCCGCCCATGTCGCGGACGTGAGCCCCATCTTCAAGGCGCACCTCGTGCTGGGCATGACGATCTTCCTCGTCTTCCCCTTCACCCGCCTCGTGCATGTGTGGAGCGCGCCGGTCTGGTACCTCGGCCGGCCCGGCTACCAGGTGGTGCGCTCGCGCCGGCCCGTGCGCAAGCCGGTCGCCGCGCACCCGCTTCCGGCGACGGCGGCGGTGCGCCCCGCTGCCCGCCCCGTCGGCCAGCCGGCGGAGTGAGCATCATGGTCGAGATCGTCACCCTCACCGCCCCCCGCCCCGCCGGCCGCCGGCCGCAGGAGATCCGCGTGGATGGCATCGCCATCTCCCGCGCCGACATCGCCCGCGAGGCGCAGAACCATGCGGCGGCCGACCCCGCCGCCGCATGGCAGGCCGCCGCCCATGCCCTTGTGGTGCGCCAACTGCTCCTCGCCGAGGCCGACCGCCTCGGCATCGCCGCCCTTCCGGAGGAGGACGACGAGGACCGCCGCGAAACCGAGGAGGAGGCCATCATCCGCGCCCTGCTCGAAGAGGAAGTGAAGGTGCCCACGGCCGACGAGGCCACCTGCCGGCGCTATTTCGCCCGCAACCCCGCCCTCTTCCGCACCGGCGATCTCTATGAGGTGGAGCACATCCTCATTGCCGCCGACCCGGCCGATGGGGCGGCCCGGCAGGCGGCGCGGCAGCAGGCCGAAGCCCTGCTCGCCGGCCTTCTCGCCAGCTCCGTGGCATTCGAGACCGCCGCGCGCGAAACCTCCGCCTGCCCCTCCCGCGAGGTGGGCGGCAGCCTCGGCCAGATTGGCCGGGGCCAGACAGTGCCGGAGTTCGAGGCGGCGCTGGCCGCCATGGCGCCGGGCGCCATCCACCCGGTGCCGGTGGAGACGCGCTACGGCTTCCACATCGTCCGCCTCGCGCACCGCGTGGAAGGCCGCGACCTGCCGTTCGAGATGGTGCGCGAGGCCATCGCCGGGCACCTGGAACTGTCCTCCTGGCACG
>JAEZMT010000043.1 GCA_023442085.1 Pseudomonadota bacterium | reverse complement strand
GATCGAACTGCTGGAGCAGATCCGCCGACGATCCGATCCGGATCTCGATCAGGAGCTGGGGATCTTGTGCGTTCATGCGCCCAATCAATGCTGGAAGCTCCGGCCCCGCAACATGGTCACTGATTCCGACAGTCATGCGCCGCCGTTGCTCGTGAAGCGATGCGATGGCCCGGTCATGGGCCTCCAGCAAGGCGCGCGCTTGATCGAGAAAGGCCGAGCCGCGGGCTGACAGATGCACGAAACGGGGGCTGCGCTCGAACAGGCGGCAGGCGAGCCGCTCCTCCAGCCGTTTCAGCTTGAGGCTGACCGCTGCTTGGCTTGTCCCCATCGCTTCTGCGGCCCGCGTGAAGCTTTGGAGTTCCGCGATGTGGACGAACGCGCGGACCGCATCAAGATCGAGTGGCGGGTCTATCATTAGATATCGCAATTATAGGTATCATTGCAGATAGGATACTAAAATGATTACGCGGCCACTACCGTCGCTTCGTTCATCACAGGAACGGAGCGCGGAGATGCCCCTCGCGCAGATCTACCTCAGAGCCGGCAAGCCGGCGGCGTATCGACAGGCCATTTTCGACAGCCTGGCCCGCGCGATGCGCGAGACGTTCGATGTCCCGAAAGACAACCAGTTCATGACCCTCTCGGAGCATTCGGCGGAGAACTTCAGATTTGATCCGTCATATCTCGGCATCGCCCGCACCGAAGATCTGGTGTTCATTCAGATTGCTGCGAACGATACGCGCTCCGTGGACCAGAAGAAGGACCTGTTTCGGCGGATTGCTCTGTATTTGAGCGAGCAGCCCGGGCTGCGGCCGGAAGATGTCTTCATCAATCTGATTGAAGTGAAGAAGGAGAATTGGTCGCTCGGCAACGGCATCGCGCAATACGCCTGATCCGCATCGGCTTATCTCTGCCCAGATCGGGCAGGGATAAGCGCAGGTTCGGTCATATTTACCCGGGTTGAAGTTTGAGGTATATCATCCGGGTAAATTGGAGGTTGTCTTGGACAGGCAGGAGCGAAAAGCGGTTATAACCGCTTACAAGGAGCGCAAACCCGCGTTCGGCGTCTATACGGTGATCTGCACCGCGACGGGAGAAACGTGGGTCGGAACCAGCCGGACTTTGGACACGATCAAGAACCGGCTCTGGTTCGAGCTCGCCACTGGCAGCCACGCGAACGGCACGCTCCAGGCGACCTGGACCGCCCATGGCTCCGGCGAGTTCCGCTATGAGGAACTCGAGCGCCTGCGCGACGATTTTCCCGATTTCGAACGGGACGATGAACTGAAGAAGCGCCGGGCCTTATGGCAGACGCGGCTCAGGGCTCGCCTGCTGTAAGGAAAGTGGGCAGCTTACCTTTGGTCGACAACGATGCGCGGCGCGATGATCGCCACCGGACCGCCGCCGTCCGGGCCCTGGTGCTCCGCACCGCCTGACACGTAAATCTCCGTGTGGCCGACAACACCGGCCAGCGCACCGGCGACGAAGGCGCGGGCGTGGCGGGTGGAGGAAATATCGCTGTCGTCCAGCATGATGTGGCGCTTGCCTCGAATGAGGCCGCTGCGGCTTGCCTCCGCCTTGGCGAGCACGATCGTTTCCTCGCCCGCAATCGCGCCGAGCTTGTCGATGGCCTCGCGTGCCGGTGCCACGTCGATAGCGTCCGCCATCACTCCATGGGCAATGGCGAGGGGGCCGCTCCAGTCTTTCGACAGGCCCAGCACGACGATCTCATGGCCGAGTAGCTCGATGCCGCTGGAGCAACTGGCGCGTCCGGACCACAGGCCGTAATCGGCGCAGATGGCGGCATCGGACAGTGCCGCTTCCGCGACTTCCCCAAGCGCAAGGGCAATGCCCAAGGCGCTGGCGCCGCGCGACAGGCCCATGGATTTCAGCGTGTCTGACGTGGCCGTGGTCGCGCCCCGCGCCTCGGCTTCGCGCACGCGCGCGGCGGTGAGCAGCGGGCATTTTACCTGTACGAAATGAACGTCGCCGGCCTCCGTGATGCCGGCCGCGGCCATGGCCCGCCGCACGCCTTCCGCGACCAGGCGCACCTGTCCCATCCGGCCAAGATGCTCGGAGGGAAGATCCGGCGTATGCGCGCGGCCAACCGCGAGGGCAGGGGAGGCGCTTCCCGGCGGGGCCTCGGCCACCTCGAAGACAAGCAGATGGGGCGACATGCCGCCCTCGGTCCCACCGGACATGACAAGGCAGATATCATCCGCAGCCGCGCCGAGATGCGCGCGCAGCAGCGCCTGCAAGGCGGCAACTGAGAAACCGCGCGAGAAATCATTCACGCAGCCGTTGCCCTCGGTCTTGCCGAAGATCGCGAGAATGCCCTCGGGGGCGATGGCGCCGGAGGCGATGGCGGCAGCGAGGCCCGACACGTCGTCGGGGCTCGCCGTGGAGATGCGATGGATCTTGGCTGTGCGCATGGCGTGTCTCAGGCGAATTCCGCGCCGTCCTTGCGCCGCGCCCAGCCGATCACGCGCCCCTCGATGAGGGAGAAGATGGCGTAGAGGCCGACGCCCAGCAGCGCCAGCACGAGCAGCCCGGCGAAGACGAGGGGCACGTCGAAAGAGGAGGAGGCGATCATCATCAGATTGCCGATGCCCTGGTTCGAGGCCACCGTTTCGGCGATCACGGTGCCCACGAAGGCGAGCGTCACCGACACCTTCAGGGAGGCGAAGAAATAGGGCATGGCGCGGGGCAGGCCGACATTGAACAGGATGTCGAGTTTGGTGGCGCGCAGTGCCTTCATCACGTCCTCCAGCTCCGGCTCCGTGGTGGCGAGGCCGGTCGCGACGTTCACCACGATTGGGAAGAGGCTCATGATCATGGCGGTCAGCACCGCCGGCACCGTGCCTGCGCCGAACCACAGGACGAAGATCGGCACGACGGCGACCTTCGGGATGGACGAGAAGCCGATGAGCAGCGGATAGCCCGTGTCATAGGCAAGCCGCGACGAGCCGATCAGCACCCCGAGCAGCACGCCGATGACGATGCCCAGGGCGAAGCCGACCAGCGTGGTGTAGAGCGTCTGCACCGTATGCGGCCATATGGCGGGAGCCTGCAGCCAGAGGGTAGTGAAGATCTGGCTCGGGCGCGGCAGCACGATCTCCTTGATGTGGAAGACCACGCAGGCGAGTTCCCAGACGAGGAAGAAGCCGATGATGACGGCTGCGGAATTGAGGCGTCGACGCACGGCGTAGGTCATGCGGCGCTCTCCACCGTGGCGTCGGGTGTGGCGTCGGGCGCGCGGGCCGAGACGATGAGGCTGCGCAGACGCTGGGTGAGGGAGACGAAGCCCGGCTCATAGGTCATCTCGATAGTGCGCGGGCGGGCGAAATCCACCGCGCAATCCTCGACGATCCGGCCCGGCCGGGCACGCATCACGCACACCCGGTTGGCGAGATAGCCCGCTTCCTTGAGGTCATGGGTGACGAGCAGCACGGTCGGCCGCCGGGTCAGCCATAGATCCTGGAGGATCGCCCACAATTCCTCGCGGGTGAACTGGTCTAGCGCGCCGAACGGCTCGTCCAGCATCAGGAGCTGCGGGTCGTGGATCAGCGCACGGCACAACGACGCGCGCTGGAGCATGCCGCCGGAAAGCTGCCAGGGAAACTTGTCGCCGAAGCCGGCGAGGCCGACCTGCGCCAGCAGCGCGTCGGCGCGGTCGCGGAATTCGCTTTTCTTCTTGGCGCGATACTGCTGGCGGAAGGGCGGTACGATCTTTAGCGGCAGCATCACGTTCTGCCGGATGGACAGCCACGGAAGCAGCGTCGGGTTCTGGAAGGCCATGCCGACCCGCACGGGCTCGGCGCCCACCTCGCGCTGGGCCACGAACACCCAGCCCGCCGAGGCGGAAATCAGCCCCGTCACCAGCTTCAGGATCGTGGACTTGCCGCAGCCGGAGGGCCCAACCAGAGCGACGAAATCTCCCTTGCCGATCTTGAGGTTGGTGGTGCCGAGCGCCTCCACGGTGCGCTCGCCGCGCCCGTAGGTGAGGCGCACGTCCTGAAGCTGGACGAAGGGGGGAGGGTCCTCGGTCATGCCGCCACCTCCGGCCGGTCGGCGACGACCGCCGCCAGGGTCTCGTCCGTGTGCAGGGGACGGGCCTCCGGCATCTGCTGGATGGCGTGAACGGAGCGGCCATGGCCCTTCGTGTCGGCCACCAGCGCGCGATCCTTCATCACGAAGCGCCCGCGCACCATGGTATGGCGCGGCAGGCCGACCACCTTCCGGCCATCCCACGGGGAGATCTTGGAGCGGGACTGAAGGTCGGCGTCGCGCAGGGTCCAGACGTGGTCGAGGTCCACGAAAGCGAGATCCGCGTCGGCGCCGGGCAGGATGGCGCCCTTCTTCGGGTAGAGGCCCCAGACCTTGGCCGGGTTCACCGCGCTCCAGCGCACGTAATCGCGGATGTCGTAACGGCCGGCCGCCACCTCGGTGAGCATGAGCGGCATCTGGGTTTCCACGCCGGGGAAGCCGCAATCCACGCTCCAGATGTCGGCGCGGGTCTTCTCCTCCGGCGTGTGGGGGGCGTGATCGGTGGCGATCATGTCGATGGTGCCGTCGAGGAGGCCGGCCCAGAGCGGTTCATTGTTCACGCTCTCCCGCACCGGCGGGTTGACGCGGATAATGCCCCGGCAGCGGGCGTAATCGGCCTCGCCCAGCATCAGGTAATGCGGGCAGGTCTCCCCGGTGATGTCGACGCCGCGCGCCTTGGCGTC
Source organism: Pseudomonadota bacterium (assembly GCA_023442085.1). Classification (GTDB taxonomy): domain Bacteria; phylum Pseudomonadota; class Alphaproteobacteria; order Rhizobiales; family Xanthobacteraceae; genus Xanthobacter. The sequence goes on along the minus strand of JAEZMT010000043.1, from coordinate 293 downwards.
GCGCAGCGGGCCAAGCTCGGCGGCGGAGGAAATGTGCAGGATGTGGATGCGCGCCCCGGTCCATTCGGCGAGGATGGCGGCGCGGGCCACCGCCTCCACCGCCACCACGGCGGGGCGGGAGGCGAGATGGGCGAGGGGATCGGTGCGCCCGCTCTCGGTGAGGCGTTTCTGGCGCCGCTCCATCACCGAATTGGTCTCGGCATGCAGCGAGATGCGCTTTCCGGTGGGCGCCACCATCTCGAACGCCTCCAGCATCGCGCCCGTCGAGGGTGTGGGGATACGGCCGAAGGTGT
>JAEZMT010000401.1 GCA_023442085.1 Pseudomonadota bacterium | reverse complement strand
CCGCGATCTCGTCGAACGGGTTCATGGACATCTTGACGTTCGCAAGCTCGACGCCCGAACCGTCCGACTTCACCCGCACCTTCACGTTGTAATCCACCACCCGCTTAACGGGCACCAGGATCTTCATGGCTGTTGCCTTTCGGAGGAGGAAGAGGCTGTGGCGCCGCCCGTTGGCGCGGCCAGCCGGCCGAGGATCGCGCGGGCGCGGATGCGGACCGGTTCGTCAACCATGGCGCCGTCGACGGCCGCGGCTCCGTCGCCGCTGGCGAGCACCTTGCGTGCCCAGGCGATCTCGGCCGCGTCCGGGGCAAAGCCGTCGCGGATTGCCGCGATCTGCCGGGGATGGATGGCGAGCTTGCCGCCAAAGCCAAGATCGCGCGCATAGCGCGCGTCGCCGGTGATGGCATGCACGTCGTCGATGGCCGTGGTGACACCGTCGACGGGCGGCGCCAATCTGGCGAGGCGCGAGGCGAGCACCAGCTCGCTGCGGGCCGCCAGCAGCGAGTCGCGCGTATGTGCGCAGCCGAGGTCCGCGCAATAGTCGATGCTGCCGAACGCAAGGCGGGCGACATTCGTCGTCCGGGCGAGCTGGCGCGCATCAGCCAGACCCCGCGCGGTCTCGACGAGCGCGATCACCGGAATGGGCGCGGTCTCGCACAGGGCCGCGAACGCAGTGGTCGCCTCGGCCTTCGGCACCATCACGGCCGCAAATCCGCCGTCCGCCAGAGCCGCCATGTCTGCGACATGCCAAGGCGTGCCAAGCCCGTTGACCCGCACGACAACCGGTGCCGACGTGAAGCCGGACGACGGGGCCGCCCGTGCCGCGTCCTTGGCCTCGGCTGCCACCGCGTCCTCAAGGTCGAGGATGACCACATCGACCCCCGCGCGCGCCGCCTTCTCGAACCGTTCGGGACGATTGGCGGGCACGAACAGTGCGACGGTGAAATCGAGGCGCGCGAACATCACCACGAGGCCTCCGCCGCCATGGCAACCGGTCCGCCGTCGCGTGCCGTCCACAGCGCCAGTCCGTCCCCGTCGGCCTTGGCGTGCAACGCGAAGACATCCGTATCGAAGAGCGGGGAGAGGCCTCGGAAGCTGAACCGCACCGGCGGGGCGCCCCGCAGTTCGGTCGCATAATTGCAGAGCAGCGCCGCCTGCATCGGCCCCTGGACGACAAGCGCCGGATAGCCTTCCACCTCGGTGGCATAGGGCCGGTCGTAGTGGATGCGATGGGCGTTGAAGGTCAAGGCGGAGTAGCGAAACAGCAGGGGCGTGCCGGCCGCCATCGGCTTCACAAAGCCGCCCCTTTCAGCCGGCGGTAGTGCCTTTCCGGCCGCGCCGGAATCGGCGGCGCGATAGACGATGTCCTGCCGCTCATCGACCAGAAGGACGCCGTTGGCCTGGACCTGATGCGCGACGGTGACGAAGCAGAGCGGGCCGGTGCGTCCCTCCTTCAGCGACACGTCGGCAATGCGTGAGATACGTTTCACGGCGTCACCAACCTTCAGGTCCCCGTGGAAAGTCAGCGCACCGCCCGCCCACATGCGCCGGGGCAGCGGAACCGGGGGCAGAAAGCCGCCGCGCGCGGGATGACCGTCAGGACCGAGGCCCGCGGTGGGCACGGCGGGCTGGCCCAGGCAAAAGTGGAGCAGCCGCGGCACGGCCGCGCCAGGCGCCGGCGGCGCATCCGGCATGTCGAACATGGCGTGGTACTTGCGCGCGAGATCCTCGCCGATCACATCGGTGGCGGTGTCCTCGCGGCCGATCCACGATCTGAGATGGGCGATATCGACCGCGGTGAGGTCAGATGTGGCCATCAATAGGACCTCGGCATGCCGAGCACGTGCTCGGCCAGGAAGGAGAGGATGAGGTTGGTGGAGATGGGCGCCACCTGATAGAGCCGTGTCTCGCGGAACTTGCGCTCCACGTCGTACTCCTCGGCGAAGCCGAAGCCGCCGTGGGTCTGGATGCAGGCGTTGGCCGCCTCGAAGGAGGCGTCGGCGGCCAGCATCTTGGCCATGTTGGCCTCCGCGCCGGGATTGGCGCCGGCCTCGTAGAGCCGGATCGCCTCCCGCACCATCAGCTCGGCGGCGCGCATGTTGGCGTAGGCCTTGGCGATGGGAAACTGGATGCCCTGGTTCTGGCCGATGGGGCGGCCGAAGACATGCCGCTCCTTGGCATAGGCGGACGCCTTGTCGATGAACCATTTGGCATCGCCAATACATTCGGACGCGATGAGGATGCGCTCGGCATTCATGCCGGACAGGATGTAGCGGAAGCCTTTGCCCTCCTCGCCCACGAGGTTCTCAGCCGGCACCCTCACGTTGTCGAAGAAAACCTCGGTGGTGGCGTGGTTCATCATGGTGCGGATGGGGCGGATGGTCAGGCCTGCCTTCAGGGCCTCCTGCATGTCGAGGATGAAAACCGAGAGGCCGTCCGTACGCTTCGCCACCTGATCGCGCGGCGTCGTGCGGGCGAGCAGCAGCATCAGATCCGATTGTGCCGCGCGGCTGGTCCAGATCTTCTGGCCATTCACCACATAGTCGTTGCCCTCGCGGCGGGCGGTGGTGCGGAGAGCGGTGGTGTCGGTGCCGCTGGTGGGTTCGGTGACGCCGAAGGCCTGAAGCCGCAACTCGCCCGAGGCGATCCTGGGCAGGTAGCGTTGCTTCTGTTCCGCCGAGCCGTGGCGCAGCACCGTGCCCATCACGTACATCTGGGCATGACAGGCGGCGCCGTTGCAACCCTGCCGCTGAATCTCCTCCATGATGGCGGCGGCCGCCGACAGCGGCAGGCCCGCGCCGCCGTATTCCTCCGGGATCAGAGCGGCGAGGAAGCCGCTCTCGGTCAGGGCTGAGACGAACTCGGTGGGATATGCCATCTCCCGGTCGAGCTTGCGCCAGTATTCACCCGGAAAGCCGGCGCATAGCTTGGCGACGGCCTCGCGGATGTCGGAATGGTCTTGCTGCTGCATGAGGGCCTCAGGGCTGCCGGGGCGCGGCCGCGACGGCACGCCAGGTTTCAAAGGTGTCGTCGCCGACATTATCGAGCAGGGCGCGCAGCGCCCGAGTGAAGGGCAGGTCGCCGGAGCCCGAACCGATGGTGAGCGCAAGGTCGATGTCCTTGCGCAGGATGGACTGGAGATTGTCGAATTCGCCGCGCGTGGCGGTCCAAGCCGTGTAGGCTTCCGGCGCGTCCTTTGGGTGCGCGGTGAAAAAGTTGCGACCGGAGCCGGCCTCGAACACCGGGATGGCGTCGGGCAGTTGAATGCCGTTGTCGCCGGCGATGCGGTAGGCCTCCGCCGCCACCATCAAGGTTGTGATACCGACGAGATTGTTGACGATCTTGGTGGCCTGCCCGGTTCCGAGCGGCCCGCAATGAAAGATGTTTGTGCCCATGGCCTGCATGAGCGGGTGCAGCCGCTCCACGTCCTCGGCGGGCCCGCCCATCATGATGGCGAGGGTTCCGGCCTTCGCCTTCACCGGGCCGCCGCTGACCGGGGCATCGACGATGCGCAGGCCGTCGGACGCCAGCTCCTGGGCCAGTTCGCGCACAGTGTCGGGCGCTACGGTGCCCATCATCACCAGAAGAGGTTCGCGGCCGTCGAGCCCCGCGCGAAGCCCCTGCTCCCCCAGCACCACGGAACGGGCCTGCTGCGGCGTGGCGACCAGCACGATCACCGCATCACAGCCTGCGCAGTCGCGCGCCTCGTGGACGCAGCGCACGCCGAGGGCCTCGAACGGGGCGACGGCCTCCGGATTGCGGTCGCAGACCGTAAGGTCAAATCCCGCATCGTGGATGTTCATGGCCATCGGCGCGCCCATGGCGCCAACGCCGATGACGGCAACGGATCGGATCATGGCTGAGCCTCAGGAAATGGTGACGCCGCTGTCCACGGACAGCACCTGTCCGGTGACCACGCGGGCGTCGTCGCTGCCGAGATAGACCGCCATCCCGGCGATATCGCCCGGCACGCAGGGGCCGAGGAGATGGTGGCGGGCGAGCCGCCGCAGTTCCTCCCGCGTTTCCATCAGCCCCTTCACGCGGGGGGTGAGGACCAGGCCAGGGGCTATGGCGTTCACGCGGATGCGGTCCGGCGCGTATTCGACCGCCATGGAGCGCGTCATCGCCGCAACGCCACCTTTGGCGGCCGTGTAGCAATCGCGCTCCGGCAGGGCCATCAGCGCCACCATGGAGGACAGGTTAATGACCGAGCCGCCACCCGCCCGCGCAATCTCGGGGATGGCATGCTTGCAGCACAAAAAGGTGCCGTAGAGATCGAGCCTGATCGCACGCCAGAATTCCTCGTCGGGCGCGTCCGTGACCCGCGCGTCCGCCGAGGTCGATCCGCCGGCGATGTTGCACAGCACGTCGATCCGCCCGAAACGCCCGACGGTCTGCGCGATCGCGGCCTTGACCTGCTGCGGCTCGGTGATGTCGCAGACGATGGCGAGGCCGCGATCGCCCGCGCCCGCTTCGCGCAGCGTGTCGTCTAGCGCGTCCGCGCCGATATCCACCGCCGCCACCCGCGCGCCTTCCGCGATGTAGCGCGCGCACGTCTCGCGGCCGATGCCCCCCGCGGCGCCGGTGATGAACGCGACCTTGCCGTCAAGCCTTCCCATTCCGGTCTCCTTCAGAGCATCCAGCCGGCGCGCTCGCCGTCGAGGATGGCGATGTCCGCCTGTCGTGGGGCGAGGGCGTCGCCGATCACGTGGAGTTCGAGGCCGCTGCCGGCGAAGGCGCGTGCCAGCGCGTCCTCGGCCCGGTTGCCCATGGCGAGGATCACCTCGCCGTCATGGGCGATCAGCCGTTCCGCCCCGCCGAACCTTGCCTCGCACTTGAGGAGGCCGGGTTTGATGGCGGTCACGAAGGTGGCGGGCACCACCTCGATGCCTAGCGTGGCGAGCTTCCGATAGAGGGAGGGCGCGTGGTGGACAGGCAGATCGGCGCCGGCATGCATGTGCGGCGTGACGATGGTGACCTTCAGACCCCGCGCGGCCAGCATCTCCGCAGCAGCAGTGCCGGAGAGGTGTGGATCGTCCTCCACGACGACGACCGGCCCCGCAAAGCGCTCCGGGGCCTCGAAAGCGTCCCAGGCGGTCCGCACACGGGGCAGGTCGGTGCCTGCGATGCCTGCCGAGCCGGGCCGCAGCGATGTGTAGCCGTCACGCCGCGGCACCGAACCGGTGGCCACGACGACGGCTTCGAATTTCTCGCGCTCGATCACGGCGCGGTCGGCGGCAGTGGAGAGGCGGATCTCGACGGCAAGCCGCGCCAGCATCTCGATCTGCCACCGGTGGATCTCGGCGAAGCCGCGGCGCGAGGCGACGGCACTGGTCATCAGGTTCTGGCCGCCGAGGCGCGCCGTGCGCTCGAAGAGGGTCACGCGATGCCCGCGCTCGGCCGCGACGCGGGCCGCGGCGAGCCCGGCCGGGCCACCGCCCACCACCGCCACCCGCTTCGGCCGTTCGGCCGGCCGCATGCGCCCGATGCCGATCTGCGCCTCGCGTCCTACCGCCGGATTGTGGATGCAGCCGACGCCACGCCCGCGATCCAGGCCGACGATGCAGGACTGGTTGGAATAGGTGCAGACCCGGATGGCCTTGGCGTCTCCCCGCGCCGCCTTCAGTGGCAGCTCGGGGTCGGAGATGAGGGCGCGGGCCATGCCGATGAAATCCGCCTGGGCGGCCGCCAGCACCGCTTCCGCCGCCTCGGGCGTGGCGATGCGCGAGCTGACGCAGACTGTAAGCCCGGCCGTCGCCGACCGGATGGCCCCGGCCTCCTCCGCGAACTGCGCCTCCGGGGCCGTGATGTCGGCGATCCAGCCGGGATAGTGCAGGGAGGTCAGGCCACTCACATTGAGATAGCTGATCCCTTCGTCCTTGAGCCGGACCGCGATCGCGATCGCATCCTGCGGCGTCAGCCCGCCGGGGACATCGTCGCGGCCATTGATGCGGGCGCCGATCAGGAAGTCCGGCCCCACGGCGGCGCGGATGGCCGCAAGACCCTCCAGCAGGAAGCGCATGCGGTTTTCAAGCGGCCCGCCATAGCGGTCGGCGCGCATGTTCGTAGCGGGGGATAGGAATTCGTGCAGCAGATAGCCTTGGGCGGCGAACAGCTCGACCCCGTCGGCACCCGCCGCCTTTAGGTTCAGCGCCGCCTCCACCATGGTGGCGACGTACTCGGCGATGTCCGCCTCGGTCATTTCCTTGGGGATTTCGCCCGTACGCGGGCAGGGCAGGGGGGAGGGCGCCAGCAGCGGCACGCCGTACTGAGTGGTCCCCGGCGAGCGCAGCTGCCGTCCGCTCATGTTCAACTGGGAGACGAAGCACGCCCCCTCCGCCTTGATCGCGTCGATCATACGCCGGTAGTGGGGCTGCAGCGACGCGTCATTGGCGAGGTCGAGCCCGCCCAGGGGCGAGGTTTCCAGCGCCCCGCCCCAGGTTGCGAGGCGGCGCCACGAAGCGGGCATCAAGAAGTTGGACATCACGATGAGGCCCGCCCCGCCCTTCGCCCGCTCCACATGGTAGGCGATGGTCCGGTCGATGGCCGAGCCGTAGCCGCCCCCGAACATCACCGCGTGCGGCATCATGGCGATGCGGTTGCGCAGGGTGACGTGGCCGAGGGCGAGCGGGCTCAGCAGTCGCTCGTAGGAGGCGGGCGCCATCTCAGAAGGGAGCCTTGCGCGGGAAGGCCGGCGGCCGCTTCTCGCGGAAGGAGGCGAGGCCTTCCTGCGGGTCCGGGCCGGAGAAGCCGAGCATTTCGAGCGCCAGCGAAGCGTCGAAGGTCGGCCCCATCATGCGCAGCCAATTGTTGAGCGAATGCTTGGTCCACTGGATGGCGGCCGGCGCGCCCTCGGCAAGACGAATGGCGATGCCGAGCGCCTTCTCCTGCAACTCGTCCTCCTCGACCGCGAGGGCGACGAGCCCCATGCGCTCCGCCATCTCGCCGGTCACCGGCTCGTTGAGCAGCAGGTGGTATTTCGCCTTTGCCATCCCACACAGCAGGGGCCAGATGATCGCCGCATGGTCGCCGGCAGCGACGCCGAGGCGCACATGGCCATCAACCAACTTGGCGGTCTTGGTGACGACGGGAATATCGCAGATGAGCGCCGCGGCGAGCCCCGCGCCGACCGCCGCGCCCTGCACCGCGGAGACGATGGGCTTCGAGCAGTTGATGATGTTGTAGACGAGGTCGCGCGCCTCCCGCCACATGTTGGCGCGCTCCTCGAAGCTGCGCGTCAGGGCATCCACCATCTCGAACGAGCCGCCGGCCGAGAAGGATCGCCCGTTGGCGCAGAGCAGGACGGCGAGGGTGTCGCGGTCGCGATCCACCACGCGCCAGATGTCGACCAGTTCGCGATGGGCGTCCGCGCCGAGGGCGTTCAGAGTCTCGGGCTGGTTCAGGGTCAGCCGCAGGACGCCGGGGGCGGGCCGGTCCACGAGGATGGAGGGAAAGGCGGAATAGGCTTCGAGTGACATGGTGCCTCCGGTCGCCGCGCGGGCGTCAGATGGATCGGCGGGAGGTGAGGCCGCCGTCGATCGTCATGATCGTTCCCGAGGTGTAGGCCGACCGAGGCGAAGCGAGGAAGGCGAAGAGATCCGCCACCTCGCGGACATGCGCCGCGCGGCCGAGTGGGTAGGCGGCGAGAAGCTCGGTGTAGCGGCTCTCGTCACCCCACTGCTCGCGGGCGCGCTTCTTCATGATGTTGAAGATGCGGTCGGTCGCGACCGGTCCGGGGTTGATGCCGAGGACACGGATGCCGTCTTCGAGGCTCCGCCCTCCGAGCGCACGCGTGAAGGCCATCAGGGCGGCATTGCCGGTGGAGCCCGCGATGTAGCGGAAATCGAAATTCTCGCCGCCATTGCCGATGTTGTTGAGGATGACGCCCCCGCCGGCCGCCTTCATCCTTGTGTAGAAGGCGCGGCACAGGTCGATATAGCCGAGGACCTTCACCTCCCAGCCGGCGCGCCAGCGATCTGCATCCACATCCCACAGATCGCCGCCTGGAATGGCGCCGGCATTGTTCACCAGCACGTCGATGTCGCCTGCCGCGGCCGCAATCCTGTCCGCCGCGCCGGGGGCGGCGATATCCTGCTCGTGGACCGCGACGGTGACTCCATGTCCCGCCCGCAGGCGATCGGCCAGAGCCGCCATCTTCTCTCCCGAGCGGGCGACGAGGTGGAGATGGCAGCCCTCCTCGGCGAACACCTCGGCCAATCCCTCGCCGATGCCTTGGGAAGCGCCGGTGATCAGCACCGTCTTTCCGCGCAGCTGAAGGTCCATGTGCGTTCTCTCCCTTCGGCTCTCGCCGGTGCTGGCCGGCGGATGCCTTGTTGTTGTGTATTTCGGGCTGCGCCGGGTTCAGGGCTCGCGCAGGATGTGCTCAATGTCGGTAATGGCCTCGGGATTGACGAGCGAGGACAGGTCGCCCGTCGGTGCGCCGGAATAGACCGAGCGGATCACCCGCCGCATGATCTTGGAACTCCGGGTCTTTGGCAGCTGTGGCACCACGAAGACGGCACGCGGCGCGAAGGGACGGCCGAGCCGCTCCTGGATCCGTGCCGACGCGATCGCGCGGATGTCGTCCGAGGCGCCATCGCAGGTGAGGAATGCGACGATGGCCTGCCCTTTCACCGGGTCGCTGGCACCGATGACGGCGGCTTCTACCACGCCGTCGATCTCGACGAGGATTTCCTCCACTTCGGCCGGGCCGACGCGCTTGCCCGCCACCTTGATGGTGTCGTCGGAGCGGCCGAGAAGGAAGAAGTGGCCGTCCTGCGTCCGCATCGCGAGGTCGCCGTGGATCCACACGCCCGGGACCGTGTTCCAGTAGGCTTCGAGATAGCGCTCGTCATCCTGCCAAAAGCTCGCCGTCATCCCCACGAAGGGGGCGAGGATGGCGAGTTCGCCCACGGCGCCGGTGACGGGATTTCCGGCTGGGTCCAACACGTCCAGCGCCACCCCCGGCGACCGTGTGTTGAAGCCGGCCGGGATGATTGGCCGCGTCACCACGCTGGAGAGCAGGCCGCCGGAGACCTCCGTGCCGCCCGTATAATTGATGAGGGGGCACACGCCGCGGCCGAACCTGCGCTCGAACCAGACAAAATGCTCGGGCGCGATGCTTTCGCCAGCCGTGATGAGCAGGCGCAGGGAGGACAGATCGGGTGCGGTGCTGACCTCATCATTGGCGGCGAGGCCGCGAATGAGCGTCGGCGCGGAGCCGAAGTGGGTGACGCGGTGCCGTTCGACGAGGCGGCCCATGCGCGACCAATCCGGATAGTCCGGTGCACCGTCGTAGCAGACCAGCGTCGCGTCCCTGAGCAGGGCCGATCCGAGGATCAGCGACCCGGCGATCCACCCCATGTCTGCCGGCCAGCAGAAGACGTCGCCGGGGGCCACGTCGAAATGCACGGCGGCGTCGTGGGCGATCTTGATCGGGAAGCCGCCATGCACGTGCACGGCACCCTTGGGCTTGCCTGTGGTGCCGGAGGTGAAGATCACCATGAACGGATCGTTCGCGGACATCCGCGCGGACGGGGGCGCGGACTGGGCCCGGGTCGCCAAGGCATGCCAGTCGTGCACGTCCGGGGCTGCGGGGGTGTCATCCTCGGGCGCACGCTTCAGGATGAGGCACGTGAGGTCTGGCAACGCGCCGCGGGCGGCTGCAAGGGTCGCGGCGGTGGAAACGAAGCGGCCGCGCCGCAGGAAGCCCGACGTGGCAATGAGAGCCCGCGCGCCGCAGGGCTCGAGCCGGGCAACGATGGCGTCGGCGCCGAAGCCGCTGAACAGCGGCACCGCGATGGCGCCGATATAGGCGATGGCCAGCAGCGAGACCGAGGCCTCGATGCCGTTCTCCATCAGCAGCCCGACGCGGTCGCCGCGCGCGATCCCAAGGCTCAGCAGGCCCGCCGCGAAGCCGCGGACCTCGCCGGCCAGCTCGCGATAGGTGACCGTTCGGACGCTTCCGTCTTCCCGCTCGGCGACGATGGCGGGACGGTCAGCGGCCTCGGTATTGTCGAGGATGGTATCCACCCAGTTCAGCTCGCCGCCAACGAACCATGAGGGAAACGGCGCGCCGCGCGAAAGATCGCAATAGCCCTCATAGGGCCGGCTCCAGCGGATGCCGCAGAAGTCGTTCACGGCGCGCCAGTAGCGCTCGGGCTCGGCCAGCGAAAGGTCGTACAGCGCGTCGATGTCCCCGACGCCGAGCAGCTGCGACAGGGCCGTGACCTGCGCGCGCTCCGCATAATCCGCAGTGGGCTGCCAGATGTCGTCGTTATCGATGGCCATGATCAGATTCCCAGATAAGCGCGCTGCACGTCGGGGCTGGCGGCGAGGGCGCGCGCACTGTCTTCGGCGATGATGGCACCGCCTTCGAGGATGTAGGCGCGGTCGGCGATGGCGAGGGCGGTCTCGGCGTTCTGCTCGACGAGGAGGATGTTGACGCCGCTCTGCGCGATCTGGACGACGATGTCGGCGATCCGGTCCACCACGGCGGGGGCGAGGCCGATGGTCGGCTCGTCGAGGAGCAGTACGCGCGGCGCGCTCATCAGGGCGCGGGCGACCGCGATCATCTGCTGCTGCCCGCCGCTGAAGGTGCCGGCGTGGGTGCCGAGACGATCCTTGAGTTCCGGGAACAGGGAGATCACGCGGTCGAGGTCTCGCTTCACCGCCGCGGCGTCGTGCCGTGCGAAGGCGCCGAGCTCCAGGTTCTCCAGCATGGTCATTTCGGGAAACAGCCGCCGGCCTTCCGGTACGACACTCAATCCCTTGCGCACCATCCGGTCGGGCGAGAGGCCGGTCACCTCCTCGCCGAACAGACGGACGCTGCCCGCGCTCGGCCGCACCAAACCGCAGATGGCCTTGATGAGCGTGGACTTGCCCGCGCCGTTGGCGCCGATCAGGGTGACGATCTCGCCCGATCTCAGGCTGAGGTCCACGTCGCGCAGGGCCGGGACGACGCCGTACCGGGCCGACAGGCCGCGAACGTCCAGAGGGAGGGTGGCCGGGCTTTCAATGGTCATGGCGGTGCCCCAGATAGGCGTCGATCACCCTCTTGTCGGCCCGGATTTCGCTCGGCGTTCCGGTGGCGAGGTGCTGGCCGTGGTGCAGCACCACGATGCGGTCGCACACCCGCATCACCGCCTTCATGTTGTGCTCGACCAGCAGCACCGAACAGCCGAATGCGTCGCGGATACGCTCCAGCATTCCAAGGGTATTGGCGACCTCCGTCTGGTTGAGGCCGGTCAGCGGCTCGTCCAGGCACAGGAGCCTGGGACGGGCGGCGAAGGCGATGGCGATGGAGACGAGGCGCTGTAGCCCGTGCGGCAGGTTGCCCGCCTGTTCGGGAAGGTAGGGCGTAAGGCCGAGCATCTCTGCCGTCTCCGCCACCCGCGCGCGGCGCGCGGCGGCGCCCTTCACCCCATGAATGGTGCCGAGCAGGATATTGTCGGCAACGGTCATGGTGCGCATGAAGCTGCCATGCTGGAACGTGCGCACCAGGCCACGGCGGCTGATCTCCAGCGCGGACCGGCCCGTGCAGTTCTCGCCGAACACGAACAATTCGCCCGCCGACGGCTTGTAGAAGCCGCTGATGAGGTTAAACGTCGTGCTCTTGCCGGCGCCATTGGGCCCGATGAGCCCGAGGATTTCCCTCGGCCTGATCTCCAGGTCGAGGTTGGAGACGGCCACGAGGCCGCCGAAGCGACGCGTGAGGCCGCGGGTTGCGAGGAGCGGCTGCTGGCTCTGGTCCATCTCAGTGCCCCTTCGCAGCAGACGGCTTGCGCCGTCCGGAGAGAAGGCCGGTGATGCCGTTGGGGAGCAGCAGCACGGCGAGGGTGATCGCGGCGCCGTAGAAGATGTGCTCGTCGCCGCCGAGGCCGAGGGCGTAGCTGCCCAGGACGACCAGCAGGACTGAACCCACCAGAGGCCCGACGATGTTGTCCTCGCCCCCGACCTTCACATAGGCGAGGGCGAAGGCGGCGACGAGAAAGCTGAAGTCTCCCGGGCTGATCACGTTGTTGGCGAAGGCATGCAGGCTCCCCGCGACGCCAGCCGCGACCGAGGCTGCCGCGAAGCAGGCGATCTTCACCAGCAGGATATTCAGCCCGACCGTGCGCGCGACGTTCTCGTTGTCCCGGATCGCGGTCAGGATCTTTCCGAAGTCGGAGCGCTCGAGCACGTAGAGTGCGAAGATGAGGGCGCAGGACGTGCCGACGATGACGGTCGGCATCCAGGCATCCAGCGCAACCGGCGGAAAGATGCCGATCATTCCGGACGTCCCGCCAAGCGTTGTGCTTTTCGAGTAGAGGATCCGCACCGCCTCGGTGAAGGCGAAGCCGATGAGCAGGAAATAGGGCCCCTTGGTGCGCAGCGTCACGTAGCCGAAGGCGACCGAAACCAGCCCGGCCATCAATCCTCCCGCGAGAATGGCGACAAGGAACGGCCATTGCAGGATGGTGACGGCCGCACCGGTCGTGTAGGCGCCGATGCCCACGAAAGCGGCGGTGGCGAAGTTGAGCTCCCCCATCAGCATCACAAAGCGCAGGCTCACGGCGGTGAGCGCGGCGACGGCGATGAGGTTGATCACGCTGGCGATGTAGGCATCGCGCACCAGGAGGGTCGCGGCCAGCACCAGGGCGACGCCCGCAGCCCAATAGGGCAGCTTCAGATCATCCATGACCGAGAAGTCCCTTCGGCCGTACCAGCAGCACGGCGATGACAAGAATGAAGATGGCGATGGTCGCGGAGCTGGGATCGAAATAGAATCCGCCGACGGTCTCGATAGCGGCAACGAACAGCCCGCCGAGGATGGCGCCCGGGACGCTGCCGAGCCCGCCCACGATGACCGCGATGAAGCCCTTGATGAGATAGTCCGCGCCGATCACCGGCGAGACGATGGTGACCGGCGCGATCAGCGCCCCGGCCAGTGCCGCCAGCCCGGCGGCGATCATGAAGCCGGAGAGCGCCATGCGATTATACGGGATGCCCTGGAGCATCGCCGCCTCGTGATCGATGGAAACCGCCCTCAGCGCCTTGCCGAGCTTGGTCCGGGTCAGCGCCCAGTAGAGCACTCCGGTGACCGCGACGGCCGCCACGCACAGCGCCAGACGCTGGCTGGTAATGGCGGCCCCGAATACGGAGAGCGTTCCGGGAATGATGTCCGGCACCGGCCGCACCGCGCCGCCGAAGATCTTCATCAGAATGCCGTCCAGCAGCAGCACGAGGCCGATGGAGAGAATGAAGGAGCCGACGAGGTCGCGCTGAAAGAAGCGGAATCCGCCCACATACATGGCGAAGCCGAGCGCAAGCGACGCGACGACGCCCGCGAGGGCACCGACGAGATAGGCGGCGAGAACGGGGAACCCCGCCGCAGAGAGCCAGGGAACGATGGCGGCCACCACCAGCGCCGAAACGGCAAAGAGGTGGCCGTGGGCGAAGTTCACGATGCGCATGACGCCGAAGATCAGCGTCAGGCCGAGCGAGAACAGGATATAGACGGCGCCGATCTGCAGGCTCGTCAGGGTGAGCTGTATTGCGGTTTGCATCTGCGGGGCGTGCTTTCGTCGGGGCAGAGCCTCGTTCCGGAACGGATCAACGTCCCGCGAGCCGATGCCGCGTCCACCACGCCGGGCGGAGGACGCGGCTGCGCATCACTTCGTGGTGGGCACGATGCGGGACTTCTCCACCAGCTTGCCGTCCTGAACCTGGGTGATGATCACCGGGAGGCGCATCTGCTGGCGCGAGCCATAGGTATCGAGCCCGTAGAAATCGACGGGCGTGCCATAGAAGGAGGTGAACGTGACCTCGGGCATCGCGGCGCCGACCGCCTTGGCATCCACCGACTTCGCCTTCTCCATGCCGGCCTTCAGCGCGTAGACCGCATCATAGAAGCCGATCTGGATGGCATTGAGAGACTCGCCCGTGGCCGCCCGGACCTCCTCGTTCACGGCCTTCTGCTTGGCGGTGGCGGTGTCTCCGTCCAACGATACGGCAGCGCCCATATAGACGCCCTCGATGGCGTTTCCGCCGGTGGCCTTGAGTCCGTCGATCCCCGTTCCGACCTCGACCACCTTGACGCCCTTCCAGCCCAGCACGTCCAACTCCTTCCACACGGCGCCGGCGTCGGCCGGGGGCATTCCGCCAAGGTCGACGATGTCGGGCTTGAGGGAGGCGATGCGTGCGGCGATCGGCTGGAATTCGGTGGTGCCGCGCTCATAGAAGTCGCTGGACAGGACCTTTACGCCAGTCTCCGTCCAGACCTTCTTCGCCACGCCCTCGGTGTCGCGTCCGGTGGCGTCGTTGGGGTTGAGCATGACGATGGATTTGGCCTGCGGGTTGGCCTCATGGATGTAGCGGATGAGGGGCGGCAGGATTTCGAACGGCGTATTCATCTGCGTGAACGTCAGCGGGAACTTCGGCCCCTTGATGCTGGGGCCCCAGGCCGTAGTGAAGAGCACGACGCCCTGGCGTTCGCTGAGGGACTGAAGCGCCTGCACCGGTGCCGTTCCGAGGCTGCCGGCGATGTACTTCACCCCTTCCCGGTTGAGCAGGGTCTGCGCCACCTTGGTGCCTTCGGCGGCGTTGTATTTGTTGTCATAGGCGATGCATTCGAAATTGTAGGTCTTGCCGTCGACCTTGACGCCGCCCGCCTGCGCGATCTCCTGCGCAGCCTTCTTGCACATGAACTCCGAGCCCTTGCCCCAGATGGCACCGGTGCCGGACAGCGGAATGGACAGGCCGAGCTTGATGGTTTCCTGGGCTCCAGCCGCGCCGGCCCCGGAAACGAGGCCCAGGGCGGCAAGCATCGCCGTGCCCGCTGCGGTACCAAGGGCACGTGACCTGATCGACCTGATCCTGCACGCCATGATGTCTTCCTCCCGTTATTGCGGCGCGTTTGAAGGAGCGCCCGTTCTTAGCTTTCGGTCTTGGTCTGACTGCGGCCCGTAAGGTGCCCGATCTCGTCGGTGTCGTAACCCAGCGACGCAAGTAGCTCTTCTGTATCGGCGCCCAGTTCGGGCGCGGGACGGCCCTGTGTCAGCCGGCCGGCTGCGGTGCGGACCAGATTCGTGACGACCGGCGCATTGCCGGTGGGCAGGGCCATCTCCTCGAAGAAGCCTCCATCCCTGTTCTCGGGTGCGGCGAGCGCTTCGGCCGGCGTGAGGGCCTTGCAGGCGGGAATTTTGGCGGCGGCGAGCTCTGCGAGACATTCCTGCGAGGACCGCGCGGCGCACCACTGCGCCATCACCGCGCTCAGCGTCTCGCCGTTCTCGCCACGCAGAATGTCCGAGGAAAAGCACGGATCCTCGGCCAGCTCGGGTTGCCCCACGAAGCTGGCCCAGCGGCGGAACATCCCGTCGCCGATGACCTGGACCATCACCCAGCCGTCGCGGGTTTGGAACAGATCGGAGGGGCCGGCAATGGGGCTGCGGTTGCCGATGGCGACGCGGCTGCGCGCGCCGAGAGCTTCCTCGATCAGCATCGGACTGGTCATGGTGAGTGCGGTGCCGAGGAGCGAGGCCTCCACATGCTGGCCACGGCCCGTTGCCATGCGCTCGTGGAAAGCGGCGAGGGTGGCGAAGGCGGCCGCAATCCCCGTGGCGTAATCGACGTAGGACACGGCAGCGCGCATCGGCCGCTCGCCGGTCCCCGTCAGGCACATGGCGCCCGAGAGGGCCTGTCCCGTGCCATCGAAGCCGATCCGGTCCCGGCTTTCGCCTTGCGTCCCGAAGGCGCTGATGGTGGTGAGGATAATATCCGGCCGGATGGCGCAAAGGCGATCGTAGTCGAGACCCGCGCGCTTGAGGGCCGCCGGCGGCAGATTCACCACCACCGCGTCACAGGTGGCCACGAGGCGCTCGAAGGCGGCGCGTCCTGCCGGCTGATCGATGTCGAGGGCGAGGGACTTCTTGTTGCGGTTGACCTGAAGATAGAGCGCGCCGCGTCCGGCAACGCCGACCGGCATGACTTCGCGATCCGGTGCGCCGGATGTCGGCTCGATCCGGATGACCTCCGCGCCCTGTTCGGCGAGCAAGGCGGTGCAAAAGGGGGCCGCGATGTAGCGGCCGAGGTCAAGAATGCGCACGCCACGAAGGCCGCACGGCGCACCTCTCCCGTCACCCGACACGGCCGCCTTCGCGTTGGCCTGCTTCTCTTTTTCCACGTTTCCTCGCCTTGGATTTCTGCGGAAGGGGCTTCCCATCGCCGGCTTCGTTGTGTTAGTCATTCTCTATCTTGAATGACATTCACAAATTTCTGAAAGCCATTCATACATGAGCGACCCTGCCGATCAAGACCCTTCGCCAAAAATCGTCGGAGCCGTGGCCAACGCGGTTTCGATCCTGAGAAGCCTCGCGCAATCGAGCGGGCCGGCCGGCGTGAACGTCATTGCGCGGGATGCCGGCGTCAGCGTCAGCACCTGCTTCAACATCCTGCGCACGCTCTCAAGCGAGCGGCTTGTGGATTTCGATCCGGAGGCGAAGACCTATGCCATCGGCATGGGCGTACTGGAGCTGTCCCTGCCGCTGCTCGGGGCCAACCAGGCCAACCTGATCCGGCCCGAGCTCGCCCGGCTTTCGGCAGAGCACAAGTGCCTGATGTGTCTGTGGCAGATCACCGACGGCGAGCGCATCGTGTTGATCGATCGCGTTTCCACGGCAAAGACAGTGCGCGTGGACATGTCCGATGGCTCGCGCCTGCCGACCTTCGTGGGTGCGATCGGGCGCTGTTACGCGGCGCTGCGCGACCTGCCCCGTGACGAACTGAAGGCCCGGTTCGACGCGCTGCAATGGCAGGCGCCGCCGAGCTTCGAGGACTACGTGAAGGACGTGCAGCAGGCCCGCCGCGACGGCTATGCCTTCGATCTCGGCCAGCTGTTTCGCGGCCTTGAGATTGCCGCAGCGGTCGTGACCGACCCGTCCGGCAAGCCGCGGCTCGGCATCAGCGGAATTTCCATCGCCGGCCAGCTGACCCGGCCGGAAATCGAACGGCTGGGCGCCGCGCTCAGGGATTCTGCGGATTTCATCAGCGAGTCCCTGTTCGGGGTTTCGAGCGGGCTGCGCCAGAGCGAGCGCCGTCTCGCGGCCGGGCCGGGCCGCCGCGCGCGGGGAGGAAAGGCCTGATGAGCGAAGCGAGCCCGGTCTGGGTTTTCGACAGTTTCCGGCCCGGCCAGCTTCTCGGCCACCATGCCATCGCGCTGGACGACGCCCGTCTGGCGGATTGGGAGGCGATTTATGGCGCCGTCGCGGCCGGTCGCCTGCCCTCCGGCATTCTCGTGGCGGCAATGATGGAAGCCTACCTCAAGGCCTTCTCGCCCCGGCCTCCCGGCAATGTCCACGCCTCGCAGACGCTGGCCTTCGGCGACCCCGTGCAGCCGGGAGACCAGCTCGAGGCCGAGGTCTCCTGCCTGTGGAAGGAAATGCGCAAGGGCCGCCGTTGGGTCGGCTTCGGAGTGGTCCTGAAAAAGGGGGATCGCGAGGTCCTCGCAGGCGAGATCCGGACGATCTGGGCCAGTTAAACAGGCGGCCCCGAAAGGTGTACGGGCGCCGTGAGAGCGCCGACGAAGGAAACAGCCGATGGAAATGCCACAAGACGCCGCGCTGCCGCGCGAGCTTGCCTGCGTGAGCCTCGTCGCCGACCAGGATGCCGTCGCCCGCTATGCGGAGCTGACTCGGGACTTCAATCCCATCCACCTCAACGCGGAATTCGCGGCCGGAACCAGTTTCGGACGGCCCATCGCCCACGGGACGCTGGGCCTCAACCTCGTGATCGAGGCCCTGGAGCGGACCTTCGGCGCGGTCCCCGGGGATGCGCGGCTTGAAGTGCGCTTCATCGCCCCGGTGCCCGTGGGCGCGACGATCCGCGCCGGGGGCCGCCTGACAGACGAAGCGACAGGCTCCTACGAGATTTTCGTTGAAACTGCCTCCGGCGAACGGGCCGTCGCAGGCACCTGCACCATCGGCGCCGCGCCAGAGATCCGGAACACGGGAGCAAGCAAGATATGACCATGCCCGCCGTCGATGACGACACCTTCGGCCAGCTGAAGGATGCGGTCGAACGCTTCGTCGCGGAGCGTCTCGTCCCCAATGAGATGCGCGTCGAGATCGAGGACGAAATTCCCGAGGAGATTGTCGACGAGATGCGCGAACTCGGGCTGTTCGGCCTCACCATTCCGCCGGAATACGGCGGCATCGGGCTCAATGCGCGCCAGGAAACACAGCTCGCCCAGATCTTCGGCGGCACGGCGCTCGCCTTCCGCTCGCTTCTGGCAACCAATATCGGCATCGGTGCGCGCGGCCTGATCTTCGAGGGGACCGAAGACCAGAAGCAGGCCTATCTGCCGCGCCTCGCCAGCGGCGAACTCATGTCCGCCTTCGCCCTCACCGAGCCGGACACAGGCTCCGATCCCGCGAACCTCACCACCCGCGCCGAGCGGGACGGCGACGACTACGTGATCAACGGCACGAAGCGCTACATCACCAATGCCCAGCGCGCCGGGCTGTTCACGGTCATGGCCCGGACCGAGTTCGACAAGCCCGGCGCCGATGCCATCTCCGCTTTCCTTGTCCCGCGCGACACGCCCGGCCTCACCATCGGCAAGAAGGACCGCAAGATGGGCCAGCGCGGCACCACCACATCGGACGTCATGTTCGACAACGTGCGGGTGCCGGCGAGCGCCATCATCGGCCAGACGCCGGGGCGCGGCTTCCGCCTTGCCATGCGGGTGCTTGATCGCGGGCGCATCCACATCGCGGCCCTCGCCACCGGGGCCTGCAAGCGGCTGATCGCGGAGATGATCGCCTTCGCGCGCGAGCGCAGGCAATTCGGCAAGCCGATTGCCGAGTACCAGCTGATCCAGGCGATGATCGCCGACAGCCACACGGACTACCTCGCCTCCA
>JAEZMT010000344.1 GCA_023442085.1 Pseudomonadota bacterium | reverse complement strand
AGCATCATCTTGTGGGTCTCGCGGCCGATGCCGGACTGCTTGTAGCCGCCGAAGGCCGCGTGGGCCGGGTAGGCGTGGTAGCAGTTGGTCCACACGCGGCCCGCCTCGATCGAGCGACCGACACGGTAGGCGCGCGAGCCGTCGCGGGTCCACACGCCGGCACCGAGGCCGAAGAGGGTGTCGTTGGCGATGGAGAGCGCCTCTTCCTCGTCCTTGAAGGTGGTGACGGAAACCACCGGGCCGAAGATCTCTTCCTGGAAGATGCGCATGTTGTTCTTGCCGAGGAAGACGGTGGGCTTCACGTAGAAGCCGTCCGCCAGCTCGCCGGTGAGCACATTGCGCTCGCCGCCGGCCAGAACCTGCGCGCCTTCCGCACGACCGATGTCGATGTAGGAGAGGATCTTGTGCATCTGCTCGGAGGAGGCCTGCGCGCCGATCATGGTCGAAGGATCGAGCGGCGAGCCCTGCTTGATGGCAGCGACGCGGGCGAGCGCCTTCTCCATGAACTTGTCGAACATGCTCTCCTGCACCAGGGCCCGGCTCGGGCAGGTGCAGACTTCGCCCTGGTTGAGGGCGAACATGACGAAGCCTTCCACCGCCTTGTCGAGGAAGTCATCGTCCTCGGCGGCCACGTCGGAGAAGAAAATGTTCGGCGACTTGCCGCCCAGTTCCAGCGTCACCGGAATGAGGTTCTGCGCGGCATAGCCCATGATGAGGCGGCCGGTGCCGGTCTCGCCGGTGAAGGCGATCTTGGAGATGCGCGGCGAGGAGGCCAGCGGCTTGCCGGCCTCGAGGCCGAAGCCGTTGACGATGTTGAGCACGCCGGGGGGCAGAAGGTCGGCGATGAGCTCGGCGAGGACGAGGATGGAGGCGGGGGTCTGCTCGGCGGGCTTCAGCACCACGCAATTGCCGGCGGCGAGCGCCGGGGCGAGCTTCCATGCGGCCATCAGGATGGGGAAGTTCCAGGGGATGATCTGGCCCACCACGCCGAGGGGCTCATGGTAGTGATAGGCGATGGTGTCGTGGTCGATCTCGCCCAGCGTGCCTTCCTGGGCACGGACGCAGGCGGCGAAATAGCGGAAATGATCGATGGCCAGCGGGATGTCCGCCAGGGTTGTCTCGCGGATCGGCTTGCCGTTGTCCCAGGTCTCGGCGCGGGCGAGGAGGTCGAGGTTCGCCTCCAGGCGGTCGGCGATCTTCAGCAGCACCAGCGCGCGGTCGGCGGCGGAGGCGCGGCCCCAGCCCTTCTTGGCGGCGTGGGCGGCATCCAGCGCGCGCTCGATATCGTGCTCGTCGGAGCGCGGCACCTCGCAGATCACCTTGCCGGTGATGGGAGAGGTATTTTCGAAATAGCGGCCGTTCACCGGCTCGACGAAGGTGCCGCCGATGAAGTTGCCGTAGCGGGGCTTGAAGGGCGAGGTGTGGGCGCTCGAAAGAAAGGCGGGGCTGTTCATTGTTTCCTCCCGTTGGTGGTGCCGGAGGATTTGCAGCGGCCGTGCCAGTTCTCGAATATGCGCCGCACGCCTTTATTTGCGGTGCGGGAAGATGCTGCCGTGTCTTGATTTTGTCAGCGGCCGCAGGACCTACGCAGAAGCCCGACTTTACGCGCGACGAAGTGTCGTGCGAGACTGTCGCGCATAAGAACAGGGTGCCGCGACACCTGTCGCAAAGTGCGACAGTCGGCATCGAAGAACAGGTTCAGGGACGCGAAACAAGCCGAGGGACGAATGCCTGCGCCCTTTCCGCCCCTCTCGCCGGTGCCGCCGGACGAGCTGCTCACCGCCCGCCGCCGGTTCTTTTCCGGCGCGCCCGGGGCGGAGCAGGCGCTTGCCCTTCCCATCATCCGCTCCTGGACCCGCTGCGCCGAGCGCGGCCTGCCCGTGGGCGGCCGGCTGAAGGCCGAGCCGCTGACGCAGGGGGAACTCTCCATCCGCCGCGAGCGCTACGAGGCGCTGCGCCGCCGCTGCCGGCCGGAACTGGAGGCGCTGCACCTCAGCGCCAGCGCGGCGGGCGGCATCGTCATCCTCACCGATCCCACCGGCCTCGTGCTCGACACCGTGGGCAGCGCCGATTTCGCCGACCGCGCCGCGGAGGTCGCCCTGCGCCCGGGCGTGAGCTGGAGCGAGGCGGACAGCGGCACCAACGCCATCGGCACGGCGCTGATCGAGCGGCGCGGCATCGAGGTGCGCGGCGCCGAGCATTATGCCGAGCCGCACGGCATCCTCACCTGCGCCGCTGCGCCCATCCACGACCCGTTCGGCGAGCTGGTGGGCCTGCTCGACCTCTCCGGCCCCTCCGCCGTGCCGCACCTCCATGCGCTGGCGCTGGTGGAGCTGGCGGTGGGGCAGGTGGAGCATCGCCTGTTCGAAGGCGCCTTCCCCGGCCGGGACGTGGTGCGCTTCCACGCCGACCCCTCCTTCCTCGGCACCGCGCGCGAGGGCGTGCTGGTGTTCGAGGACCATCGCCTGGTCGCCGCCAACCGCCCCGGCCTCGCCCTCCTCGGCCTCGGCTGGGATGCGCTGGGCGCGCGGCGCTTCTCCGAACTGTTCGAGGGCAGCCTCGGCCGCCCGGGCGACGCCCGCCGCGCCCGCACGCCCAACGGTGCCGTGATGCTGCGGCTGGAGCGGCAGGCACCGGCCCCCGTGCGGGCCGCCCCGCTGCCCGTCCCCGCCGCCCCGGCGGTGGCGCCCGGCCCGCGCTTCGATGCCGAGACCGAGCAGGCGCTGGGCCGCGCCATCCGGCTGATGACGGCCGGCGTGCCGGTGCTCATCCAGGGCGAGACCGGCTCCGGCAAGGAGGTGTTCGCCCGCCAGATCCACGCCCGCGGCCCGCGCGCCGACCGCACCTTCGCGGCGGTGAACTGCGCGGCTCTGCCGGAAGGCCTCATCGAATCCGAACTCTTCGGCTACGAGGACGGCGCCTTCACCGGCGCCCGCCGCGCCGGCTTCAAGGGTCTGTTCCGCGAGGCGGACGGCGGCGTGCTGTTCCTCGACGAGATCGGCGACATGCCCCTCGGCCTCCAGAGCCGCCTGCTGCGCGTGCTGCAGGAGCGGGAGGTGACGCCGCTCGGCGGCGGCAAGGCAGTGAAGGTGGATTTCGCCCTCGTCTGCGCCTCCCACCGCGATCTGAAGATGCTGGTGGAGCAAGGCAGCTTCCGCGCCGACCTCTATTTCCGCATCGCCCAATACACCGTGACGCTGCCGCCGCTCCGCAGCCTCGCCGACCGGGAGGCGCTGGTGGAGCGTCTGTGGCGCGAGATGGCGGGACCGGGCGCCGATGCGCCGCTTCTTTCGCCCGAGTGCCGCGAGGTGCTGGCGCGGCATACGTGGCCCGGCAATTTCCGCCAGCTCACCGGCGTGCTCAAGGTGCTGCTCGCCCTCGCCGAGCCGGGCGAGACGGTGGGGCCGGAGGCGC
>JAEZMT010000298.1 GCA_023442085.1 Pseudomonadota bacterium | reverse complement strand
ACGTTGAAGAACGGGTCATCCGGATGCCCTTCCCATGCCACCGTTACGGCATTCAGGCCATCGAGGAGAAGCCCGACTTTCAGCCGTCCCGCCTCAAGGCTTTGCCGCAGCGCGGCGCGGGCTGCCGCCGGCCACAAAGCGATGACCGGATGGCGCTGTCCGCCCGACATCGCGCACACCACCGTACCTGTTTCCAGGTGACGCTGCGTCAAGCGTCCTACGAGGTCGTCCGGCAGGAACGGCGTGTCGGCGGCGACAGTGATCAGGCTTGTGTGCAGCTCCGATCGCGCGAGATGCTCCAGCCCGGCGAGCACGCCGGCGAGCGGCCCGGGGTGCCCGGCGATCGTGTCCGGCAGAACGGGCAGACCAAACCGCTCATAAGTCCCGGCAGCTGTGTTGGCGTTGATGAGGATCTGGCCGGCCTGCGGCCGAATCCGGTCGATGACGTGGGCGATGAGAGGTCGCCCGGCCAGCTGCACCAGCGGCTTTTCCGGCGCGCCCAGCGCGGGCGCGTCGATCCGCTGGCCGAGGCCGCCCGCCAGAATCAGTACGGGCGGCGTCGGGGCTGGGGTGGAGGGTGGTGCATTGGTCACGTCGGATCGCTTTCATGGGCCCCCGACCGCGCGGGGAGGGGCGCAAAAGCAAACGCCCGGCGCAAAAGCAAACGCCCGGCGCGAGGGCCGGGCGTTCGGTTCGGATGCAGGCCCCGCTCAGTCCGCGACGGCGGGCGGTGCGTTGAGGCCGAGGCGGCGGGGCACCGCCGCGAGCTTGGCGCGCACGGCCCGCCAGGTGGCAAAGTCGTTGAGACGCGAGGGCTCGAACGCGCCGATGATCGCGGCCGCCACGAACGGCAGGCTCTGCACCAGCAGGGCGATGCCGTAGAGGTTGATCTCGCGGATGTGGCGCCAGTCGTTCGAGGTCTTCACGATGGCGGAGCCCGGCAGGTTGTTCGCCACCAGCATGTAGGTGCCGGCTGCGATCAGGAGACCGCCGATGATCGCTTCCGGCAGGGCCGGGAAGGAGCGCGCCGCGCCGGCGAGCCAGTTGTTGCCCTTGGCGGTCCGGGCGAAGGCGAGGTCCTTGTAGCGGAAGCCATCCAGCACCGCCTTCGCCACCGTGAACTGCACCGCGCTCGCGGCCACCGCCGCGCCGAGCATGCGCATCGGCGTGGTCTCCACCCGGAGGCGATACAGGCTGATGAAGTGCAACACGTACACCAGGAAGGTGATGAGGATGGGCAGCGTCAGCACGTGGGCCGGCACCGAGATGGAGAAGTAGGCGACGAAGGGCACGAACAGCAGCGACGCGATGGCCATGAAGGCGCCGACCGATTCCGAGCCGAGCCAGGAGATCCAGCCGAGCACGAAATGCCGCTTCTGCGCGTTGGTCAGGCGAGAGTTGCCCGGGAGGAACCGACGCCAGTGCTTCTTGATGATCTGGAAGCCGCCATAAGCCCAGCGATGACGCTGCTTCTTGAAGGCCTCGAACGAGTCGGGCAGCAGGCCATAGCCGTAGCGCTTACGGGTATAGTGGGTCTTCCAGCCGTTCTCGGCGATGGACAGGCCGAGGTCGGTGTCCTCGCAGATGGTGTCGGACGACCAGTTGCCGGCCTCCACCATCGCGGCGCGACGGATCAGGCACATGGTGCCGTGGACAACGATGGCGTCATCCTCGTTGCGTTGGACCATGCCGATGTCGAAGAAGCCGGCATATTCGGCGTTCATCGCCTCGTGCAGCGGGCTGCGGTGACCGTCGCGGTGATCCTGCGGCGCCTGGACGAGGCCCACGGTCGGATCGTCGAAGGCAGGCACGAGGTCCTTCAGCCAGTCGGGCGTCACCACATAGTCGGCGTCGATCACACCGATGATCTCGGCATCCGGAGCCGTGGCGTCGAGGGCGATGCGCAGGGCGCCGGCCTTGAAGCCCGCCACCTTCTCGGCGTTGATGAACTTGATGTGGTCCCCGAGCTTGGCGCAGTGCTCCCGTACCGGCTCCACCATCGCCGGGTCCGGCGTGTTGTTGACGATGATGATCGCCTCGTAGTTGGGATATTCCAGCCGGGCGAGGGCATCGATGGTCTGGATCAGCATCTCCGGCGGCTCGCGATAGGCGGGCACGTGGATGGAGACCTTGGGGAAGCGCAGGGGCGCGGCGTGCGCCTGCTCCTCGACGAGGCGCTTGGGGCCGCTGCCGAAGGCAACCGCCGCCAGTTCCTCGATGCGATAGAGCAGCACGAACACCAGCGGCACCAGCATCACCACGCTCAGGGCAAGGGTGAGGTAGTCACCGCCGCTGACGTAATGGTTCAGCCAGTAGTCCACCACCAGCGCCAGCCACGCGGCGACGCCATTGGCGGAGGCGGCCAGCACGAGGCCTTGCGTCATGGTGAGGTCACGCATGCGCAGCAGCGGCAGGGTGAAGAGCACGCCCAGCAGCAGCGCCAGAATGGCGGTCTGGTTGTAGGTCTTCTCGAAGATCGGGCCGGTCAGGGGGAACTTCAGGGTGCGGTCCGCGTCGAACACGCCCCAGTACTGACCCACCGAGCCCTCGTTCTGCTTCTTGGGCAGGTCGAAGGCCTCGATGATGTTGTACTCGATGCCGAGCGCATCGGCGCGCGCCACGAAATTGCGGATGATCTTCGCCTGCTCCATGGGATCAGGCACGGAGGCACCGCGGTTGTAGCCGTGCGAGGGCCAACCGAACTCGCCGATCACAATGCGCTTGCCGGGGTAGGCTGCGCGCAGGCGGTTGTAGGCGTTGATGGAATAGTCGACCACTTGGTCCGCCGGCACATCCTCCCAGTAGGGCAGGATGTGGGCGAGGATGAAG
The DNA here is from genome assembly GCA_023442085.1 of Pseudomonadota bacterium. GTDB lineage: Bacteria > Pseudomonadota > Alphaproteobacteria > Rhizobiales > Xanthobacteraceae > Xanthobacter. Next base: position 6,206 of record JAEZMT010000298.1, on the reverse strand, counting down.
TCGACGGAGGCCACCAACTCACCGGCGTCCGGCTCCAGCCAGGTGTTCCAGATTTCGCCGGTGCTCACGGGCACGTTGACCTGACGCTTCACCTTGCGAATGACAGCTGCCAGCTCCGGCTTCGTCATGTCGCCGCGCAGGATGGTCTCGTTGCCGACGATGACCGCGTTCACGTTGCGGTTCTGGCGGGCGACCTTGACCACATTCTCAAGCTCGCGGTCGTTGCCGTCCTTGGCGAGAACCATCTCGCCGGTCTTCTTGTCCTTCACCTTGATCTGTTCGCCGGTCTTCGGATCGACCTCACGGTTGAGCCAGGCGCCGGCTGTCACGCGCAGGCCCTGCTCGGCCGCGACGGGGGCGATCAGTTCCTTGCCGTTGGTGGAGGAATAGGTTCGCACGCCGCGGCTGTAGGGCGCGACGACCGCCATGTCCGAACGGACCTGAGCCTCGGTGGTGGGCGCATCGCCCTCCGGGCTCATGTTGCGCGAGAAGGGCGCGAAAGACAGGCTCTGAAAGCGGTCCGTGATGTTCGGAGCGCTAGCCTCAGGACGCATGGAAAGCCACATCGCGGCGTGGAACGAAGTCACAACCGCAATGACCGCTGCCGCAGCAGCAAGACCGGGACGCATGGCGAGGCCCACCCATAGGGGAAGTCGGAACCTAACGCTGGCTTAGGGCACAGGTTCCAGAGGACGTTTCCAGAGGATTAACGAGAACGCACCGGAGGCACCCTTTCGACCTGCCCCTAGGTCGACATTGCGGCGTTAACGGTAAATTTACGCTGCAATGCATCGAGACACTAACACTCTCACGCAGAGAGATAAATCCCGATCATGGCGCCTCTTCGACGTCGCTGCGTCAGCCGGGTGTCTGCGCCATGATCTAATTATTGCGCTGCGCCCGGAGCCGCCGGGGCTGCGCCCGGGGCGATACCCCCTGCGGGAGTCGGCGCGGCGGCCACGTAGTCGGGGTTCACCCAGCACTGCTGGGCGCGCGCATCGACCCGCTCGCGGGCCTTGGTGTCGATCTTGCCCTGCCGCACGAGGCAGCGCACGGCCACCTTCAGATGCTCGGTGGGGCAGCCAAAGCGTTCATAGAACTCCAGGTGGCGCCGTGCGGTGTCCACGTCGTCGTTCCAGATCAGTGCGGCGATCCGCCGCCCGGTGAACACGCATTCGGGCAGGCCGGCCGCGCCGGGCAGCTTCGCCGCCTCGTTGAACTCCTCGACCGAACGGCGCTGGTCGGCTGCAGCCTTCTGCTCGGGGGTCATTTGCTGCTCCGCCGGCGGCTTCTGGTCCGCGGGCTGGGTCTGGGCCGAGGCCGGCGAGAGGCACGCGAAAACGATTGCGGCCGCGAGCAGCGGGAGGCGGTAGAGGTGCATGAGGATCATGTTCTCGAGAAAATGGTCGGCGGGCGCCGCGCCCGACACCCTAGGAGAAGGAAGTGATTTTGTCAGCATGACGGCGCGTTCTTCGGCACATGCCGTTTGGTAAGGGTAAAGGGCCCTTTGGAGTTCCCGGCGCCCGCAGGCGGAGGCTTCACACCGCCCGTCCGAGGCTCTATGTGGCGCGGGGAACACCTTCACCCTTGGAGACGAGATGCCTTCCTTTGTGCGGCTGCCTCTGGTGCTGGCGCTCCTGGTCTTCGGGCTCATTGCCGGCCTGTGGACCTATCTCGGCCGTCCCGAGGAGATGCCTCCGTCGCCGCTGGCCGCGGGCGAGAAGCTGCCGTGCGTTTCCTACGCCCCGTTCCGCGACGGGCAGTCGCCCTTCCAGAAGGGGCTGGTGATTCCCGAGGCGCAGATCGAGGAGGATTTCGTCCGCCTCGCGCAGATCACGTCCTGCGTGCGCACCTATTCCATCGAGATGGGCCTCGACAAGGCGCCCGCGCTCGCCCGCAAGCATGGCCTCACGATGCTGCTCGGGATCTGGCTCGGCCCGGATGCTGAGCGCAACCGCGTCGAGCTCGACACCGGCATCCGCCTCGCCAAGGAAAATCCCGACGTGGTTAAGGGCGTGGTGGTCGGCAACGAAGTGCTGCTGCGCGGCGAGATGTCGGCGACCGAGCTTGCCAGCGTGCTTGCCCGCGTGAAGCGCGAGGTCGGGACGGTGCCCGTTACCTATGCCGACGTGTGGGAGTTCTGGGAGCGCAACAAGGGCCTCACCGAGAACGTGGATTTCGTCACCATCCACATCCTGCCCTATTGGGAAGACCTGCCTGTCTCCGCCGAGGATGCCGGCCCGCATGTGGATGAAATCCGCCAGCGCATGGCCGAGGAATTTCCCGGCAAGGAGATTTTGATTGGCGAGACCGGCTGGCCCAGCGCCGGGCGCATGCGCGAGGATGCGCTGCCCTCGCCGGCCAATCAGGCCCGGGTGATGCACGACGTGGTGGCGCTGGCCAAGCGCCAGGGCTACCGGGTCAATGTCATCGAGGCCTTCGACCAGCCCTGGAAACGGCGGAGCGAGGGCACGGTGGGTGGCCACTGGGGCGTGATCGACGCCGGCACGCGCCTGCCCAAGTTTGCCTGGGGCCAGCCGGTGGAGGATTTCCCGGGCTGGCGCATGCACATCGCCGTGGGCCTCCTCTCTGTCGCTGCTGTGTTCGGCGCGGCCTTCGCCGCCGCCCGCCGCCGCGCGGAGCCGGTGCGGCCGCTGGAATGGTACGCCGTCGCCCTCATCGCCTTGTTCGGCGGGGCGACGCTGGGTGCCGCGCTCTCGGCGCTGCCGCTGGAAAGCCTCGGCTTCGTCGGCTGGCTGCGCAACGGCCTCATCTTCGCTGCCGCAGCGGGGGCTATGGTGGTGATGCCGGCGGTGATCGTGCGCGGGCAGGGACTCGCCCCCTTCTCGGTGGCGCTCGATTCCCGCCGCTGGTCCGCCACGTCCGGCGCCGCCATCGCGTCCGCCGCGGTTCTGGCCCTTGCCACGGTCGCGGTGGGCTCGGTCGCGTTCGAGCTGGTGTTCGATCCGCGCTACAAGGATTTCCCGGTGTTTCCGCTCACCGCGCTCGTCGCGGCGGTGGCCGCGCCGCTTCTGGTGCGGCGGGCGGATCGCGACGGCGCCGGCCTCGGCGAACTGATCGCCATGTGGGGCCTGCTGGTCGCGGGCATCTACGTGCCGCTCAACGAGACCCTCGCCAACTGGCAGGCGGCCTGGTTCGGCGCGCTCTGCCTCGTCATGGCCTTCACGCTGTGGCGGGTCCAGGCCGTGCAAAGGAGAGGATGAGCATCATCGCCGCCAGCGCGCCGGCGACCTCGTTATGGAAGACGAGGGCGAAGCTCGCGAACACCATGCCTACGGAGAAGGTAGCGAGGCCCGGCGCCAGAAGCTGGATCAGCGCCACAACCAGCGCCACGCCGCCGAACACGTTCCAGAGCGAGAGCGCCAGCACGGCGGCGCGGCCATAGCACCCCGAACTCTCCAGCCCCGCCTCGCAGGCCAGGGCGACGAGGGTCGGCTCCACCACCATGTAGCGCATGTAGAGCGCCCAGCCGACGGCGCCCATGCCCAGCGGAATCATCCAGTTGAGCGTGCGCGGCCCGGGGCGGAAGAGCGGGCGATCGGAATAGGGCAGGGTGGTCATCTGGCGATATCTCCGTCCGGCCGGCGGGTGGGCGTTCATAATGACATGTTCGCCACGGGGTCCAGCGAAAAGGGCGGATCGCCGGCTGAAGGCTTCACAAACGTCCCGGGGATCACTAGACGCAGCGGGAGGCGCCTGCCCCTCCGCCGTCATGCGGAGCGGCCGGCGCCGCATCCCCAGAGCCCATGCCCGCGTCCGCGACGGAAGCGGGCGTCCGTACCCGTCCTACCCTTCGGGAGGAGCCCATGCGCGACGATGCTGATCCGGCCGCCGCACTGGCTGGTGCCCAAACCGGGGCCGAGGGCGCGGCCCTGAGCGTGCGCGACGAGGAGGGCAATCTCTCGGACGCCTTCCGCTCCCGCGTGCAGGAGGCCATTGCCGCGCGCGACGTGGACGGGCTCAAGGCGGTCGCCGGCGATCTGCACGAAGCCGACATGGGCGACCTCATCGAGGAACTGGACGCCGACGAGCGGCGCCGGCTCATCGAGATGCTGGGGCCGGCCTTCGACTTCACCGCCTTGACCGAGCTGGACGAGACCGTCCGCCTCTCCATCCTGCGCAGCCTCTCGCCCGTCACGGTCGCGCGGGGGATGCGGGATCTCGATTCGGACGATGCCGTCTACATCCTCGAGGATCTGGACGAGGACGAAATGGCCGCGGTGCTGGAGCACCTGCCGGCGCCCGAGCGCGTGGCCCTCCAGCGCTCTCTCGACTATCCGGAAGAAAGCGCCGGACGGCGCATGCAGACCGAGTTCATCGCCGTGCCGCCCTTCTGGACCGTGGGCCGCACCATTGACTACATGCGCGAGACAGCCGACCTGCCGGACACCTTCTACGAGGTGTTCGTGGTGGACCCCGCCTATCGCCTCGTCGGCTCCGTGCCCCTCGACCGGCTGCTGCGCACCCGCCGTCCTGTGCTGATGAGCGCGGTGAAGGCCGAGCAGGCCAAGGTGGTGAAGGCTTCCGAGGACCAGGAGGACGTGGCGCGCATGTTCGAGCGCTACAACCTCGTCTCCGCCCCGGTGGTGGACGACGCCGGGCGGCTCGTGGGCGTCATGACCATCGACGACGTGGTGGACGTGATCCAGGAAGAGGCGGACGAAGACCTGCGCGCGCTCGGCGGCGTGCGCAGCGACGAGGAATTGTCGGATACTGTTGCCTTCACCGCGCGCAGCCGCCTGCCATGGCTGGTGGTGAACCTCGGCACCGCCTTCGTCTCCGCCTCCATCATCAGCCTGTTCGAGGGCACCATCGAGAAGATGGTGGCGCTCGCCATCCTCATGCCCATCGTCGCCTCCATGGGTGGCAACGCCGGTACCCAGACCATGACGGTGGCTGTGCGCGCGCTCGCCACCAAGGAGCTGTCGAGCCACAACGCCCGCCGCATCGTTTCGCGCGAGGTGCTGGTGGGGCTGGTCAACGGCACGACGCTCGCCTGCCTGCTCGGGGTCATCGCCGGATTCTGGTTCGCCAACGTGCACCTCGGCGTGGTGATCTCCTCGGCGCTGATCCTGAACATGATCGCCGCCGGGCTGTTCGGCATCCTCATTCCCCTCGCCATCTCGAAGCTCAAGCTCGATCCGGCGGTCGCTTCGGGCGTGTTCGTGACGATGGTGACGGATACGGTGGGGTTCTTCGCCTTCCTCGGCCTAGCCACATGGTGGTTCGCCACCTGACCGGCCCGGCTTGCATTCCCCTGCGTTCTCCTCAACAAGAAGGCGCTCCGGCGGGTGCCGGGACGTGGTGAAGGGTGAGCGGATGCGGACCAAGGCGTGGACGACCTCGTGGAACATGGCGGCGATGACAGTGGTCGCAGGGCTCCTCTCGACGGCTCCCGCCTTCGCCGACAAGGCCGCCGCCGACCGTTGCGCGGCCAAGCTCTCCACCGATGCCCGCGCGATCTACGTGGCGAGCGCCCCCCTGCTCGTGAAGGGTGCCGACGGCCGGGCCGTGGTGACCGACCAGACCCGCTCGCTGGTGCTCTCCGGCAAGGTGAGCCACCTCACCGCCGCCGAATCGGCGCAGGCGGCGGCCGAGTGCCTGATCCTGCGCTGAGGCGTTGGGATGTGGCGCGGCACCGTGTTCGGTTGCCTCGCCCGCGCGGCTTTACTATAGACGAAACGGGCCGCCCGACTGAGGGCGCCCGGCATTCTGACGGGTTCGAACCATGGTCGCTCGCATCTACAAGCCGTCGCGCAACGCCATGCAGTCCGGCGTGGCGAAGACCAAGCACTGGGTGCTCGATTACGAGCCGGAGCACGCGCGCCGCGTGGAGCCCCTGATGGGCTACACCTCCTCGGCCGACATGCGCAGCCAGATCCACCTCTCCTTCGAGACGAAGGAAGAGGCCGTGGCCTATTGCGAGAAGCGCGGCATCCCCTACCGGGTGTCCGAGCCGCATGAGGCCGGCCGCCGCCGCATGGCCTATTCCGACAATTTCGCCTTCAACCGCAGCGGCCAGTGGACCCACTGAGCCGGCTGCCTATCGCGCCCCACGGGAAAGGCGCTTCCGCTGTGCGCCCGCCCGCCGTAAAAGGCGGGATCGAGGCCCCGTAGCTCAGCTGGATAGAGCAAGTGCCTTCTAAGCACTAGGTCGCAGGTTCGAGCCCTGCCGGGGTCGCCAC
>JAEZMT010000290.1 GCA_023442085.1 Pseudomonadota bacterium | reverse complement strand
CCGGCCCAGGTGTCGGACGGATGGACGTTCACCTCCAGCACGCCCGGATCGGGGGCGATGCGGATGAGGTTGAGACGGTAGTCGAACGGCGGCGGATAGCCCTCCATGTGGATGGGCGTGTTCAGCTCGATGGCCACCTGCTCAAGGGCGGCGACGAGGTCGAGATAGTCCTCGAGGATTTCCACCGGCGGCAGGAACACGCACAGGCGGCCGTTGCGCGGTTCCACGCAGAGCGCCGTGCGGGTGTCGGCGGTGAAAACCTGGGTGTCGTACTTGGCAAGATACTCGCGCGCCAGCTCCTGCGCCCGCTCGCCGACGCCGTAGGCCTCGGTGCGCGGGGCGATGGAGTGGCGCGGCATGCCGCCCGGGCCGCCGGGCGCGCCGGCGTCATGGCCATCGGCACCGGTGCCCGCACCGCCCTGCCCCGTGGCGTAGCGGGCGGCGAAATCGGCGGCGTCCGGCAGCGGGTCGCGCGGCTCGAAGGGGTCGGCCTCGACGATGTAGGGATAGCGCGTGGGCGCGAGATACTGCAGCGATTCCAGCGGCAGGCGGTAGCCCATGGGGCTCTCGCCGGGGATGAGGAACAGGAACTGCCGGCGGAAGGTCCATTCCTCCGAACGCCACGCCGGGCCGGTCGGGGTCCACACCCGGCGCAACGGCAGCACGGAGCCGGTGGCGGTGCCGAGGCCCTGGTTGAAGGTGCGCGCCAGCATGCGCCGCTGCACCTCATCCGCCATGCGCGGGTCACCCGGGGCGATGTTCTCGGGAAGGTTCTGCTCCTTCCACATATAATAGATGTTGTCCTCGAACGCCTGCTGGACGAACTGGCTGCCCACGGCCAGCTTCTCGGCGACCGCCTTGCAGAAGCGCTCGGCATCGGCCGGGGTGACGCCGTAATTCACCTTCTCGTCGGCGATCAGGTCCTCTCGCTGCCAGATGGGCTGGCCGTCCTTGCGCCAGAACAGGTCGAAGGACCAGCGCGGCAACGTCTCGCCGGGATACCACTTGCCCTGGCCGTAATGCAGCACGCCCTCGGTCTCGAAGCGGCGGCGCAGGCGGCGGATCAGGTCGTCGGCGCGCTCGCGCTTGTGGGGGCCGAGCGCCTCGGTGTTCCACTCGGGCGACTGGTAGTCGTCGATGGAGACGAAGGTCGGCTCGCCACCCATGGTGAGGCGCACGTCGCCGGACTTGAGATCCTCGTCCACCTTGTGGCCGAGCTCGTCCAGGGCGGCCCAGGTCTCGTCCGAGAAGGGCAGCGTCACGCGCGGCGCCTCGGCGACGCGGACCACCTGCATGTCGAAGCCGAACTCGACCTCGGCCTTCTCGTTCACATAGCCGGTGATGGGGGCGGCGGAGCTGTAGTGCGGGGTGGCCGCGAGCGGGATGTGGCCCTCGCCGCACAGGAGGCCCGAGGTGGGGTCGAGGCCGATCCAGCCGGCGCCGGGCACGAACACCTCGCACCAGGCATGCAGGTCGGTGAAGTCCACGTCCGTGCCCGAGGGGCCGTCGAGGGCGGCCACGTCCGGCTTTAGCTGGATGAGGTAGCCGGAGACGAAGCGGGCGGCGAGGCCGAGGTGGCGCAGGATCTGCACCAGCAGCCAGCCGGTGTCGCGGCAGGATCCGAGCTTGCGGCTGAGCGTCTCGTCGGGCGTCTGCACGCCCGGCTCCATGCGGATGACGTAGCCGACTTCGCTCTGCAGGCGCTGGTTGAGGTGGACCAGGAAGTCGACGATGCGGGTCTTCTCGCGCGGGACGGAAGCGAGATAGTCGGCGAACAGCGCGCCTTCATCCTCCAGTTCGAGATAGGGCGCGAGTTCGGCCTTCAATGCCGGCGCGTACTCGAACGGGAAGTTCTCCGCATACTCCTCGACGAAGAAGTCGAAGGGGTTGATGACATCGAGCTTGGCGAGGAGATCGACCTCGACCTTGAACTCCGACACCCGCTCGGGAAACACGATGCGGGCCAGCCAGTTGCCGAACGGGTCCTGCTGCCAGTTGATGAAGTGGTCCGCGGGCGAGATCTTCAGCGAATAGGCGGGGATGTCGGTGCGGCTGTGCGGCGCCGGCCGCAGCCGGATGACCTGCGGCCCCATGGAGACCGGGTGGTCGTAGGTGTAGCTCGTGACGTGATGCAGGCTCGCGAGGATCGACATTTAGGGGCACCAGGTCCTGCGGGCGACAGCCCAGGGATAGGGTCGGCGGAGGCATCGGCGGAAGCGCCGGGAGCGGATCGCGTGTCCCGCCAAGGTTAGACAAGCCAGACAGGAGGCGGAAGCGCGACTTTGCGGCGGCAACCGCCCCGATGGGAGGCAGTTGCCGCAGAATAAGGCAAAGCCGGCGCGCCCGGATCAGGCAGATGCGGGCGCCGGGGGCACACCCGCGCCCGGCGCGGGCGGCGGCTCGGGCGGAGCCTGGCCCGCGCCGTGGCCCGCGTTCGGGGTCTTCTTGCCCTTGCGTCGTTCCTCGAAGCGCTGGAGCACCGTGTAGAAGGAGGGCACGAACAGCACGGCGAGGCAGGTGGAGGCGAGCATGCCCGACACCACCGCGATGCCGATGGACTTACGCGAGTTGGCGCCGGCTCCGGTGGCGAACACCAGCGGCAGCACGCCGAGGATGAAGGCGAAGGAGGTCATGAGGATGGGGCGAAACCGGAGGCGCGAGGCCTCCACCGCCGCATCCATGATCTCCATGCCCTCCGCCCGTTTCTCGCGGGCATACTCGACGATGAGGATCGCGTTCTTGGAGGCGAGCGCGATCAGCAGTACGAGGCCGATCTGGGTGTAGAGGTTGTTCGCCACGCCGAGGCCGAGCAGCGCGCTGACGGTGCCGAGCAGCGCCAGCGGCACCGCGAGGATCACCGACATGGGCTGGATCCAGCTCTCATACTGGCCGGCCAGCACGAAATAGACCAGCAGGATGGCAAGCCCGAACACGTAGTAGATCTGATTGCCGACCGCCTTCTCCTGATACGACATGGCGGTCCACTCGAAGCCCGTGCCCGGCGGCAGGGTCGAGGCGGCGATCTGCTCCATCAGCGACAGCGCCTGGCCGGACGAGAAGCCGGCGGCGTTGGTGCCGACGATAGTGGACGAGGGATAGAGGTTGTAGAGCGAGATCAGCGGCGGACCCAACGTCATCTTCACGTCCACCACGGTGCCGATGGGAATCATGGCGTTCTGGGTGGGCGAGCGCACCTTCAGCTGCATCAGGTCCGCCGGGGTCACGCGGAAGCCCGCGTCGGCCTGGATGTAGACCTGGAAGACGTTGCCGAACTTGTTGATCTGGTTGACGTAGGTGGAGCCCAGATAGGACGAGATCGTGCTGAACACCTGGCCGACGGTGATGCCCAGCGTCTCCGCCTTGATGCGGTTGACCTCCACCTGGATCTGCGGGGCACCGGCGCGGAACGAGGACGAGACGTGGCTGAGGGCCGACTGCGCCCGCGCCTTGTCCACCATGGACGAAGTGATCTGCTCCAGGAGCTGGTAGTCGAAATTACCGTTGCGGATCTGCGGCTGCATCGTGAAGCCGGCGGCGTTGCCGATGCCCTGGATGGCCGGCGGCACGAGGATGACCACCTCGGCCTCCTCGACGTCGGAAACCGCCTTGTTCAGGTTCTCATACATCGAGAGCAGGTCCTGGCCCTTGGTAGCGTAGCGCACGTCCCATGGGGTCAGGGTGATGTAGGTGACACCCGCGTTGGCGAGGGTGGAGGAATTGTCCAGCACCGAGATACCGGAGATGGCGAGCACGGTCTGGACGCCCGGGACCTTGCGGATGCGCTCGGAAACGTCCGCCATCACCTTCTTGGTGCGGTTGAGGTTCGAGGCGTCCGGCAGCTGGACATGGGCGAGGAAGTAGCCCTGGTCCTCGATGGGCAGGAAGGCCGTGGGAATGCGGGTCAGGCCGTAGCCGGCGACGCTCATGAGCGCGATGGCGATGAGCACCATCAGCTTGGAATGATGCACCATGCGGCTGATGAGGCCGGCGTACCAATGCTCCGCCTTGCCATAGATGGCGTTGAAGCCGCGGTAGATGAAGTTGCGCTTCTCCGGCGGCACCGGCTGGCGCAGCCACAGGGCGCACTGGGTCGGCTTCAGGGTCGCTGCGTTGATGGCCGAGATGAAGGCGGTCGCCGCGATCACCAGGGCGAACTGCTTGAACATCTGCCCTGACAGGCC
>JAEZMT010000284.1 GCA_023442085.1 Pseudomonadota bacterium | reverse complement strand
CAGTGTGACGTCGAGCGGAGGCTCAGTTCACGGGGCGCTTGGCACCGGCGGGGCGGCCCGCGGGGCGCTCGCCCCGGTTGGAAGCAGCCTTCATGAAGCCAAGGCCGCCGAGCTCGGCGCCCGGACGGGAACCGCGATCACCACCGCGCTCGCCGCCACGGCCTTCGCCCTGGGGACGCGCACCACGGCCTTCACCGCTGCGGTTCTGACCTTCGCGACGGCCAGCGCCGTTGCCGGCACCCTGGCCCTGACGATGACCCTCGCGATGACCGTCAGCGGCCCTCTCGGCGCGCGGCTGGGCGGCACGGGCCGGACGGCCCTCACCGGCAGGACGCTCACCGCGCGGCTCGCGACCTTCGGCGCGCTGGCCTTCCGAACGCTGGCCCTGGCCACGCCCGCCCTCGGGACGCGGACCACGCGCACGCTGGGGACCACGCTGGCCGGGACGGCCGCCGCGACCACCGATGAAATCGTTGCGCTCGGCGGTCTCGTCACGCTCCTCCAGCTCGATGGGCGGCGCCGCGGGAATGTTGAAGCGCATGCCTGCGCCGCGACGGTCGGTGGCCGGGATCTGCAGCTTGATGAGCCGTTCGATGGACTTGAGATACGCCCGCTCCTCGTGATCGCAGAAGGAGATGGCGATGCCCTCGCGGCCGGCGCGCGCGGTGCGGCCGATGCGGTGCACGTAGCTCTCGGGCACGTTGGGTAGGTCGTAATTGATGACGTGGCTGACGCCCGTCACGTCGATGCCGCGAGCGGCGATGTCGGTGGCGATCAGGGTGCGGATCTTGCCCTCGCGGAAGGCGAGGAGCACGCGGTCGCGCTGGTTCTGCGACTTGTTGCCGTGGATCGCCTCGGCGGCGATACCGCACTTGGCGAGCACGCGCACCACCTTGTCCGCGCCGTGCTTGGTGCGGGCGAAGACGAGGGCGCGGTCGATCTCCTCGGTGGAGAGCACCTCGGCGAGGAGCTGGCCCTTGTTGGGCTTGTCGACGTGGATGACGCGCTGCTCCACCCGGTCGGCGGTCTTGGCCACCGGGGTGACGGCGACGCGCACCGGATCATGCAGCATGCCGCCCGCGAGCTCGGCGATGGCCGGGGGCATGGTGGCGGAGAAGAACAGCGAGTGCCGCTTGTGCGGCAGCCGGCGAACCACCGCGCGGATGGCATGAACGAAGCCCATGTCCAGCATCTGGTCGGCCTCGTCGAGGACGAACATCTCCACCTGGTCGAGCTTCACCGCGTGGTTTTCCACGAGGTCCATGAGCCGACCGGGGGTGGCGACGAGCACGTCCACGCCGCGGGCGAGCGCCCGGATCTGCCGGCCCATGGGCACGCCGCCGATGGCGAGCGTGACCGAGATGCGGGCATGGCGACCGAACTTCTCGAAATTGTCCACGATCTGGCCGGACAATTCGCGGGTGGGCGAGAGCACCAGGGCGCGGACGGACTTGGGGTCCGGACGGCGGGGATGGCGCACGAGGCGATCGAGGATGGGAAGGGCGAAGGCAGCGGTCTTGCCGGTGCCGGTCTGGGCGATGCCGATGAGGTCGCGGCCGTTGAGGACCTGCGGGATGGCTTCAGCCTGAATGGGGGTGGGAGTGACGTGATTCGCTTCGGTGAGGGCGCGAACGATGGGCTCGGCGAGGCCGAGGCTCGAAAAAGAGGTCAAGCTCTGACTTTCCTATGCAAGCGGCACCGGCGCAGCCTTTTGGGGGCGGCGCGGCTTGCGGGGATTTCGACATCCCGCGTGGCCAGGGGTGTCCAAGGGCAAAAGATGTGATCGGGCAAAGCCGCTTGCGACGCCTCACCGACGAAACGCCCAGTGACGGCGTCGTCCAGATCGAAGCTCCAGCGGTCTCCGCTACGCGGCCCGAGCGCGCTAAGGGGAGGAAACCAACTGCCTCCATCGGCGCGATGCACCGCATATGGACGAGACCCGTGACGATTTCAAGGCGAATGGTTGGGCAGTCCGCGCTTTGTCCGCCCTCATGCCCGGCCGTGGCGCCATTTTGCCCGAATGTGCGTTCAGGACGTTGCGCAGCAGCAATGGCCGCACGAGCGGAGGCGCGGCGGGGCTTGCGCCCGGAGGCCGCGGGCCCGATCCTCGCGGCAGGAGGAGACATGTTCGATCTGTCCGCCGTCGTCACGTCGCTCACCGCTTTCGTCGAGGAGCACCATTATCTCGCGCCGGCCGTGGTGTTCGGGCTCGCCTTCGGGGAATCGCTGGCACTGATCTCCTTCTTCATTCCCGCGACCGTGCTGCTGCTGGCCATCGGCGCGCTGATCGAGGCGGCGGGGCTCCACTTCTTCCCCATCTGGCTCGCGGCAGCCGCCGGCGCGGCGCTGGGCGATGCCATCTCCTACTGGCTCGGCTTCCACTACAAGGAGCGCGCGAAAGGCTTCTGGCCGCTGTCCCGCCGACCGGACCTCGTCGCCCGCGCCGAGGACTTCTTCCAGCGCTTCGGCGTGTGGGGCGTCGCCATCGGCCGATTCTTCGGCCCGCTGCGCGCCGTGGTGCCGTTGATCGCGGGCGTGCTTGCCATGCGCCAGAGCCATTTCCAGATTGCCAACGTCGCCAGCGCGGCGCTGTGGGCCTTCGCCATGCTGGCGCCCGGTGCGGCTGCGCTCAAGCTGATGGGCCTGTAAACCTCATCTCGCGATCATGCGCGGCCTGATGCCGCATCGCAGTAAAGTGCCCCGACAGCAGAGCCTTGGCGGTATCTTGATCTTCAACGGCCGGTGCGCTGCCCCTCCGAAAGGGGCAGACCTATTGTCACGCCGTCTCATCCTGTATATCGATGGACATATCACAGGCCCATTGCCGAGGTCCCATTGCCATGTCCGGATTTATTGCCTCCCGCCGCCTGATCCTGGGTCTCGTCTTCTCCGCCTTTGCCGCCGCGCCGCTGCCCGCGGCCGCGCAGGAGACCGTGACCGTGTTCGCCGCAGCGAGCCTCACCAACGCCTTGCAGGACATCGCGAAGGCCTATGAGGCCAAGGGCAGCAAGAACACCATCAAATTCTCCTTCGCGGCCTCCTCCTCGCTCGCCAAGCAGATGGAGGCCGGCGCGCCCGCCAACATCTTCACCTCCGCCGACCTCAAGTGGATGGACTATACCGACGCCAAGGGCCTCACCCTGCCCGCCACCCGCGTGAAGCTACTCGGCAACGAACTGGTGCTGGTGGCGCCCGCCGACAAGGCGAAGCCCGTCACCATCTCCAAGAGCCTGGACATCGACGCTTTGCTTGGCCCCAACGGTCGCATCGCCACCGGCCTCACCGACAGCGTGCCGGTGGGCGTCTACGCCAAGACCGCCTTCACCAATCTCGGCTTGTGGGACAAGGTGGCGCCGCGCATCGTCGGCTCCGAGAGCGTGCGCGCGGCGCTGGCGCTGGTGGAGCGCGGCGAGGTGCCCTATGGCGTCGTCTACGCCACCGACGCGGCCATCGCCAAGAACGTGAAGATCGTCGCCACCTTCCCGTCCGACAGCTATCCGCCGGTGGACTATCCCTTCGCCCTCGTGAAAGGCCAGGACACGCCCGCCGCCAGATCCTTCTTCGCCTTCATCCAGAGCCCGGATGCAAAGGAGATTTTCAAGAAATACGGCTTCGCGGTGAACTGACACGCCGCCAACGCGTGGCGCGGAACGGGAATTGCTTATTCAGGGCAAAAGACCGAGCCTGACCGACAGCAAGGCGAGGCCTTTTCGCAGGCGGACGTTGTTGAGATGTTGCTCACTCCCGAAGAATGGACGGCCGTGCGGCTGAGCCTGGAGGTGGCCTTCTGGGCCACCCTCTGTAGCCTCCCGCCGGCCATTCTCGTTGGCTGGGTGCTCGCCCGGTTTGAATTTCCCGGCAAGGGCATCTTCGACGGCATCGTCCATCTACCGCTCGTGCTGCCCAAGGTGGTGGTGGGCTATCTGCTGCTCATCACCCTCGGCAACCGCGGCTATCTCGGCCAGTATCTGAACGAGTGGTTCGGCATCTCGCTGATCTTCTCCACCGCGGGCGCCACGGTCGCGGCGGCGGTGGTGAGCTTCCCGCTCACGGTGAACGCCATCCGCCTTGCCATCGGCGGCATCGACAAGGGCATCGAGACGGCGGCGCGCACGCTGGGCGCGAGCCGGCTCGACGCCTTCTTCACCGTGACCCTGCCGCTGATGATGCCCGGCGTGCTCTCCGGCTGCCTCATCTCCCTCGCCTCGGCGCTCGGCGAGTTCGGCGCCACCATCACCTTCGTCTCGAACATCGAAGGCGAGACGCGGACCATCCCGCTCGCCATCTACAGCGCCACCCACATGCCGGACGGTGACGCCATGGCGCTGCGCCTCACGGTGGTGTCGGTCATCCTCGCCCTCGGCTCCCTCATGCTCGCGGACATGGCCGACAAGCGCATCCGCGTTGCACTGGGCCAGCTATGATCGAGATCGACGTCTCCCTCGCCCGCTCCACCGGCTTTCACCTGAAGGCGGACCTCAGGGCGCCCGAGACGGGCGTCACCGCTTTGTTCGGTCGCTCCGGCTGCGGCAAGACCACGGTGATCCAGCTGGTCGCGGGCTCCCTGACGCCGGATGCAGGACACATCCGCGTGGGCGACACGGTATTTTACGACAAGGCGGCGGGCATCAACTTGCCCATGCAGCAGCGCGCGGTCGGGTACGTCTTTCAGGACGCGCGGCTTTTCCCGCACATGACCATCGAGAATAATCTGCGCTACGGCGAGCGCCGCACCAAAAGGCCGCTGACCATCAAGTTCGACGCCGTGGTGGAGATGCTCGGCGTCGGCCACCTCCTGAAGCGCCGGCCGCACACCCTGTCCGGCGGCGAGAAGCAGCGCATCGCCATCGGCCGCGCGCTGCTGTCCCAGCCGCGCCTCCTCTTGATGGATGAGCCCCTCGCCTCGCTGGATGAGATGCGCAAGGGCGAGATCCTGCCCTATCTGGAGCGGCTGCGGGACGAATTGAGCTTTCCCATCCTCTATGTCAGCCATTCCATCGAGGAGGTACTGCGCCTCGCGGATGCGGTTGCGGCGCTGGCCGACGGCAAGGTGATCGCCTGCGGGCCCCTCGCCGACGTGCTGTCGCGGCCCGAACTGCTGCCGGTGATCGGCCGCTTCGACATCGGCACCATCCTCGAGTGCACGGTCACGGCGCACGATCCGGACCTCGGCCTCTCCACCGTCTCGTTCGCGGACGGGGAATTGCGCGTGCCGCTGGTGGGTCGCCCGGTGGGCGCGCCGGCGCGGGCGCGTATCCGCGCGCGCGACGTGTCGCTGTCCTTGTCGCGGCCCATGGATGTCTCGGTGACGAACCGGATTTCCGGCACCATCTCCGCCATCACGCGGGCGGAAGGTCCGTTCTCGGAGGTCGAACTGGCGCTCTCGGCCGGCCGCCTCAGTTCATTGGTGACGCATGAGAGCGTGCTGCGCCTCGGCCTCGAGCCCGGCATGCAGATATGGGCGATGATCAAGGCGGTGACGGTGGACAGCCGGCCGATGGGCTTCCACTCCCCCGGCGCGGAGATCAGCCCGCCTGCTTCGCGGCCGGGCCGGCCAGCGGCGCATCCGCCTCAGGATCCGCCGGCTCTGCGTTTGATTTCGGGTGGTAGTCCGCCGCAAGGGCGGACGTAAGCTCGTCCAGAGCGCCGCTGGTGGCCTTGGCCGCCTGCCGCTCCATTGCGCGATAGAGCGCGATCACGCGCTCGCCGAAGGCCGTCACCTCGGTGCCCGCGCCACGACGGCCGGGGAAGGTGACGATGACACGCTGCTCGAACATCCGATCAAGTTCGTCCACCAGCAGCCAGGCGCGGCGATAGCTCATGCCGATGGCCTTGGCCGCGGCAAGGATGGAGCGGTGCTCGCGGATCGCTTCGAGAAGCTTGATCTTTCCCGGCCCGAGGCGCCGCCCATCGGCGAAGTCCACGCGCAGGAACAGGCGGGTGTCCTGCCCGTCCTTGCTGCGGGTGTCCTTGCTGCGCGCGTCCTTGCCGCCGGTTCCGCCGCTCATGGGGTGCTTCTCCTCGGGTGCCGCACGGCGCCGCCTGAGCCGCGCGTCCGGCGGCTGGCCATGGCGCGAGCATACCGGAAGCCGCGGGCGGCGGAAACGCCGCGCGACAAGGGCGGGGGGAAGAAGACCGCGAGACGAGAATGCGGCGCGGGGCTCGCGGCCCCGCACGCCGTCAGGCGCGGGAAATGCGACCGCCCGCCGGGCCGGTGCCGGCCTGGCTGCGCGGGGCGGCAGACAGGCGGCCGTTGACGATGGCCGACAGGCCGACGATGACCGCCACCGTCGCGGCATAGGCGATCACCTGCATGCCCGTGGGCTCGGCGCGGTAGCCGATGAGCGTGCGCAGCACACGCCCAAGAGCGCTGTCATCCGCCAGCAGCCAGCTGGAATTCCACACCGGGTCGGCCAGCGACTGGATGAAGCCCGCATCCTGCAGGATGCCCACCACCTGCGCCGCAAGACCGGCGGCCAGCAGCGTGATGAGGACGGAGGTGACCTTGAACAGATGCTTGAGCGGGATCGCCACGAGGCCGCGATAGAGCAGCAGCGACACGGCCGCGCCCGCAGCGAGGCCGCCGAGCCCGCCGAGCGCGATCGCCCCTGGTGAATCGCCGCCCGTGCTGGCGATGCCATAGAGGAAGAGCACGATCTCGACGCCCTCGCGCAGCACCGCCATGCCGACCACGATGGCGAGCGCGGCGAGAGGCTTGCGACCCTCCTTCACGTCGCGGCCGACCTCCCGCATCTCCATGACCATGTGCTTGCCGTGGCTCGCCATCCAGACGACGGTCCACACCAGCATGATCACGGCGACGGACAGGATAGCGGCGTTCAGGATGTCCTGCCCGGAGCCGTCGAAGGTGGAGGCGATGGTGTCCGCGAACAGCGCGAGGACCGCCGAGCCGGCAATGCCGCCCAGGATGCCGAGGCTGATCCACAGGCCGCGATGTCGGATGCCCTCGGAGGCGGCAAGCACCACGCCGGTGACGATACCGGCCTCGAGCACCTCGCGGAAAACGATCAGAAGCGCGGCAATCATCGCGGCAAGTCCTTCCGTCCCCCACGGCCGGGGCCGACGCATAGGCGGACACAAACGCTGACCTCAGGCCGTCGCCCTTCGGATAAAATCGCCGCCGGGACGAAAACCCATGGAGTATGACGAAATCGTATCACCCGCCGGCGCGCGCTGTCACCGCAAGGGCAGAGCTTTGGAATTGTTCAAATGAAAAGGTGAAGCGGCTTGAGACGCGTTGCTGGCAATTGCTGAAAGACGCCTGCGATGGGCCTGAATGCTGCCCGGTCCAGCGTTTCCAGCCCGGCGGACCGGACCAGTTCGGAAGGTGGCGGATACAGGGTTACGTTACGTCTTCTACTAAGGGATGCGTCGCTTTGACTTAAAAGGCCAAAGTCGAGATCGCGCACTCTGGACATGGAACAATTCCATTATTGTCTCAAGCGCTTGCCCGCCACCGGCCCGACTCATACTCTCCGCGCCGACGGGGCAAAGGCCCCGGTTCCGGTTTGCCCGGGCGCCGGTTCCCATTTGCGAATTTCAAGGAGAGAAGGTCGATGCGCGCGCATTTTCTCGGCGCAGTCATCGCGTCAGTCGCAGCCTTCGCGAGCCCCGTGCTCGCGCAGGCGCCGAAGCCGCGTGACGTGATCGTCCATTACGCCGACCTCGCCGAGGTGTCTTACGGGACATCGGCCGCCACCGCCAAGGAGATGCAGAAGGCCATCGAAGCCTTCCTCGCGGCCCCCAGCGCCGAGAGCCTCGGCAAGGCACGCGATGCCTGGAAGGCCGCCCGCGTCTACTACCAGCAGACCGAGGCCTTCCGGTTCGGCAACAAGATCGTCGACGAGTGGGAAGGCAATGTGAACGCCTGGCCGCTGGATGAAGGCCTCATCGATTACGTGGACAAGAAGAGCTACGGGGAGAAGTCGGACGAAAACCCGCTCTACACCGCCAATGTGATCGCCTCGAAGACCATCCGCATCGGCAAGAAGACGGTGGATGTCACCAAGATCACGCCCAAGCTGCTGCATGAGCTGAACTCGGCCGGCGGCGTCGAGGCGAACGTGGGCTCCGGCTGGCACGCCATCGAGTTTCTGCTGTGGGGGCAGAACCTGCACAATGCGACGCCCAGCCAGGGCCAGCGCCCCTATACCGACTATGACCTGAAGAACTGCACGAACGGCAATTGCGACCGTCGCGGCCAGTATCTCAAGGTCGCCACCGAAACGCTCATCGCCGATCTCGACGAGATGACCGGCCTGTGGGGCGCCAAAGGCAAGGCCCGCGCCGCGCTCGTCAAGAAGAACGACAAGGCGGGCCTCGCCACCATCTTCACCGGCATCGGCTCTCTGTCCTATGGCGAACTCGCTGGCGAGCGCATGAAGCTCGGCCTCATCCTCCATGATCCGGAGGAGGCGCACGACTGCTTCTCCAACAACACCCAGAACGCGCACTATTATGACGAAGTGGGCATCCGCAACGTCTATTATGGCTCTTACGTGAAGCCGGACGGCGCCAAGGTCACCGGCCCCTCCGTCGCCGACCTCGTCCGCGCCGCCGATCCGAAGGTCGCCGACGAGATCGACGCCAAGTCCGACGCCGCCCTCGCCGCCCTCAAGGCTTTGAAGGACGTGGCGGATTCGGGGGAGATCACCTACGACAAGATGCTCGAAGAGGGCAACACCAAGGGCGCCAAGCTGATCCAGGACGGCGTCGACGCCCTGGTGGCCCAGGCCCACGCCATCGAGCGCGGTGTCGCGGTTCTCAAGATCCAGATCAAGGTGGAAGGCTCCAAGAGCCTCGATGATCCGAAGAACGCGGCGAAGAAGTGAGACGATGACCATGGGATGGACGCGATGATATCGCGTCGGGCGCTCCTCGCCGGCGCGGCGGCTGCGGGGGCGGCGGGGTTCGCCCCCTCCGCCCTCGGCCGCATTCCGGCCTCCGTGGACACGCTGCCCAAGACCGCGCCGGTGCGCCGGATCGCCCTCTCGGCAGCGGAAATGGACATGCCGCTGCTCGGCCCGGGCCAGCCGGTGACCAAGGGCTTCTGCGCCTATAACGGCACGCCCTTCCTCACCCTGCGCGCGCCGGTGGGCACGCGGCTGATGGTGGATTTCGAGAACCGCCTGCCAGACCTCACCACCGTCCACTGGCACGGCGT
>JAEZMT010000202.1 GCA_023442085.1 Pseudomonadota bacterium | reverse complement strand
CCGCGCACCACGAAGGCCTCGCGCACGGTCTGCACGGTGCGGGTGGAGACCTCGAAATTGGTCAGTTCCTCGCGGCGGGAGGAGTTCTCGTTGGAATCCGTGCCGCCGTCGCTCTGCTGCGTCTGGCCGGGGATATTCTGCTGGACGGATGTGTTGGGCTGCTTGGTCTTGTTCTGGCTCTGGCCCAGCTCCTTCACCACCCGCACGGAGCGCTCCACCTTGGAGGCGGGATCGAACGTGGTCTCGGAGGTGGTGACGCGATCGGTGTCGAGGCGGGCGGAGACCTGCACCTCGAAATTGCCGAGGCCGAGATAGGGCGCCAGCGTGCGGCGCACCTTCTCCTCGGTCTCGCGGCTCACCTGCTGCTGGAGCATCGCCTTCTTGCCGGCAGCGGCGCTGGCGCCGTCCTCGCTGGAGGAGAGCACCGCGCCCTCGGTGCTGAGCACCGTCACCTGGTCCATCTTGAGGCCGGGAATGGCGGCGGCGACGAGGTGGCGGATGGCCTGCGCGGTGGAGGCGTCCTCCGCCGTCTCGGTGCGGATGACGACGGAGGCGGAGGCGCCCTGCTGGTCGCGGCGGAAGGAGCCGCGCTCGGGCAGGACGATGTGGACGCGGGCCGCCTTGATGCCCTTCATGGTCTGGATGGTGCGGGCGAGCTCGCCTTCCAGCGCGCGCACCCGCGTCACTTCCTGCATGAAGGAGGTGAGGCCGAAGGCCCGGACATCGTTGAACAATTCGTAGCCGGTGTTGCCGCTCTGCGGCAGGCCCTTCACCGCCAGCAGCATGCGGGCGCGGGCGGTGTCCGAATGGGAGACGAGGACGGTGGTGCCGTCCGCATTCACGTCGAAGGCGATGCCCGCGTCCTTCAGCGCGCCGCCGATGCGGTTCACGTCCTCGCGGGTGAGGTTGGCATAGAGCGGCTCGCGCTCGGGCTGGCCGAGATACCAGGCGCCGAGCGCCACGGCGGCCACCGCCGTGAGGCCGATCAGCGCCAGCGCGATCAGGCGCCGGGCGCCGAGGTCGCGCAGATTGCGCCAGAGTTGCTCCAACTGTTCCTTGCCGATCATCGGCGGGATCTCGTCTGATTGCGGCACGCGGACGCGCCTCAGGGACCGGGCACACGCGGGGGACGGACCCGTCGCGCTCATGTGCCTCGGGCGGCAATCTCGACGGTCAAACTTGCATGGGCGTTGCGGGGGCTTTGCGTCTCCCCTCTCCCCTTGCGGGAGAGGGGGCGGAGGTGAGGGGTGGGCCGGGCGCGATCTCGGCGTCCGCTCGTGCTGCGCCAGCCCCCTCACCCGTCTCGCGGCCTTGCCGCGATCCACCCTCTCCCGCGAGGGGAGAGGGAAGAGGACGAAAAAAGGGCCACGCTCCGGGGGCGGAGGTGGCCGAGGGGGGCGCCGGGGGGCGCGGAAACTCAAGGCACGCCCGAGCGCCGCCGGAGGGAGCGGCGCCCGCGCGCGAACCCCCGCGCCCGGAGGCGCGGGGGCAGACCCGATCAACGGAACAGGGTCATCACGTTCTGCGAAGAGCTGTTCGCGATCGACAGGGACTGCACCGCGAGCTGCTGCTGCGTCTGCAGGGCCTTCAGCTTGGTCGACTCCTCTTCCATGTTGGCATCCACGAGGGTGCCGATGGAGGAGGTGTTGAGGTCGATCAGGCTCTGGGCGAAGGTCTGCTGCGAGTCGAGCCGGGTCGAGGTGGTGCCGAGCGTGGTGGCGCCGTTCTGCAGCTGCTGCATGGTGGCGTCGACGATCTTCACATAGGCCTGGATCTTCGCGAGGTCAGCGTCTGTGTTGCCGAGGCCCGACACGTCGAAGTCCGTGATGGCTTCGGTGCCGGCCGTGGCGGTGCCGCCGATGACGTACTTGGTGTCCATGAAGCCCTTGAGGCTGCCCGCGGTCGTGTCCACGGTCACGGTGGCGCCGCCGGTGATGTTCGCGGCCGTCGCCACGGCCGTGACGGCCTTGTCGAGGGTCGTGGACGTGCCGGTGGAGGTGCCGGTGGTGGAGGCGTCGTAGACGGTGAAGGTGCCGGTATCGATGGCGGTGGAGCCCACCGTCACGGTCGAGCCGGTCCGCGAGAAGGACGACAGCAGGTTCTTGGTGCCGTTGAAGCCAGCGGCGCTGGAATCGACGGAGAGCCAGTTGCTGCCGTTCATCACGGTGTTGTCGGCCGTGGTCTTGATCTCGCTGACGTAGGACGAGATTTCCGTCTGCAGCTTGGCCCGGTCGACGTTCGGCGAGAGGGCGGCCGTCAGGTTGTTCTTGATCTTCGCCAGCGAGGCCACCACCGCGTTGACGCCGCTGGAAGCCGCATCCACAGAGTTCTTGTCGAGGCTCATGGCATCCTTCACCGCGCCCAGCGCCCCGTTGTCCGAGGTGAGGGTGGTGGCGATGGACCAGTAGGCCGCGCCGTCGTTGGCGGAGTTGATCCGCTTGCCGGTGGAGACGTGGGCGTTGGTGGTGTCGAGGTTGGAATTGATCGTCCGCAGGGTCTGCAGGGCGACCATGGCGGAGTTGTTGGTGATCAGGCTGGTCATGGGAATGTCCCTCTGTGACTTGGAATGAAGGGGGACATGCCGGGTTCGCACCGGCATGGCAGGGCGGCATCATGCCTTTGGATGGCCGGCCTCGCGGGGTCCGGCGCCCGGCCCTCTCGGACCGGTCAACCTGCCATGGAAGAGACACTAGAGGTGCAAGCTTGCGTGAGGCTTGCGGGGAAGAGAACTTGGCGAAGGCGGGGGGCATCCATCATGGGACGCCCTCGCCCGCTCCTCAGGCGAACAGGCTGTCGATGTCGTCCTGCGAGACCACGCCGATGTCGTCGGCGAGCGCGGGGCCGTTGAGGAGGGCCTCGTCGCCTTCGCGCGGAATGATGCGGGCGCCCTGCGCCACCAGGTCGGCGCCGCCCCAGATGTCGGTCATGCGCGCCACCCGCTCCTCGATGAAGAGCAGCAGCTTCACCACCTTGCGGATGCGCTGGCCGGTGATGTCCTGGAAATTGCAGGCCTCGAAGATCTTGGTGGTCTCGTTCTGGATCTCGGCGGCGAGGTCCGCCGCATCGCCCGTGAGCAGCGTATGCATCTGGACCATCAGTGCGTCCACCCGCTCGGCGGATGTGAGGATGGCCTCGGTCGCCTCCTCCGTGTCGCTCACCACCGCCTCCAGCTCGCTGGTGGCGCGCAGCAGCTTCTCGCCCCGCGCGCCCTCGGCGTGCAGGCTGGCGATCTCGTGCTTGGTGTGCTGGATGGCATCCTGAATGGTCTCGATGCCAGCCCACAGCACGTTGCGGTCGCGCTCGCGATCCACCGCCGGGTCGCGCGCCTTGAAGCGCGAGATCTCCTCGCGCACCTCGGCGATCTCGCCGAAGATGCGACGCAGATGGTCGTCAAGGCCATCCACCGCGAGCAGATCGACGGCGGCGCCGGCGGAACACGGGGTCTCAATCCTGAAGGGTCGCCGGGCAGCCGACATGAAGGCCTCCTGAAACACGCTTTGCTTTGCAGCCTCCTATAAATCCTCGCCGATGATTGAGGAAGATGGCCCCAATTCTTGGTGCAAGCCTCACACAAGCCCGGGACATCAAAACAATTCTCATCGCTGCGCTCGCCAGACCTGGATCTCGCCAGAGCTGGAAAGAGTGTGTCCATCGTCCCCGTTTCTGGAGTGTGTCATGGGGGTTGATCATGTCCGTTGATCTTGGGATGCCCGTCCTTGTGGTCGACGACTACAAGACCATGGTGCGCATCATCCGAAACCTCCTGAAGCAGATCGGCTTCGAGGATGTGGACGAGGCCTCCGATGGCACCGAGGCGCTGGCCAAGCTGAAGGAACGCAGCTACGGCCTCGTCATCTCGGACTGGAACATGGAGCCCATGACCGGCTACGAGCTGTTGAAGCAGGTGCGTGCCGACGGGGCCCTCGGTCAGATCCCGTTCATCATGGTGACGGCGGAAGCCAAGTCCGAGAACGTGATCGCCGCCAAGAAGGCCGGCGTCAGCAATTACATCGTCAAGCCGTTCAACGCGCAGACGCTGAAGGGCAAGATCGACGCGGTGTTCGAGAGCCTCGGCGCCGAGGCGGCGGTCGACTGAGCCTTCCGCGCGGCCTGGTCAGTCGGGCGGGCCGCGGCGATATCGATTGCGGCCGCCGGCCTTCGCCTTGTAAAGGGCCGCATCGGCCGCCGCGAACAGGCCGGCGAGATCGCAGCCCCGCGCTGTGGCCCCGCCGATGCTTGCCGTCAGATGGCCGCCGGACGGGTGCGGGATGTTCTCTGCCCGGAACGCGGCCAGCAGCGCCTCGCCGACCACGTCGCAGCCCGCCTCGTCGGTATCCGGCAGGATCACCGCGAATTCCTCGCCGCCATAGCGCGCCGCGGTATCCTGCGCGCGCCCCGGAAACCGCGCCAGCACGCCGCCCACCGCGGCCAGCGCCGCATCTCCGGCCTGATGACCCCACAAATCGTTCACCACCTTGAAGTGGTCGATGTCGATCACCAGCAGCGACAGCGGCCCTTCCAGGCGCTGCGCCCTGCGCATGGCGCGCTCCAGCTCCTCGTCGAAGCTGCGCCGGTTGGGCAGGCCCGTGAGCGCGTCCAGCTGGGACTTGCGGGCGAGATCGCGATTGAGGCGCAAAAGCTCCACCTCGTCCGCCGCCACCGCCGCGAGATCGAGCAGCGGGCCGAAGTCAAAGGCCTCCTTGTCCCGCGCCTCCCGCCCCATCACACACATCGAGCCAATGACCAGATCCGGCTCCACCATCAGCGGCGCGCCCGCGTAGAAGCGCAGCGGCAGTTGCGGGACGAGGGGATGGCCCAGAAGGCGTGGATCGGATTTCATGTCGCCGATCACCAGCGGTGCGCCGCTCGCCACCAGCATGTTGCACATGGTGTCGCGCCGGGGAACGCTGGCCGGCACGAGATCGGACGTGCGCGATTTCTGCCACTGGTGGGTGCCGTCGATGAGGCCGAGGAAGGCGACGTCCGCCTCGTAGAGCCGCCGCGCCAGCCGCGTCAGCCGGTCGAACCGCTCGTCGGGGGGCGTATCCATGAGACCACACGTCGCAAGGACGGTGAGGCGCTCGGCCTCATTGGTGGGGGCGGCGGGGGGTGTCCACACGGGAGCAGGACCTCGATCGATGACGCTGGGGCGGGCGGACCGGTCGGCGGATGAGGGTGGGGATAACTTTTGGGCGGGCAGGCGGTAGAGGCAGGCCCGCGAGCGGATCGGGCGGGCAGCTGAAGCAGGCTGGCAGGCGGGACCCTACGACGCAACGTGCGCGCGGGAGATGCGACGGCACAGTCACAACCTGCGAGTGCGTCGCAATTGCAATGCTCAAGATTGCGCGTAGCGCGTCGCTCTTCGCGGCGGCGGCCGGGACCGATTCGCGGGTTAGTCGGCCTGTCGGAGCGGGCTGTCGGAGGGACCGCTATCGGCGGGGATTCGAGACGTCGTTCGAATCGAGCCGAACCCACCCGAATCGGGGGATGAACCTCAGCCGGAAACCTGGGTGGAACGCCCCCGGCACGGGGCAATCGATGGGGAATGCCGGGTGGAGATTTGGTGGAGCCAGGCGGAATCGAACCGCCGACCTCTTGAATGCCATTCAAGCGCTCTCCCAACTGAGCTATGGCCCCACCGGGCCGCGGGCTGCACGCTTTGGGCTTCATCACCAAGGCATAAAACCTCGGCATCAGAACCAGTTAGCGCGCCGGGAAGTCCCGCGGCGGGGTGCCCGGCGACTCATGTCCGCCGAGCGAGAGCGGCCTTAAAGCACAGGCCGCGTCGGGTATCAAGCCTCTTCGTCGTCTTCGAGGCCCTCTCCGATCAGATCGGAGACGTCATCCCCATCATCTTCGTCTTCTTCAAGGAAGGTGTCGTCGTCACCGGCCTCGATGTCGTCGTCCACATCCACGTCGTCGCCGACCACCACCTTGGAGGGGGCAGCGGCTTCCTCGTCGGCTTCCTCGAGGCTGATGACCTCGGCCTCGGCCTCCTCGCCGTCCGCCTCTTCGGCGGCGACGGCCGCGCGCGGCTCCGCGCGGCTGCTGCCACGGGCGGCGGGTTCAAAATAG
This sequence comes from Pseudomonadota bacterium, assembly GCA_023442085.1. Taxonomy (GTDB): domain Bacteria; phylum Pseudomonadota; class Alphaproteobacteria; order Rhizobiales; family Xanthobacteraceae; genus Xanthobacter. The sequence continues at coordinate 4,717 of JAEZMT010000202.1, read as the reverse complement.
GACCTCGGATAGGATTCCCCCGTGAACGGAGACACGACGGGATCCTTGTTGAGGTCGTAAAACTTGCGCCCCGTAACCGGACAGATGCGCTTGGTGCCGAGTTCGGGCTTCGCCACGGCAAAGTTCCTCGGAGCTGTATAAGGAGCGTGCTCCATTGGCGTTTCGCCCGCGCCCTGTCAAGGGCAGATCATCATGGCGTCGCAACAGCGTGACGTCGCAAGCGACGGCGTGCTAGACGACGGCGGCACAGAACATGCGGCGTTCGCCCCGGCCGAGGCCGGCAGCAGACCGCCCGAGCGAGGCAGAAATGGCCCATCCCGAACCCGCAACCGCAAGCGCTCCCGAAGCACACGGCCACGGCACGGGCGAGGCCCACCCCGCCACCGGGCGCCGCTCTCCCGCCCTCTCCGGCCGGGTGCGGGTGCCGGGAGACAAATCCGTCTCGCACCGCGCGCTGATCTTCGGGCTGTTCGCGGAGGGCACGACCCGCATCACCGGCCTGCTCGAAGGCGAGGACGTACTGAATACCGCCAAGGCCTGCGCGGCGCTGGGTGCCTGCGTGACCCGCACCGGCGAAGGCGCCTGGGAAGTGACGGGCACTGGCGGCCGCGGCCTCGCCTCCCCCGCCGCGCCGCTCGATTTCGGAAACTCCGGCACGGGCGTGCGTCTGATGATGGGCGCCGTTGCCGGACAGCATGTTATCGCCGGGTTCGACGGCGACGCCAGCCTGCGCCGCCGGCCCATGAAGCGCGTGCTCGATCCCCTGACGCAGATGGGCGTCGAGGTGGTCTCCTCGGCCGAGGGCGGACGCCTGCCGCTGACCCTGAAAGGCAGCAGCGAGACCAAACCAATTACCTACGAGACGCCGGTTCCCTCCGCGCAGGTGAAGTCCGCCGTGCTGCTTGCCGGGCTCGGCGCCGATGGCGAGACGGTGGTAATCGAGCGCGAGGCCACCCGGGACCATACCGAGCGGATGCTGGAGCATTTCGGCGCGGAGATTTCCGTCGAGCCCCATGGCGCCCATGGCCGCCGTATCACGCTGAAGGGCCGCCCGCCCCTCGTCGCCGCGCCAGTGGACGTGCCGGCCGATCCTTCCTCCGCCGCCTTCCCGCTGGTGGCTGCGCTGATCGTGCCCGGGTCGGACATCATTCTCACCGACGTGATGATGAACCCGCTACGCACCGGCCTCATCACCACGCTCCTCGAGATGGGCGCCGACATCACAATCGTCGGCGAGCGCACCGAGGGCGGCGAGCGGGTGGCGGACCTGCGCGTGCGTCATTCCCGCCTCAAGGGCGTCGACGTGCCGCCCGAGCGGGCGCCGGCCATGATCGACGAATATCCCGTCCTCGCCGTTGCCGCTGCCTTCGCCGAGGGCACGACGGCCATGCGCGGCCTGTCCGAGCTTCGGGTCAAGGAGAGCGACCGCCTCGCCGCCGTGGCGGCCGGCCTCGCCGCCTGCGGCATCGCCCATGAGGTGAAGGGCGACGACCTCCTCGTTACCGGCGCCGCGACGGTCAAGGGCGGCGGGCCGGTGGAAACCCACATGGACCACCGCATCGCCATGTCGTTCCTCGTGCTGGGGCTTGCCAGCGAGGACGGGGTGAGCGTCGACGACGTGGCCTTCATCGCCACCTCCTTCCCCACCTTCCTGCCCATGATGCGCGGCCTCGGCGCCGTCATCGACTGACGGGGCGGCCATGGTCATCGCCATCGACGGGCCGGCGGCATCCGGCAAGGGCACGCTGGCGCGACGGCTGGCGGCTTATTATGGCCTGCCGCATCTCGATACCGGCCTGCTTTATCGCGCGGTCGGAGCGCGCTGCCTCGCAGAGGGCCGCCTCGGCGACGAGGAGGCCTCGGTCGCTGCCGCCCTGAACCTTGATGTTTCGGCCCTGGACCCGGACGCCCTGCGCACGGCGGAGCTGGGCGAGGCGGCATCCGTGGTGGCCGCCCGGCCCGGCGTGCGCGCGGCGCTCCTAGACCTCCAACGCCGCTTCGCCGCCCAGACTGGCGGAGCGGTGCTCGACGGGCGCGACATCGGAACGGTCATCTGCCCCGATGCGCCGGCCAAGCTGTTCGTCACCGCACGGCCGGAGGTGCGGGCCGAGCGCCGGTTTCGCGAGCTGGCCGGACGGGGCGAGGCCATCACCTATGAGGCGGTCCTGGCGGACATTCTGAAGCGCGACGAGCGCGACTCGGGCCGCTCCAGCGCGCCGCTGCTGAAGGCCGACGATGCCGTGCTGCTCGACACCTCCGACCTCGGCATCGAAGCCGCTTTTGCGGCGGCGCTCGACATCGTGGAAGCCAGCCGGGCCTGAGGCTCGCGAAATCCGTTCACCCGCCACGCGCTGCGACGTTTCGCCCTTCCCTCTCCGGTCGCTGCGCCCTATTCAAGCACCCGAACCTTCGGAGCGCCCCATGGCCAGCTACGTCTTCCAGCCCCAGCCCCATCCTCACCTGCCCATCGTCGGCAGCGATGCCGTGTTTCCGGTGCATCGCATCTATTGCGTCGGCCGCAACTTCGCCGACCACGCGGTGGAGATGGGCCACGACCCCAACAAGGAGCCGCCCTTCTTCTTCCAGAAGAACCCCGACACGCTGGTGCGCTCGGGCGCAACCATCACCTACCCCAAGCTCACCAAGGACCTGCACCACGAGGTGGAACTGGTGGTGGCGCTGAAGGAAGGCGGCGAGGACATTCCGGTTGAACGGGCCCTCGACCACGTTTTCGGCTACGGCGTTGGCCTCGATCTGACGCGCCGCGACCTTCAGGGCGAAGCCAAGAAGCTCGGCCGCCCGTGGGAAACCGGAAAGGCCTTCGAGGACTCCGCGCCCTGCTCGGCGATCCTTCCGGTGGCGACCGCCGGGCACCCCGGCACCGGCCGCATCTTCCTGAAGGTCAACGACCGGATGAAGCAGGATGGCAACCTCAACCAGATGATCTGGAAGGTGCCGGAGATGATCGCCACCCTCTCCACCCTGTTCCGCCTCGCCCCCGGCGACCTCATCTTCGCCGGCACCCCGGCGGGCGTCGGCCCAGTGCACAAGGGCGATGTGCTGGAAGGCGGGATCGAGGGCGTCGGCGAGATCCGGCTGACGGTGGACTGAACCCCCTTCAGGCGGCTCTGATCGCGAGAACCGCGTTCAGGCCGCCGAAGGCGAAGGCGTTGACCAGGGCGACCTCAGCCGCGGCCGCCCGAGGCGTGTTGGGCACGCAGTCCACGTCGCACTCGGGATCGGGCTCGCGGAAATTCAGCGTGGGCGGCAGGAATCCGTTGCGCATGCCCAGCAGCGCTGAGATGACGCCCAGTGCCCCCGAGGCGCCGAAACAGTGGCCGGTCATGGATTTCAGCGAGGAGACCGGGACCTTCGCGAGCCGATCTCCCAGCACCATGCGCAGAGACGCGGTTTCGGTCTTGTCATTCAGCACCGTGCCGGTGCCGTGCGCCGCGACGTAATCCACCGCGCCCGCGTCCAGCCCCGCATCATCCAGCGCCGCGGCAATGGCGCGGGCGGTGCTGGAGGCATCGGGCGCCGTAAGGTCGGCGCCATCGGCGGTCATGCCGAAGCCGAGCACCTCACCCAGGATGGTGGCGCCGCGGGCTCGGGCCCGTTCCATCTCCTCGAGCACCAGCACGGCCGCGCCTTCGCCCAGCACCAGCCCGCTGCGATCCTTGGAAAAGGGGCGGCAGGTGTCGGCCGCGAGCACGCGCAGCGCTTCCCAGCTCTTCACCATGCCCAAGGTCAACGGCGCCTCGCATCCGCCCGTCACGGCCATATCCAGCATTCCGCTGCGGATCATCTGGAAGGCGAGGCCGATGGAATGGGACGCCGAGGCGCAGGCGGAAGCAGCGCTGAAGCTCGGCCCGGTGATGTGATAAGCCATGGAAATCTGGCTGGCCGCCGAAGACGGCATGACGCGCGGCACCGTGAAGGGCAGAGGGCGCGCGCCATCGCGAAGGATGCGCACATAGCCTTCTTCCAGCGTCTGGCAGCCCACCGCCGCACCGAAGATGACGCCCGCCTTCTGCGGCGCCACGCCCTCGGTGGCGCCTGCAGCCTCGGTCATCGCCTCGGCCGCCGCCAGCAGCGCGAACTGGCCGGAGCGGTCGACCGTGGAAATCTGCCGCGGGGTGAAGTGCGCTTCAGCCGAGTAGCCCGGCACCTCACCCACCACCCGCGTCTTGACCTGCTCCTGCGGCACCAGCGTAAGCGGGCCGATGCCGCCTCGCCCCTGCCGGAGGGCTTCGAGATGGACGGGAATGCCGAGACCGAGGGCGGAAACGGCGCCGATGCCAGTGATGGCGACCCTGCGGCTCATCGGGCCGGCTGCGCCGTGGACACCGTGCCGCTCCGCGCATCGATGAGTTGCTCGACCGCTTCGAGCAGGGCGAAAACCTTCACGTCGTTGCTTTCGAGCACGCCTTGGGATGGCACCTCGATGCCGAAGCGTTCCTCGATCTTGAAGATCAGCTCCACGAGGTCGAGCGATCCGATGCCGAGGTCCGCGACGCTGGTGTCCGCGTCGATGATGGCCGGATCGATGGATGCCTCTTCTGCGATGACCGCGAGGATTTCGGCCCTGCGTCCGCTGAATTCCGCCACGCAACTTCTCCGTACCCGATCCACGGCGGCGGCGCCGCCGTCACCCCCTCCGGGAGCGGCTAAAATGCACAGCAGCACCGGGGCTGTCCACCTGTCGCGAAGTCCGGCG
>JAEZMT010000142.1 GCA_023442085.1 Pseudomonadota bacterium | reverse complement strand
CGATGACACGCGCGCGGCGGCCCTCCTCGACCGCCTGTTCCCCACCCCCGCCGCGCGGCGGGCGGAGCATGCGGTGCGCGAGCGGGCGGATGCCATCATCGACATGGTGGGCCTCACCGCCCGCGCCGGCGACAAGGCCGGCTCCCTCTCCTACGGCGAGCAGCGCCTCGTCGGCTTCGCGCTCGCGCTCGCCGTGGAGCCGAAAATGCTGCTGCTGGACGAGCCGGTCTCCGGGATGAATGCCTCCGAGACGCAGGGCTTCGTGCGCCTCATCCGCAAGGTGCGGGACGAGGGCGTCACCATCCTTCTCGTGGAGCACGACATGCCCATGGTGATGGAGGTGTCCGACCGCATCGTCTGCCTCAACTACGGACGGTTGATCGCGGAAGGGCCGCCCGAGGCCATCCGAACGGACCCTAAGGTCATCGAGGCCTATCTCGGCAAGAGCGCCGCGAAGCTGGAGCAGCGGGAGGTGGCCCATGCTTGAGATTTCCGATCTCGTCTGCGGCTACGGGCAGGTGGCCGCGCTGCGGGGCATTTCGCTGACGGTGGGCGAAGGTCAGCTGGTCGCGCTGGTCGGCGCCAACGGCGCGGGCAAGTCGACCACGCTGCGCACCATCTCCGGGCTCGTCCCGGCGCGCGCCGGCTCCATTCGCCTTCAGGGCGACGACGTGACCCGCGCCGGGCCGCAGAAGATGCTGAAGCTCGGTGTCGCCCACTGCCCGGAAGGTCGGCGGGTGTTCCCGCACATGAGCGTTTCCGAAAACCTCGCCATGGGCGCCTATCTGCGCGCCAGCGACGCCGGGCTGAAAGCCGATTACGAGCGCATCTACACGAGCTTTCCCCGCCTCGCCGAGCGGCGCCACCAGATGGCCGGCACCCTCTCCGGCGGAGAGCAGCAGATGCTGGCCATCGGCCGCGCCCTCATGTCCAGACCACGCCTCGTATTGTTCGACGAGCCATCCCTCGGCCTCGCGCCCAACATCGTGGAGCAGATGTTCGCCATCATCGGCTCCATCCGCGACGCCGGCACCACCGTGCTCCTGGTGGAGCAGAACGCCTTCGCCGCGCTGGAACTGTGCGACTATGCCTACCTGCTGGAAGCCGGGCGCATCGTCATGTCCGGCAAGGGCGCGGACCTCATCGACGATCCCCACGTGCGGGCGGCGTATCTGGGCAGCTAAGCCGTCCTGCTCAGGCCGGCGCTGCTGGCCAGGAAGATCAATCCTGCAGCAGCGGGCTTCGCGCGGCCAGCTGGCCGGCGTCCTCGAACCGCGCGGCGGCGGCTCTGAAAAGGGGCGCCAGCCGCTGGGCCCATTCCCGCTGGCCGTCGGGCCGGGCGACAAGATCCTGGCGAATCTCGATGCCCACATGGGGAATGCCGCGCCGCTCGCCGTGCTCGGGAATGGTCCAGTCCGTCGCATCGCTCACCGCATAGGGCTCGTTGTCGCCCACGATGAGCGCGGCATCGGCGCGCAGCAGAGGCAGCAGAGCCTCGGCGAAACGGCCGTCGCGGTGATGGAGCAGGCCCGCGTGCCACGGCCGCGCGAAGCCGGCGAAGACAGGCGTGAAGCTGTGCATCGAGATGAGGATGACAGGCACGCCCGCGGCCTGCCGCCGGTCGAGTTCGGCCGCGATGCACGCGTGATAGGGCACGAAAATCTCGCTCTCCCGCGCGCGGCGCTCCTCCGCTCCAAGCCCCTGATTGCCGGGAATGGGCGTCGCATCACTCTCCACCGGAATGGATTGCGCGGCGCCGAGCGGCCGGTTGCAGTCGATCAGCAGGCGAGAATAGTTCTGTTGAATGAGCGTGGCATCGAGTAGGTCTGACAGAGCTTGGCAGACACCGGCGATGCCGATGTCCCACGCGATATGGCGCTCGCGGTCCATCGCCGAGAGGCCGAGCGTCCCGACCGAGCCGGGGAGCCTGTTCCCCGCATGATCCGCGACAAGAAGGAACGCGGAACGACCTTCGGGATTTATCACCGTGAGCGGCGGCACGTCGTCCGCCGTCAACAGGGAAACACGCGCGCTCACGTCAGGACCTTTCCGTCACCGGCCACGCATGCTGCGCAGCCCCGAACCTGCGCGCACCATAACCGATCCGCGGGCCATGTCCGCACAGAGCTGAGGCCCACATGCTGATTCACGCCGGCTACGAGATGTCCTACAGCTGCCCGCAGCCGACGCCCATGATCCTCACGCTCAGCGTCCATCCGGCGCGGGTGAGTGATCTGTTGAACCCCGACCGGGTGATGTTCGACCCGCCGCTTCCCGCCAACACCTATCACGACAGCTTCGGCAACTTCTGCCATGTCATCACGGCGCCGGCGGGCGTCCTCACCCTGCGCACCGACTTCACGATCCGCGACAGCGGACTGCCCGACGACGTGGCGCCCGATGCGCCCCAGCATGCCCTGGGTGTCCTACCCGTCGACGTGCTCATCTTCCTCCTGGGCAGCCGCTATTGCGAGACCGACCGCCTCAGCGCATTCGCCTGGTCGCAGTTCGGCCACCTGCCGAAGGGCTGGCCGCTGGTACAGGCCATCTGCGATTTCGTCCATGGCCACATCGCGTTCGACTATGCCCGGGCCAGCCCGCTCAAGACCGCCTTCGACGCCTATACGAGCAAGGAAGGCGTGTGCCGGGACTTCGCCCACCTCGCCATCACCCTGTGCCGCTGCATGAACATTCCGGCGCGTTACTGCACCGGCTATCTCGGCGACATCGGGGTGCCGGCCGATCCGGCCCCGATGGATTTCAGCGCGTGGTTCGAAGTCTATCTGGGGAACCGCTGGTACACGTTCGACGCCCGGCACAATACGCCGCGGATCGGCCGCATCCTGATGGCCCGCGGACGCGACGCGACGGATGTCGCGCTCGTCACATCCTTCGGCCCGGCAACGCTCACGTCGTTCAAGGTGGTCACGCACGAGGCTGCGGCAACCGCATAGGAGATGGCCGCTGGCGCCCATCGCTTTGCGCGCCGGGACCCTCTACACTCTCCCCACGCCGGCTCCGCCCGGCATCCGGGCAAACGGCCACACATCTGGCCGGGGAACCGGCACGACCTTCAGATTGGAAATGTTTTGCAGGTTCTCGTCAGAGACAACAATGTCGAGCAGGCTCTCAAGGTTCTGAAGAAGCGCATGCAGCGCGAGGGCGTTTTCCGCGAGATGAAGCAGCGCCGGGCCTATGAAAAGCCCTCCGAGCGGAAGGCCCGCGAGCATGATGAGGCGATCCGCCGGCACCGGAAGGCCGCGCGCAAGAAGGCCCAGTATGAAGGCCTGATCGCTGCCCCCAAGCGTCGCGCCCGGCCCACAGCTGGCCGAGGTCCGGCAACCGGCGCAACGCCTATCACAGCCCGCTAAGTTCCGTGGTGAGTCGGGGCCGATGCCCCGGCCACCCGATACTGCTCGCCGGCGCTCAGTAGAACGGCCGGGCGAGGCTGGCCAAGCCGAGGCGCTTGCCGTCCGCGTCGAGGGCCTCGACGGTCCAAGTGTAGATGCCGCCGACACAGGGCGACCTGTAGGAGACGGCGCCGCGCGGGATGGCACCCCGCGCCGGGAGCTGCACATCCGCACCGCCCAGTTCCCGCCCGCTCGGCCCGAGCAGCGCGAAACGCAGTCGGGCCGTTCCCGCCGGCACGTTGCCGACCTGGAATTCCGGGCTGTTGGGCCGCGGTGCGCACAGGGTCGTTCCGATCCAGGTGAAATCGAGCGTCATATCCGGAGCGCTCGCCGCGGCGGAGGAGATGCCTGCCGAGATGAGGCCGGCCAGGACGAACGCTTTTTTCATGTCAGCTCCTTCAGCTTCCGCTGCGAAGCCGCGATGATCCTAGCATAGGCACGCGCGGTGACACGGTGAAAACTACGGGGCAGATTCTTTCGTCTCTTCGAGAATTGATCGTGCTCGCGCGTAATCCGTGCTACAGAGGGACCATGAACACGAAATTTGACGCCGACGGCCTCGTTGAGTTCGTCGCAGGCTTTCGATCCCCGCAAGGGCGGTTCAGGATCGTTCGCATCATGCCGCATGACAAAGGCGAGCCCAGCTATCGCGTAAAAGGCGAGCATGAGGCGTTCGAGCGGATCGCGCGCGAATCCGAATTGCGGCGTCCCGGCGAAATATAGGCGGCAAATCGAGTGCCCGAATTTAAAAAAATGCGGGCCTTGCTATAATCATAACGGCCTCCTATATTCGACCTGTCTGAATTTGACGGCTGATTTTCTGGCGCAACAGAGCGCCTGACGATACCTCCCTTCAATTTCTAACTTTTGTTCAGCTCGATCACTCGGGCTGAGCACCCACGCGCGATTGAAAGGAAATCGTCATGAACATCGGTACCGTGAAGTGGTTCAACGCCACCAAGGGCTTCGGCTTCATCCAGCCCGACAACGGCGGCGCGGATGTGTTCGTGCATATCTCGGCCGTCGAGCGCGCCGGAATGCAGGGCCTCGCCGAAGGTCAGAAGCTCCAGTTCGATATCGTCCGGGACAACAAGTCCGGCAAGAACTCGGCCGGAAACCTCCAGGCCGCGTGACATCGCTCTAGCGGACCACGGATGTACTGGCTGCTGGACTGATGCACACACAGTTCTGAAAAACCCCACCCTCACCGGCGGGGTTTTTTATTTCATATTTCAGTTCATTTATCTTATCGCTGCGACTTTGCGCCCAGACGTGTTACTGTGATTGATGACTCCAATCACACCACATCAGAACACGCTCTCCAGCGCCGAGAGCCGCCGCCAGCTGGACGAATCCATCGAGCGGGCCATGGATCGCTACCGGACCGACTTCGAGGCGGTGCGCGAGAACAGCGCGCGTCTGCGCGCCGTGCGCGAGGCGCGCGACCGGGAGGCCGCGGCCACGCCCGCCTCCCCGAAGGCCACCAAGAC
>JAEZMT010000114.1 GCA_023442085.1 Pseudomonadota bacterium | reverse complement strand
GACAAGGGCGCCACGGTGCTCACCGGCGGCAAGCAGCCGGCGCTGGGCGGCACCTTCTTCGAGCCCACCGTGCTCGCCAACGCCACCCAGGACATGGCCTTCGCCCGCGACGAGATCTTCGGTCCACTGGCGCCGCTGTTCAAGTTCGAGACGGAGGAGCAGGCCATCTCATACGCCAACGACACCGAATACGGTCTCGCCTGCTACTTCTTCACGAAGGATCTCGGCCGCGCCTTCCGCGTCTCCGAGCAGCTGCAGTACGGGCAGGTGGGCGTCAACGCCGGCGTCATCACCACAGAGGTGGCGCCGTTCGGCGGCGTGAAGGAGAGCGGCGTCGGCCGCGAGGGCTCCAAGTACGGCTGCGACGACTATCTGAACATCAAGTACGTCTGCATGGGCGGGATGTGAGGGGGGACTCTCGCAGCACAACACCAGCGTCATGCCCGGCCTTGTGCCGGGCATCCACGTGGTACGGCCGGGAATGAATAGCTGAAGTTGCTTCTTGCGGCCCGGCGTGGATGGCCGGGACAAGCCCGGCCATGACGGCGGTATATGACGACGAGAGGCGGCCGGCCCTCACGCCTCGAAATTGAAGGCGATGCCGATCCGGTTCCAGGCGTTGATGGTGGCCACCGCGACGGTGAGGAACAGGGCTTCGTCCGCGGAGAACTCCTCCAGCACCGCCTCCCAGGCGTCCTGCGAGGCCGCGCCGGTGCCGAGCAGCGTCAGCTCCTCGGTCCAGGCCAGCGCCGCCTTTTCCCGCTCGGAGAAGGCGGAGGCCTCCTCCCACGCCGCGAGCAGGTCCAGCTTCTCCTGCGCGACGCCGGCCTTGCGGGCGACGCCGAGATGGAACTTCAGGCAGAAGGCGCAGCCGTTGATCTGCGAGGCGCGCACCTTCACCAGCTCGGTCAGGCCCTTGTCGAGGCCGGTGGCGTCCACGCCCTTGGTGAGGGCGGCAAGGCCCGCATAGATGTCAGGCGCGCGCTCGGTGAACGCCTTGTAGGTGGGGCGGGCGGTATCTTCGGACATGGGGACCTCTTTGGGAATCAGCTTTTCAGCCGGTAGCCGGTGCGGAACATCCAGCGCACGATGAGCAGGCAGGCGATGAGGAAGGCGAGGGTCATCGCCGCGCTCACCTCCACCCGCACGTCCGAGGTGCCGAAGAAGCTCCAGCGGAAGCCGGCGACCAGATAGACGACCGGGTTGAACAAGGTGATGGTGCGCCACACCGGCGGCAGCATATCCAGCGAATAGAAGGTGCCGCCTAGGAACGTCAAAGGCGTGATGACCAGCATGGGGATGAGCTGCAACCGCTCGAACCCGTCCGCCCAGATGCCGATGATGAAGCCAAACAGCGAGAAGGTGACGGCGGTGAGCACCAGGAAGGTCAGCATCCAGAACGGGTGTCGCACCTCCATGGGCACGAACAGCGCGGCCGTGGCAAGGATGATGAGGCCGAGCAGCACGGATTTCGTCGCCGCCGCCCCCACATAGCCCGCCACGATCTCGAACGGCGAGACCGGCGCCGAGAGCAGTTCGTAGATGGTGCCGGTGAAGCGCGGGAAATAGATGGCGAAGGCCGCGTTGCTGATCGATTGGGTCAGCAGCGTCAGCATCATCAGGCCGGGCACGATGAAGGCGCCGTAGGGCACGCCGCCCACCTCCGACATGCGCGAGCCGATGGCCGAGCCGAACACGACGAAATAGAGCGAGGTGGACAGCACCGGCGAGACGATGCTCTGGCCGATGGTGCGGCGCGTGCGGTTCATCTCATAGGTGTAGATGGCGCGGATGGCTTGAAGATTCACGAGCGCCTCACCAGGCTGACGAAGATGTCCTCGAGCGAGCTTTGCTCCGTGTGCAGGTCGCGGAACGCGATGCCCTCCGCGGCCAGCGCCTCCAGAAGGTCGGCGATGCCGTGGTCGCGGCCTTCAGTGCCCTCCGCAGTCGCCGCATAACTGTAGGTCAGGCAGGCGCCGCCATCGGAGAGCGTGAGGTCGAACGGGGCGAGGCGCGCGGGAATGGTGGCCAGTGGTGCGTTGAGCTCCACGGAGAGCTTCTTCTTGCCCAGCGTCTTCATCAGCGCGGCTTTCTCCTCCACGAGGATGAGTTCGCCCCGGCTGATGACGCCCACCCGGTCGGCCATCTCCTCGGCCTCTTCCAGATAATGGGTGGTGAGGATGATGGTGACGCCGGAATCGCGCAGTTCGCGCACCAGGCGCCACATGTCGCGGCGCAGCTCCACATCCACGCCGGCGGAGGGCTCGTCCAGGAATAGCACCTCCGGCTCGTGGGCCAGCGCCTTGGCGATGAGCACGCGTCGCTTCATGCCGCCGGACAGCGTCATGATACGCGAATCGCGCTTCTCCCAGAGGGAGAGGCTGCGGATGACCTTCTCCACATAGGCGGGGTCCGGCTTCTTGCCGAACAGGCCGCGCGAGAAGCTCACCGTCGCCCACACGCTCTCGAACGCCTCGGCGGTCAGCTCCTGCGGCACGAGGCCGATGCGAGAGCGGGTCTCGCGATATTGGGAGACGATGTCGAAGCCGGACACCGTGACCGTGCCCGCCGTGGGCTTCACGAGGCCGCAGATGATGGAGATGAGCGTGGTCTTGCCCGCCCCGTTGGGACCGAGAAGGGCGAAGATCTCGCCCCGCCGGATGTCCAGCGAGACGTTGTTCAAGGCCGTGTGGCCGGTGGCGTAGGTCTTGCTCAGCCCTGAGACGCTGATGACGTCTGAGACGGTGATGGCGTTCGGCATGCGCGCCTTATAACGCGTTCCGCCCGGGGGTGGACCCGGGCGGATGTAAATTCTGAATTCGCGGGAGGACGGAAACGCGCCCCTCAGGTTTCCTGAATGGCGCTGAGCAGCCACGGCCCGGTGCCGAAGGGACCGCGCTCGCGCACGAAGGTCCACAGCTCCGTGGTCTCGCCCACGCCGGTGTTGCCGGACACGACGCGGCCGGTGGCGCGGTCCACCATCTGGTCCTTGATGGCGTAGCGGATGGCCACGGTGGCGTAGTCGCGCGAACCCTCGCGCCAGGCTTCGGCCAGGTCGCCCTGCAGCAGCTGCACGTCGGACACCTGATTGCGCAAGCCCTTCTCGGCATTGTCGCGCAGCTCATCGGCGAGGAAGCCGAACATCTCCGGCGTGGTGTTGGCCTTCAGCTCGCCCTGGTCCTCGCGGGAGAAGGCGGTCTGGATAGTGGCCAGCAGGCGCTCGAACGTGTCGAGGTCTGCCGGCTGCACGCCGATCTCGTCTGTCTTGCCGCCACGGGCCCCGGGAGCGGCGGAGGGGCGGGGCGGCACGGAGCCACCAGCCATTCCGCCGCCCAAGCCGCCACCTAAGCCGCCGCCCATGCCCAGGCCGGACAGGGGGCCGCGGGACATCGGGCCGGTGTTCGGCGGGCCGCCATTGGGACCGCCGGGAACCGGGCCGCCCGTCATGGACCGGCCATAGCCGGCGGCGGCGGGGGTGGCGCTGCGGCCGCGCAGCAGGCGCATCACCAGATAGATGACGCCGCCGATGAGGGCCACCTGCAGCAGCAGCCCCAGAATGCCGGCCATGCCGCCGAGGCCGCCGCCGAACAGCATGCCCACGAGGCCGCCGATGAGCAGGCCGCGCATCAGCGCGCCGCCGAAGCCTTTGCCGAACATGGAGGGGCGTGCCGCCGCCTGTGCGCCGGCACCGGGATTGGCGGCCTGCGGGCCGGGCTGCGGCGTGGTCGAGCGCTGAATGGGCGCCGCCGTGCTGGGCGCGGTCTGGGTGGGGGCCGGCGTCGTATAGGTGCGGGTGCCCCGGCTGCCGAAGGAGCCGCCCTGACGCGCGTCAGCCTGGTCGGCGACAACGAGGCTCAGCGCCATCGCCACGGCCACCGCCGCAATCCCCGAAACCTTGCGCGAACCCATGCTGGACCTCTTGCTCGACCCTCGGCCAAATCTAGACATCTGTTCCCTCGTTCCTCCGCGCGGCGACTTCCGCACCGCTGCGTTTTCCGAAGGTCATATGGGGCGTGCCCTGCGATTTGCGAGGGGCACGCGCATGATAATTTCCCTAACGTCATGTCCTGCGGAGGAACCTGAGGCGTGACGGTGCGGGGAGTGTGCGCGCGCATTCCCCGCCGTGTATCGCGCTGCTAAGGTCCGGCGCCCCCGGCCGACCGGAGATCGTGATGCCTGCCTTCGATTCGCGCGCCCCGCGCGTCAAAGCCCTGCTTGCCGGCCTCGCCGGTGCGGTTCTCGCCATCACCGCCGCCGGGGCGGAGCCGGTGGGCGTCACGGTGCGCAATGAGAGTGTCAACGCCACCTGCGCCGAGACCGACAACGTGACGCTCAAGCTGGTGTCCGACCAGGTGCGGAAGTTCAACATCTCCGTCCGCCACCCGGCCTATCTCGGCATGCTGATGATGGACAACACCGCGCCCGACTGGGAAACCTGCGACATGTCCGGCGATCCGGTCGTGCCGGCCGATCCCAAGGCGCTCCAGCCCGCCGCCGCGACACCGCCCACCGGGACCCCGCCGGCCGCCACCCCCGCCGCCGCGACGACTTCCAAGCGCGTCACCATCTTCGAGACGCCGGACATGTGGCTGACCGGATTCGTCTTCCCCAGCTTCTGGCGTGCGGCGACCGTACCTGTCCGCATCGGTGGGGAGGTCACGCAGGGGCTGCACATGATCCAGCTCTGGATGCGCGTGGACGGCAAGGCCGAGGAGGTGCTGGTGGTCTATCCGCCGGATGGCTACTGGCGCGCCCGCCCCATGTCACCGGCGCACCTGCGCGATACCGCCTACGGCTCCTCCTTCCTCGTCGGCCCGGTGGAGCAGGCGGAGCGCCCCATCGTGCGGCTGAAGGAACTGGATTTCGCGCCGCAGACCCGCACCTTCACCCTGCATTTCGCGGCCGGCGGCAAGGCGCGCATGCAAGTGGTGAAAGCCGCTTCCGACGAGGTGCGCCTCGAGGTGCAGCTGGACGGCACGCCGCCCGGCACCTTCGCCGCGCTGCGCTCCATGTATGTGACGGAAGGCAATGCCGATGTCGCCCGCGTCACCTGGCGCAGCCTCGGCAGCGGCAAGGGCGGGGCCGGCGGCATCATGGGCGAGGCCCCGGTGCTGACCTTCGCCGATGCCCAGAACGTCGCCATGCTCTGGGCCGGGCGGCTCGTGCCCTCCCGCCACAACACCAGCGCACCGGATTTCATCTTCGACGGCTTCGCGGGGCGCTGATGTCTTCAGGCGCTAAATCTACCCTATAGTACCACGATTTGTTGCATTTTGCGATTCGTGCGAGAAATACGAGCCGCGATGCAATGGAACTGCATTGAGGCTCGCGCGTCTTTGTTGTTCGCGGCCGGACGGGAGGGGGTCTGCCGCGATCCAGAGCGCTGGTCCCGAGAGGCCGGCTGTCCCTCATGCAGGTTCAATGCGCCCGCACACGATGCAGCCCGTAGGGCCGCCGACGGTGAGCCCGCCGGTGCCACAGCCACACAACTTCGCCGAAGCGGCCGCGCCCGCTCCCGCGCCGCAGGGCATTGCTGCGCCGCGCGGGACGCCGAGGCTGCGCGAGACGGATGCCGGGCAGGAGGCGGACGGGGCGCAGCAAAATCCCGGGCCGGCGGAGCGGGCCGCGCCCGGCACCTCCTTCATCGGCTTTCTCACCGACCTCGTGCTGTTCGCGGTGTTCTACGGCGGCATGGTGATCGCCTTCACCGAGGTCGGCCGTCGCCTTGAGATTTACCCAGCGGTCTGGCCGACGGACGCACTGGCGGTGGGCGCCTATTTCCTCATGTTCCGGGATGCGCTGGGGCGGCTTGCCGCCGCGGTCACCCTGGTCTCCATCGGCGTCCACCTCATGGTGCTGGGGCAGGACATCGGGACGGCGCTCGCCGCCGGCTGCGCCAACGGGCTCACCTTCGCATTGGTGGGCTGGGGCTGCGTGCGCGCTGGCATGGAGCGCGGCGCGCTGCGCAGCGTGCCCATGGTGGTGAGCCTCGGCGTGGTGGCGGTGGCCGGCACGCTGCCGGGTGCGGCCATCACCGCCTTTGTCCATTACCTGTCGACGGACGGCGCGTTCGCCCCCCTGCTGCTGCGCTCATGGATTCCCGAGATGGCGGCCGTGGTACTGCTGTTGCCGCCTTTCCTGCTGTGGCACGGACGCGAGGATGACGTGGGCCTGCGCGGACAGGGCGGCACGCGCCCCAAGCTGTCCCGCGAGGAGGAACTGGCTTTCGCCAGCCTCACGCTCGCTACCGCACTCGTCGCGAGCGCCTATTACAGCGAGCCGCTGGTGCGCGACCTCGGCGGCGCCATCCTGCTGTGGTTCGCCTTCCGCCTCGGCCTGTTCGCCACGGCCGTGGCCGCCAGCCTCTATGCGCTGGGGGTGCTGGGGCTGGGCATGGCGAACGTATGGCCTCAGCTGATCTGGTCGACCCCGGTCAAGCCCGATTTTGTGACCGAAATGCTGCGCCTGGAGGCGCGCCTCGTCCTCATCATGCTGCCGGCGCTGCTCATCGCCGCCATCATGTCGCAGCGCGGCCGTCAGCAGCGCGAGGTGCAGGAAGACCGCCGCCGCCTCGCCTATGCGCTGGAAGGCGCCAACGATGGCATCTGGGACTGGCATTTGCCATCCGACGCGGTGTTCTTCAGCGTCCGCGCGCTCAGGATGCTGGGCATGGAGCCCGACGAGGCGAACCGGCGCCTGTCCGATTATGGCCAATTGATCCATCCCGACGATCTGCCGGACGTGGCCAAGGCGCTTAAGGACCATGCGGGCGGCCGGCGCCTGCTGTTCCAGGCGGAGATGCGCGCGCGCCAGGGCACGGACAATTGGGTGTGGGTGCTCGTGCGCGGCAAGATCGTGGAGCGTGATCCCGTCGGCCGCCCAACCCGCGCAGTCGGCACCATCACCGACATCTCCCAGCGCAAGCATCTGGAGGCCGCGCTGGAGCACGCCGCTTCGCATGATCCGCTCACCGGCCTTGCCAACCGCGCCGGCTTCGACCGCGCGCTGGAGCAGGCGCGGCGCCGCCTCGTGCGCGACGGGGCGCTGTTCGCCGTGGTGCTCATCGACATCGATTATTTCAAGTCGGTCAACGACCAGCACGGCCACATCGCCGGCGATCTGCTGCTGACCACCGCCGCGCGGCGGCTGCAATCGGCCATCCGCGCCGGTGACCTCGTGGCGCGCTATGGCGGGGACGAGTTCGCCATCATCGCCGCCGGCAAGCACCGCGAGGAGTTCGCCGCCATGGCCGAGCGTCTGCATCGGCACCTGTCGCGGCCGGTAGAGGTGGAGGGGCTGGTGCTGCCCGCCTCCTTCTCCCTGGGCATGGCGGTGGCGGACGACCGCACTCTGGATGCCGCCGCTCTCATCGCCGAGGCCGACGCGGCCCTCTACGCGGCCAAGGATGCCGGGCGCGGCACGTGGCGCGCGGTGGGCATCGCCGCCCGCAACGCCGAGGACGCCGCCCACGAGACCCCGCGCCGGCAATCCCTTCCGCGCGCCGGCCTGCGCCCCGAAGGCCGGCCGCCAGCCTCGGCCTAGCCGAGACCCGCCAGCCGGGTTCGCCTCACCCGATGGCCATCACCGCCTCGGCATCCAGCACGCCGCCGGCGCCGCCGGTGACGGCCTCTTCCAGCCCCTTCGCCTCCACCGCGATATTCTCCGCGAAGAAGCGCGCCACCGCGATGCGGGCGGCAAGCCGGGGGTCCGTGGCCCCGCCCGCGCGCTCGGCATAAGCGGCGAGCGCGGTGCGGGCGAGGAAGGCGCCGCCGGCCGCGCGGGCGTAGAGCCGCAGATAGGGGGTGGCCGTGGCGAGGGCCTTGGCCGGTTCGTCGGCAACGCGATCCAGCATCACCCGCGTCGCCCGGGCGAGGGCGTCCACCGCCTCCGCGAGGCGCGCGCCGGCATGGCCGAAGTCCGGTGCGTTGAGGGCGGAGACCTCCTCCGCCGTCTCGCGATAGTCGGCGATCAGCGCGGTCACCACGTCGCCGCCCTCCTGCGGCAGCTTGCGGGTGACGAGATCGATGGCCTGGATGCCGTTGGTGCCTTCGTAGATGGCGAAGATGCGGGCATCGCGCAGGTGCTGGGCGGCGCCCGTCTCCTCAACGTAACCCATGCCGCCGTGCACCTGCACGCCGATGGACGACACCTCGATGCCGGCGTCGGAGGAGAAGGCCTTGGCCACCGGCGTCAGCAGGCTGGCCTCGGCCAGCGCCGCCGCGCGGGCGATGGGGTCGGGCAGCAGGCGCGACCGGTCGAGCGCGTCGGCGGTCTTCAGGCACAGCGCGCGGGCGGCGTCGGTTTCGGCGCGCATGGTGAGGAGCATGCGCTTCACATCCGGATGGGCGATGATGGGGGCGGAGCCCTCCACGCCCGGCGCCTTGCCCTGCTTGCGATCCCTGGCAAAGGCGAAAGCGCGCTGGGTGGCGCGCTCGGCCACCGCCACGCCCTGCACGCCCACCGCGAGGCGGGCGTTGTTCATCATGGTGAACATGCAGGCGAGGCCCCGGTTCTCCTCGCCCACGAGATAGCCGACGGCGCCCTCGCCCTTTTCGCCGAACACCATCGTGCAGGTGGGCGAGCCGTGCAGCCCCAGCTTGTGCTCGATGCCGGCGCAGACCACGTCGTTGCGGGCGCCGAGGCTGCCGTCTTCGTTCACGAGGAACTTGGGCACCACGAACAGCGAGATGCCCTTCGTGCCGGCGGGCGCATCCGGCAGGCGGGCGAGCACGAGGTGGATGATGTTGTCGGCGATGTCGTGCTCGCCGTAGGTGATGAAGATCTTGGTGCCGAAGATGCGGTAGGTGCCGTCCGCCTGCTTCACCGCCTTGGAGCGCAGGGCGGCGAGGTCCGAGCCGGCCTGCGGCTCGGTGAGGTTCATGGTGCCGGTCCAGGTGCCGGCCACCATCTTGGGCAGGAAGATGTGCTGCAGTTCGGCGGAACCGTGGGCGGTGAGCGCCTCGACCGCGCCGACGTTCAGCACGCCGCAGATGCCGAAGGCGGGGGAGGCGGCGTTCCAGAATTCGGTGAGCGCCGAGGTGATGGTGGAGGGCAGGTTCTGGCCGCCGAACTCCTCCTCGGCCGCCACGCTGCTCCAGCCGGCCTCGGCCCAGGCCTCATAGGTGGCGCGCATGCCCTCGGGCGTGGTCACGGCGCCATCCTTGAAGGCCGCGCCCTGCCGGTCCGCCGCATGGTCGAAGGGCGCGACGACGGAGGCGGCGAACTTGCCGGCCTCCTCCAGCACCGGGTCTACCACGTCGAAGGACAGGTCCACGAGGCCCTGGGCCATCAGCTCGGGGAGCGAGGTGGAGGTCTTCAGGAAATAGGAAATCTCTTCCACCGGCGCGCGATAGCTCACGGAACCCTCCCTCACGGTTTTGGGCGCCGGCTTGACCGCTCCCGGCGGGCGCGCTCTAAGCACGGCGATTGCCGGTCTCCCACATCGCGGCGCCGGCCGCTGACGTCAAGAGGCGCGCCCTGACCCTTTGGTCGGGGGGCGGGTTCCAAGCCATGGCCGTATCCGCTCCCGAACGCTCCACCCGGCTCCTCGACGCCCGCGCGACGGGCGCGGTGGAGACGGCCGCGCGGTTGCTGGCGGCGGGCGGGCTGGTGGCCTTTCCGACCGAGACGGTTTACGGCCTTGGCGCCGATGCCGCGAACCCGGATGCGGTGGCCGCCCTCTATGCCGCCAAAGGCCGCCCGGCCTTCAACCCCCTCATCGCGCACACCGCCGATGCCGTCGCCGCCCGCCGCCTCGGCGCCTTCAACGCGGACGCGGCGCGGCTCGCCGAACGCTTCTGGCCGGGGCCGCTGACGCTGATCGTGCCGTTCACCGGCGGCGAAGGCGTGTGCGACCTCGCCCGCGCGGGGCTCGACACGGTGGGCCTGCGCGTGCCGTCTCATCCCGATGCGCGGGCGCTGCTCAAGGCGTTTGGCGGGGCGGTGGTGGCGCCCAGCGCCAACCGCTCGGGTCATGTCTCGCCCACCGAGGCCGGCCATGTGATGGACGACCTCGCCGCCCGCATTCATGCCGTGCTGGATGGCGGGCCGACCCCTGTGGGCGTCGAATCGACCATCGTGGACTGCACCGGCGCCGATCCCGTGCTGCTGCGCCCCGGCGGGCTTGCGCGCGAGGACATCGAGGCGGCGCTGGGCCGGCCTCTGCGGCTCCCCCTATCCGATAGCGATGACGCCCCGCTGTCGCCCGGCCGCCTCGCCTCCCATTACGCGCCGCGCGCCGCGCTGCGGCTCGATGCGGACGCGGTGGCGCCCGGCGAAGCGCTTGTCACCTTCGCCGGCGCCCGTCCCCCGGGCATCGAGGCCGCTGCGACCGTGCTGGACCTAAGCCCCGCCGGCAGCCTCACCGAGGCCGCTGCCCGCCTCTATGGCGCCCTGCGCGCCCTCGATGCGGCGGGCGTTTCCGCCATCGCAATCGTTCCCCTGCCGCGGGACGGGCTCGGCGAAGCCATCGCCGACCGCCTTGCCCGCGCCGCCGCCCCCCGTCCCTCCGCCCCTCGTCCCTCCGATCCCGAGATGCCGCAATGACCACGCAGACGATTGATGTCGACGGCCTCCAGATCGCCATCGGCCATGCCACCGACGCCGACACCGAGGCGCTGGCCGCGCTCTGGGAGCGGGCGGGCCTGACCCGGCCGTGGAACGATCCCCATGCCGACATCGCGCTGGCCCGGCGCGGGCCGCATTCCACCATCCTCGTGGCGCGGGACGGCGGACGCACGGGTGAAGAGAAAATCCTGGGCTCCGCCATGGTGGGCCACGACGGGCACCGGGGCTGGGTCTATTACCTCGCGGTGGAGCCGGACCTGCAGGGCCGCGGCCTCGGCCGGGCGCTGCTGCGCGCGGTGGAGGACTGGCTGCGCGCCCGCGCCATCCCCAAGCTCATGCTGCTCGTGCGCCCGGACAATGAGAAGGTGCGCGGCTTCTATGCCGCCGAGGGCTATGTGGAGGAGCCGCGCATCGTCTTTTCCCGCCGGCTCGACGGGAATTGAGGGCCGGTGTTTTTGAGGCTGCCGCACCCAAAGGGATGAGGCCATTGGGGCCTCCCGCGGCAATAGTCTTGATCCGGCGCAACATCCTCCCGGTGCTGCCGGAATATGATATGCCACAATAAAGAAGGTAAAGATTGCGCCAAGGGAGGGCGTTCCTGTCCATGTCCACGCTGCTCGTCACCCATCCCGCCGGTCTCAGCCACGCCACGCCGCCCGGTCATCCCGAGCGCGCCGACCGGCTCCGCGTGCTGGACCGCATCTTCGAGCAGGAGAAGTTCGCCCACCTCGTGCGCGATCTCGCGCCGCGCGGCGAGCGGGAGGACATCATCCGGGTGCATCCGGGGGATTTCGTGGACGCCATGGGCGAGGCCGTGCCGCAGGAAGGGCTGGTCCGCATCGATTCCGACACCATCCTCTCGCCGGGCAGCTGGGAAGCGGCCCTGCGCGCGGTGGGCGGCGCCTGCTTCGCGGTGGATGAGGTGATGGAGGGGAAGGTGTCCAACGCCTTCGTCGCCATGCGTCCGCCGGGTCACCATTGCGAGACGCGCAAGCCCATGGGCTTCTGCCTGATGAATCAGGTGGCCATCGCGGCGCGCCACGCGCAGGCGAAGTACGGCCTCCAGCGCGTCGCCATCGTGGATTTCGACGTTCACCACGGCAACGGCACGCAGGAAATCTTCTGGGCCGACGACAGCGTGCTCTACTGCTCCACCCACGAGATGCCGCTCTATCCCGGCACCGGGGCGCAGGGCGAGACGGGGGCGGTGAACACCATCGTCAACGCGCCGCTGCGCTCGGGCGACGACGGCGCGGTGTTCAAGGAGGCGATGGAGACGCGCATCCTGCCGCGCATCACCTCGTTCGCGCCGGACCTGATCCTGATCTCGGCCGGGTTCGACGCGCACGTGCGCGATCCGCTCGCCTCGCTGCGTCTCGTGGACACCGATTTCGGCTGGATCACGCGCCGGCTGATGGAGATCGCCGACAAGAAGTGCGAGGGCCGCGTGGTCTCGCTGCTGGAAGGCGGCTACGACCTCGAAGGCCTCGCCACCTCCGCCGCCGCCCACGTCACCGCGCTGATGCACGGCTGAGGCGGGGGATTCTGATTACGAGAGCGCACGACAAAGGCCCGGGAGCCTTGCTCACGGGCCTTTGGCCAAGTCTTTTCTACTGCCGATAGTGCTGGATGCGCGTGGTGCGCAGGCCCGGCAGGCCGTGGCGGTCGATGGAGGCCTGCCACGAGAGGAATTCGTCCACGGTGAGGGTGTAGCGCTTGCAGGCTTCCTCGAGCGAGAGAAGCCCGCCACGCACGGCGGCCACCACCTCCGCCTTGCGGCGGATGACCCAGCGCCGCGTATCCGGCGGCGGCAGGTCGGCGATGGTCAGGGGTCCCCCGTCCGGCCCGATCACATATTTGACCCTCGGCCGATAGGCATCGGTCATGTCTACGCACCTGCTACTCAAACCAACTCCGATGAAGATGGCAGGCGGCGATGAAGACTTTGCTAAAGCACGGAAATAAAAGGATTTTTACTTGTCTTAATGGGTGCTGAACAGGTTCTTCCCGAAGCGTAAACATGCGGCCACGCTTTCGCATTTTGCGAAGAGGCGAAGTTTTCGGGTCATGAT
>JAEZMT010000047.1 GCA_023442085.1 Pseudomonadota bacterium | reverse complement strand
CGGGTGGCGATGTCGCGGAAGCCCAGCCGGAACTTGCCCGAGACCACCCCGCCGTTGCGCCCGCTGGCGCCCCAGCCGATGCCGTTGGCCTCAAGCACCACCGGCGACAGTCCGGCCTTGGACAGATAGTGCGCGGTGGTGAGACCGGTGTAGCCGCCGCCGATCACGGCGACGTCGAAGCTCTGGTCCCCCCGCGCGCTCGCGAAGGTGGGCGCGGCGACGGAGGTCGCCTGCCACAGCGAGGGAATGTCGGTCGGGAGCGCGGGGGTGACCATGCTGTTCTGCCTTCTGCGCTCAGGCGGCCGCGCGCGTGGAGTCGAGCTCCGCGTCCACGGCATCGGCGAGCTGCTTCAGCGTGGAGAAGTGGAAGTCCGGCTTGGTCAGCACCTTCGGGTCCGGCGTGCCGCCGAAGCCCTTCAGGCCCTGGCGCCGCTCGATCCAGCAGGTGGTGTAGCCCTCCGCCTTGGCGACGCCGATGTCGTGATACTGGCTCTGCGCCACATGCAGGATTTCCGACTGGCGGAAGCCGTGCGCGGACTGGCGGCCCTTGTTGAAGGCGAAGAAGCGCGGGTCCGGCTTGGCGCAGCCGGTCTCGTCGCAGGTCACGCTGTCATGGAATGGGTTTTCCAGGGTCGCCGAGTAGGCCGAGAAGGCGGTGCGGTCGGCATTGGTCATGGCGACCAGGCGGTAGTTCTTGCGCAGGCGGCGCAGCGCCTCCACCGAATCCGCGAACGCCGGCCAGCGCAGCACGGCGAGCTGGAAGGCTTCGGCGGTGGCCTCGTCGTCCTTGAAGCCGCATTCGGCGGCGAGGGAGAGGTAGACGTCCTTCATGGCGAAGGAGGAGCGGCCATAGAACTTGTCCCGGCCGCGCTTGTAGGGCTCGAAAATCTCGTCGTCGCTGGCCGCGGCGGCCTTGGGACCGCCCAGCGTGCGCACGGCGTTGAGGACGCCGGTCTCGAAATCGATGAGCGTGCCGACCACGTCGAAGGTCAGGACCTTGAACTGAGAGAGCTGCATTTGACGCTTCCTTTTGGATCTCGGTTTTCGGATTTGGAAAAGTGGCTCAAGGCGCCTTCGGCACGACGATCGTGTCGTCGGGGTGCAGCCGGACAGCGATGCGCTCGCCGGGGAGCTTCAGCCGGGAGCGGTTCTCGTGGTTGCTCGGCACCCTCAGGCTCAGGCGGGCGCCGTGGTCCAGATCCACGAAGAGGCGCACGCTCTCGCCCTGGTAAAGGGTTTCGGAGACGGTGCCGGTGAGGATGTTGGCGCCGCTCTCAGCGCCCTCCTGCGCCACCGTGAGCTTCTCGGAGTGGACGGCGAGGAACAGGTGTAGATTGTGCGGGATTGGCTGCGAGGAGACGATGCGCGTGCCGCCGAGGTCCACCGAGCGGTCATCGATGCGCGACACCGGCACCAGCGTCGCCTCGCCGATGAAGCCGGCCACGAAGGAGTTCACCGGATGGTCGTGCAACTGCTCCGGCGCATCCACCTGGACCACGCGGCCTTTGTTCATGATGGCGATGCGGTCGCTCATGGTCAGCGCCTCGCGCTGGTCATGCGTCACGTAGATGATGGTGGCGCCGAGCTTGCGATGCAGATGCTTCAGCTCGATCTGCATCGTCTCGCGCAATTGCTTGTCGAGGGCGGACAGCGGCTCATCCATCAGGATCAGACGCGGCTCGAAGATCATGGCCCGGGCGAGCGCGACACGCTGGCGCTGGCCGCCGGACAGTTCGTGGATCTTGCGATCGCCAAAGCCGCCCAGCTCGGTCATTTCCAGGGCCGCCTTGAGTTTCGCCGGCCATTCGGATTTCGGCATGCGGCGGGCGCGCAGCGGAAAGGTCACGTTCTCGGCGACGCTCATGTGCGGGAAGAGCGCATAGTTCTGAAACACGATACCGATGTCGCGCTTGTGCGGCGGGGCATAGGTGATGTCCCGATCGCCCAGGAAGACCGACCCGGAGGTGGGCTGGACGAAGCCGCCGAGAATGCCGAGCAGGGTGGTCTTGCCGGACCCGGAAGGCCCGAGCACCGAGACGAACTCGCCGGGCTTCACCTCGAGACTCACGTCGTCGAGGGCACAGAAGCCGGCGTAATGCTTGGTGGCGTTTCGGATCGAGACGCCGACCGTTCCGGAAGATGCAGGCGTTATCATCGTGCCCCGCTTTGAAAGCAACGCGGCAACGTTACATCATTGCGGCAGACAATATGACCCTGCGCTGGCGCGGGCCGGGCTGCCGTCGCGATGCCGTTCCCCTGTTTCTCTGGCTTTATGTGGCCTGAAGGGCCTTCGTTGAGGCTAAGGAAATCAATCTTGAGCGGCCGGTTCAATTGAAAAAAAATCCCGGCTAAGTTACATCATGTAAATGAGGAAAATCCGTCTCGCCTTACCGTCAATGAACGGCTTCTTCACGTTCGAGGCCGCGGCCCGTTGCGGCAGCTTCGCGCGTGCATCCGGCGAACTGAATGTCACGCCAGCCGCGGTCAGCCGCATGATCGGCCGGCTCGAGGATCACATCGGAACCGTGCTGTTCAACCGCCTGCCGGGGGGCGTGACGCTCACCGAGCCCGGGCTCATTCTCTATGAGGCCATCTCGCGCGGGTTCTCCGGCATCGAGCATGCCTTGCGGGAGATCGAGGACCTGCGGGCAGGGGTGGAAACCGTGACCCTGTCGGTCTCGACCGGCTTCACCACCCACTGGATCATGCCCCGCATGGCGGAGCTGAAGCGGACATTTCCGACCGTGGAACTCCGGTTCGAACTCATCATGACGGCGCTGACGGGCCCGGTCTCCGATGTCGATCTCGGCATGCGCTTCGTGAACGGGCCGGACGACCGGCACGAGGCGACCTACATCATGCCGGAGATCCTCCTGCCCATCTGCAGCCCCGGCTACAGCGAGGCGCATCGCGGCCCGATGAGGTCGACGGAGGAAACCCTCATCTTCCTGAGCGAGGCGCAGCCGAACTGGTCGCACCTCTTCTTTCCGGAGGACTCGAGCTCGCCCGTCAATTCAATGATCTTCTCGGACTACGCCATTGTGGTTCAGGCCGCCATGCTGGGGCAGGGCGTGGCGCTGGGCTGGATGAACGTTGTCTGCCACTGGCTGCGCCACAGGATGCTTATTCCCGCAAGCCCGCGCCTCATGACGACGGGGCGGCACTGCCAGTTCGTCCAGTCGCGCGACAAGGCCGCGCGCCCCATCGTCAATGAGGTGCGGGACTGGATTATCGCGCGAATTCAGGAAGATATGGCGGTGGTCGCGGATCTCCACGCCGACCTCGGCCTCGCCGAGGTGCTGGAGCAGGGCCAGGGGCGCATCGCGGCCAGATGACGGATGAGCCCGTCACTTGACCCCTTATTTAGGCGGGGCGGGCGACGGAGAGGCCTGGCTCGCTTTTCAGTCCGTGCCTGATCTGCTCTCGCTGCTATTTCGCGGCAGGATGGGCGATGGGGTAGAGCCCGGTCTTGCGGATGACGGGCGCGGCCTCGGGGGAGGTGAGGAAGGCGATGAGGTCCGCGCCGGACTTGGCGGCCTCGGCCTTCGTGGAGAGGCCGGCGGCGAAGACCGTGATCTTCTGCACGCTCTCGGGAATCGGGCCGACGACCTCGACGCCCGCAACAGGCAGCAGCTCGCTGATCTGCTGGAACCCTAGTTCGGCATCGCCCCGCGCCACCACCGCGGCCACGGGCTCGGCCGGGATCATGCGCGCCTTGCCCTTCATCTGCTCCTCGATGCCAAGGCGCTTGAACAGCTCATTCTCCACATAGACGCCGCTCGCGCTGTCCGAATAGGCGACGGATTTCGCGTTGAGCAAGGCGGTGCGGAGTGCATCTACGGTGGAGATGTCGGGCTTCTGCGTGCCGGCACGCACGGCAACGCCGATGGGCGAGCGGACGAGATCGACGCGGGAGGCCTTGTCCGCCTTGCCCTGCTCGGTCAGGCCGGTGAGCGCTTCGCCCACCATGATGAGCACATCCACCGGCTCACCCCGGTTGAGGCGCACCGGAATGGCGTTCTCGGTGGTGCCCATGGACGGCCCATAGGCGGTCAAGACCTTGTGCCCCGTCTCGCGCTCGAACTGAGGCACCAACTGCTTGTAGGCGGCGGAGAAGCCGCCCGAGATCATCACCCGCACCTCATCGGCTTGCGCCGAAGCAGGCAGGGCCAGCGCAAGGCCGACCAGAAGCGTGCAAACCCCGCGTGTCGCGATGTTCATGGGTATTTCCTCCCATGTGAATTTATTGATTTGATCCGCCCGTCGGCCGGGTGGAGCCAAGTTCAAGGCGCTTGGCGTAACGCAGCCTGAACAGGCATTCGGGGGCGGGCGGATTACAGCCGCCGCCAGCCGATACGTGGACGCGACGCTCGGGAGCGGCGCGTCCTTCCGCTTAATGTCGCACGAGCGGCGTGCTGCGACCGCGATAGATGAGGATGGTCGCGATGAGGCCCGAGGCGGCGGCCGCCATCAGCCAGAAGCCGGGCGCCGCGCGGTTGCCGGTCATGTCGATCAGCCAGGTGGAAACCAGGGGCGTGAAGGTGCCGAACAGGGCGGCGGCGAGGGCGAAGGCGAGCGAGAAGCAGGTGGTGCGCACATGCGCCGGCACCTCTTCGGACAATGCGGCCACCATGGCGCCGTTGTACACGCCGAAGCACAGGGAGAACCACAGCTCCACCATCAGCATCTTGTTGAAGGTCGGCTCCACCACCAGCCATGCGAGGGCGGGATAGGCCGTCACCAGCGCCAGGATGGCAATGGCCAGCAGCACCGGACGACGGCCCACGCGGTCCGAGATTGCGCCGCCGATGGGCAGCCAGATGAAGTTGGTGGTGGCCACCAGCAGCGTGACGAGGAGGCTGTCGGTGATGGACAGCTTCAGCACGTTCTTGCCGAAGGTGGGAGTGTAGACGGTGATGAAGTAGAACGTCACCGTGGTCATGGCCGTCAGCATCATGCCCAGCAGCACGATCCGCCAGTTGGCCAGCATCGCGGCGAAGACTTCGCGCTGGGTGGGGTGCTTCTTCTGTTTGAGAAATTCCGGGGTTTCCTCCAGCGTGCGGCGGATGAAGAAGATGAAGGGAATGATCGCGCAGCCGATGAAGAAGGGAATGCGCCAGCCCCAGGCAGAGATGGTCTCGGGCGGCATCAGCTGGCTCAGCGAGAAGCCGATGATGGCGGCGAAGAAGATGGCGACCTGCTGGCTGGCCGACTGGAACGAGGTGTAGAAGCCCTTGTTGCCCGGCGTCGCGATCTCGAACAGGTAGATCGAGACGCCGCCCAGCTCCACGCCCGCCGAGAAGCCCTGCAGCAGGCGGCCGAACAGCACGATGAGCGGCGCGGCGATCCCGATCTGCGCGTAGGTGGGGCAAACCGCGATCAGCACCGTACCGGCGGCCATGATGCCGAGCGTCACGATCAGGCCTTTGCGGCGGCCGATGTGATCGAGATAGGCGCCGAGGACGATGGCACCGACGGGCCGCATTAGTGCGCCGAGCCAGAAGGTGGTGAAGGTGAGCAGCAGTTCGGTGACTTCATTTCCGGTGGGGAAGAATGCCTTGGAAATGGACGTCGCGTAGAAGCCGAACAGGAAGAAATCGAACTGCTCGAGGAAATTGCCGCTCGTCGAGCGCAGGATGGCTGCGGTCCTCGACTTGATCGCAGGCACGCCTGCGGTCGCGGTGGATGGAACGGCGGCTGCCGAAGGCCCGACCATGCGTTGTCTCCCATGCCGGCGCAGCCGCTCGCGGCGTTTCTGCGCTGCTTGTTGTTGCTTCGTCCGGCCGCCTGCAGCCCGCCAGTCTCTGGCGGAGACCTGGCGCAGCCCATCGCATGGCGGCATCGGCGGGAGCCTAGGGGGGAGAACCTGTCAAGAACCTGTCACGTCCCGCGCGACGATGGTCCGGCGCGCACGGGCGGTCGATCATTGCCCTTCCAGGGCCTTGCGCCATTCGCGGAAGAAGATGCGGCGCCTCGACTGGTCCTGGTAGGCCAGAAGCTCCGGCCCCACATGGATGGGACGCAGCCGGGCGGGATCGGCGCCCCCTTCGGCGGGCGGCGGCATGTCGAGCCGCACGGTGCCGAAGGCCCGGCGCGCGAGATCCTCCTGGCCTTCGCGGGACAACAGGAAGTCCAGGAAAAGATGGGCCTGCTCGGGGTGCGGCGCCTGCTTGGGGAAGAGCGCGATGCGCGTCATCACCAGCGTGTAGTCCTCAAAGGCCACGACGCCGATGGCGGGCTCCTCCCGTGCCCGTGCCCGCGCATAGGAGGCGATGGTGTTGTAGGCGAACAGCTGGTCGCCGTCGGACACGCGATCGAGCATGGTGTGGGCGAAGGAATAGAGTTTCGGCGCGGTCCGGCCCAGCGCCCGCACCAGTTGCCAGGTGTCGGCGGTGATGCGCACGTCGCTGTTCCAGAACAGATAGCCGGTTCCGCTGCGTTCGGGGTCGTAAGCCGCGATCTTCCCCCGGTAGGCGGCGCCCTTCTCGCGCAGGAGGCGGATGAAATCGGCATGGGTGCGGGGCACGTCTTCCGGCGGAACACGCATCTTGTTGTAGACGAGGACGATGGGCTCTGCCGTGACCCCAAAGGCCTCGTTGCGCCATACCGCCCATGGGGGCAGGACGGCCGCGGCGGCGGGTTCGTGGCGCGCGGCGTAGCCGTCGTTGACGAGCTTGATCTGGAGATCCATCGCGGAACTCCAGGCGAGATCGGGACAGGGCCGCGCCTCGTTGCACTCGACCACGTCGGAATAGATGTCCAGCGAGTTCTTGTG
>JAEZMT010000472.1 GCA_023442085.1 Pseudomonadota bacterium | reverse complement strand
CCACGATGTCGTCGCAGGGCATGTCCGCGCCCAGCTCGGCGAGATGCGCGCGGAAGCCGGCGACGCCATTGAACGAGGTGATCTTCGGGAAATCCCCATACTTCATGGAGGGCCTCCTTGCGGCGCGTTCCGGGGCGCGTCTCGGGCGTTTCAGACGCTGGCGTTGCGGCCGGCGTTCTTGCTTATGTAACTGGTTAGTTAATATGGGTAGGGCAGGGCTGTCAATGCGGATGGGGGCGGGCGGGATGGCGGGAAAGGTTGCGGGCAGGAAGCGCCGGCCGTGCTCCCTCTCCCCTTGCGGGAGAGGGCTGGGGTGCGGGGTGTGTCTCCGCTGAACCGGTGTCATGCCCGGGCTTGTCCCGGGCATCCACGTCGGGCCGAGGGGACGATGAGCGGAAGGTGTTCCCGGCCGATCCACGTGGATGGCCGGAACCCGCATTTTTGCGGGTTCCGTTCCCAGGGGCGGAAGTCGGCAACAGCCGACTTCCGGGACAAGCCCGGCCATGACGGCTTAGGGGTCAACGACGCCGAGCCGCGCAACCGCAGGCGCGCCCCTGCTCAAACGATCTGGGCTCGCCGATCTACCCTCACACCCGCTCGATATACCGCGTCACCACATCCACCACATGCCGGCGGCGGGCGGCGCGCTCGTCCGCCGTGGCGAGGTCGCGGCCGAAGGCGGTGGAGAGGGTGGGATTGTTGGAGAAGTAGAAATAGCTGATGGCCGAGATGGTGAGGTAGAGATGCAGCGGGTCTATGCCGGGCCGCAGCGTGCCGTCGGCGGCACCGCGCGCGAGGATGGCTTCCAGCCGGGCGATGAGGGAAATCTGCATCTCCCTCAAGCGAAGCGAGCGGCGCAGATATTCGCCGCCGAGCAAATTCTCGCTGTTGAGCAGCGGGATGAGGTGGGGGTGCTGGGCGGGATAGTCGAACTTGAATTCGGCGAGGCAGGTGATGGCCGCAAGCGGCGCCATCGCCTCCAGCGCCAGCTCCGCCTCGGCGACGCGCATGTCGGTATAGACGCGCTCCAGAACCGCCAGATAGAGATCTTCCTTGCTGCCGAAGTAATAATAGATCATGCGCTTGTTGGCGCCGGCCTCCTCGGCCACCACGTCCACCCGCGCCCCGGCGAGGCCCTTGGCGGCGAATTCCGCCTCGGCGGCCTCGAGAATGTTCAGCCGCGTCTTGTCCGCATCCCGCGTCGCCGCCTCGCGCTGCGGGGCGGCGGTTGAAGCACGGGCCGCCTTGCGGGCGGGAGGGGATGCGGGCATCGCAGGGTCCGGAACTGGCAACGGGACAGGAAACGTGACGATCGCGCGCCCGCTCAAGCGCTGAGTCTTGCGCCGGGCCCACGCGGCGAACGTTGCGACACGGCGAGCCGCTGTTCAAGTCCGATCGATTGCGGATGGAACAATGCCAGATCCATGGATCGCAGATCGGGCGCGATATCAGGGCGGAAATCCATGTGCGCGAGCACGTCGCGCGCGAGGTCGATGCCGGGGGCGATCTCGATCAGCTCCAGCCGGCCCGAGGCCCCGCGCCGGAATACCGCGCGCTCGGTGACGTAAAGCGCCTCCTGCCCGATGCCGGCGGCATAGGCACCAGAGTAGGTGAGCTGCTGCAGGCGCTCCACGAACTTGCGGTCGCGCCCCTCCTTGCGGATCAGCGTCTTTCCGTCCGGCCAGGCCATGTCGAGCCCGGCGGAGGTGAAGGTGCCGGAGAAGACCACCTTCTTCGCATTCTGCGAGATGTTGATGAAGCCGCCGGGGCCGATGATGCGGTCCGAGAAGCGCGAGACGTTCACCGAGCCCTCCGCATCCACCTCCGCGAAGGAGAGGAAGGCAATGTCGAGCCCGCCTCCGTCGTAGAAATCGAACTGGTACGGCTGGTCGATCATGGCGTGGAAGTTGCGACTGGCGCCCACCTCGTTGCCGCTCGCCGGCGCGCCGCCGATGAGGCCCTGCTCGTTGGTGAGGGTGATGGCATCGAGGCACCCTTCCTCCGCCGCCACGGTGGCGATGCCGGTGGAGATGCCGGAGCCGAGGTTGCACACCGCGCCTTCATACAGCTCCAGCGCCGCGCGCCGGGCAATGACCTTGCGCGGATCGAACGGCAAGGGCGCGATGGCGGAAAGCGGGATCTTCAGCTCGCCCGCATAGGCGGGGTTGTAGTCCGAGACATAGGTCTGCATCTGGGCGGGATCGACCACCACCACGTCCACCAGAATGCCGGGGACCTTCACCATCTTGGGGTTCAGCGTGCCGCGCCGGGCGAGGCGCTTCACTTGCACGATGACGGTGCCGCCGGCTCGCTTGGTGGCCTGCGCCATGGAGATCATCTCGCCGAAGATGGCCTCCTGCTCCATGGAGATGTTGCCGTCCTCGTCCGCGGTGGTGCCGCGCAGGAAGGCGATGTTGGGCACGAAGGGCTTGTAGAAGAGCCATTCCCGCCCGGCGAGCTGCACCACCTCCACCAGGTCTTCGGTGGCCGAAGGGCTCTGGCGGCCGCCGCCGAGGCGCGGGTCGATGAAGGTATTGAGGCCCACATGGGTCACGAGGCCGGGGCGGCCGGAGGCCATCTCGCGGGTGAGCTGCGAGAGCGCGCCCTGCGGCAGGGTGTAGGCCTCGACGCGATCCTCCAGCGCCATCTTCTCCACCGGCGGGGAATCCACCAGCGTGCCGCAGACGACGCGCTTCAGGAGGCCGTCATGGGCGAGGTGGCCGACGCCGCGGGTCTTGCGGTCGCCGAGGCCCACGGGATGCACGGTGGTGAGATTGCGCGGCGCGCCCTCCTTCAGGAAGCGCTCGGCCACGGCGGCAATCAGCGTGTCCGGCACTGCGTGTCCGCCGCCCGAGCCGCCGATGAGGATGGTGTCGCCACTCTCCACCAGCCGCGCGGCTTCCTCCGCGCTCAGAACGCGCATCGCCATGTCGATCCTCCCTGCCGTTCCTGCCCATCGCGGCGCCGCCGGGCCTCACGGCACGGGGCTCCGTCTTGATTAACTCACCAGTTAGTTATATGTCTCGATGCGTCCATCGTCAATTCGCCCCGTGCCGCGCGGGCGCGCCGTTGCGCGCGCCTCCAGGCGGCCGCGCGGCCCAGAGCCACCGGATCGTCCATGAGCAATTTCGAGACGCAGGACGTGCTCAGCGTCCATCACTGGACCGACACGCTCTTCAGCTTCCGCACCACCCGCAGCCCGGCGCTGCGCTTCATCAACGGCCAGTTCACCATGATCGGGCTGGAGGTGGAGGGCCGCCCGCTGGTGCGCGCCTATTCCATCGTCTCTCCGAACTATGACGAGGAGCTGGAATTCTTCTCCATCAAGGTGCCGAACGGCCCGCTCACCTCGCGCCTCCAGCATCTGAAGGTGGGCGACCAGATCCTCGTCGGGAAGAAGCCCACGGGCACGCTCATCCACGACAATCTGCTGCCCGGCCGCACGCTCTATCTGCTCGGAACCGGCACGGGGCTCGCGCCCTTCCTCAGCATCATCCGCGACCCGGACACCTATGCGCGCTTCGACAAGGTGGTGCTGGCCCACGGCTGCCGCACGGTGGCGGAGCTGGCCTATTCCGACTACATCACGAAGGAACTGCCCGAAGACCCCTTCCTCGGCGAGGAGGTGCGCGAGCGGCTGATCTATTATCCCACCGTGACGCGCGAGCCGTTCCGCAACCAGGGCCGCCTCACCGACCTGATGACCTCCGGCAAATTCTTCACCGACATCGGCCTGCCGCCCCTCGATAAAGAGCACGACCGGGTGATGCTGTGCGGCAGCCCCGCCATGATCGCCGACATCCGCGGCCTGCTCGACGCGCGGGGCTTTGCCGAGGGCAGCATGTCCGAGCCGGGGCATTATGTGATCGAGAAGGCGTTCGTGGAGAAATAGGGGGGGCGGGGCGCCGGGCCCTGCTGCCGCTCGCACGCCTCTTCCGCAGCCGTCATCGCCCGGCTCGTCCGGGCGATCCACCCCGCCGCACGTTGGGTGCCTGACAGCGCGGAGCCGGCCCGGCCGATCCGTGGATGCCCCGGACAAGCCGGGGCATGACGGCGTTGAGAGGGATGGCACAACCAGACGGGAGAATAACAGCTTCCCCGTCCTGTCACGCTTCTTGCTTGGCCGCCCCCATGGCCATGAAATTCTACATGACGCCCGGGTCCTGCTCCACGGGCATCCACATCCTGCTCGAGACGCTGGAACTGCCGTTCGAGGCGTGGATCATCAACATCCCCGCCGGCGACCATCTGCGTCCCGACTATCTCAAGATCAACCCGCGCGGCACCATCCCGACCCTGGTGCCGGACGGCGGCGAACCCTTGTGCGACTTCAGGTCCATCGCTTTGTGGCTCGCCCGTACCTATCCGCGCGGCAAGCTCCTGCCGGAGGATCCGGCGCTGGCGGCCAAGGCGGAGGAGTTGATGAATTTCGCCATCGGTCATCTGCACGGCGAGGGCTTCACCCGCGTGTTCGTCGCCGAGCGATATGTCGCGCCAGAGGATTCAGGACGTCTGAAAGACGACGTGACCTCCCACGGACGGGAGATCGTGAGGCAGGGGTTCGACATCGTGGAGCGCCGCCTGCCGGAAGAAGGCTTCGCCGTGGGCGATCGCTTCTCCATCGCGGATGCGGCGCTGTTCTACAACGAGTTCTGGGCCGACCGCGTCGGCATCCCCCTGCCGCCGAAGGTGAAGGCCCACTACCAGCGCCTGCGCGCCCGCCCCGTGGTGCGGCAGGTGCTGGCGGAGGAGGGCTACCGGACCTGAGCGGAATCCCGCGGGATTTTGCTCTGCGTCAGCACCCCGTCGCGGCAACGCCGGTATCGTAGGGTCATGCTGCCCGTTACCGTCGCATCGTCCGAGCCTTACCGACACCCCGCCGAGGCCGTACTCGCCGCCCTGGGCAGCGACGCCGAGCGCGGCCTGTCGTCCGCCGAGGCGCAGCGGCGGCAGGCGGCGTTTGGTCCGAACCTGATCGCGACCGCCCCGCCGCGCGGGGCATGGCGACAGTTCCTCGACCAGTTCGC
>JAEZMT010000457.1 GCA_023442085.1 Pseudomonadota bacterium | reverse complement strand
CGCCGCCAGCTCGCTCTGGCCGATGGCCAGCGTGCGCAGGCCCAGCAACAGATTGTCGAGATCGGCCCGCGTGAGGCTGAGGCGCAGCGGCGCGTCCTCGGGCAGCCCTGTCCAGCGCGCAATGGCTGCCGGCGCAAGCTGCGCCGGCTCGCTCTGATCGGCCATGAAATTCCCCGTCTGAAATCGGCGGCCGGCCCGAAAAGGGCCGCTTCCCTAAGTCTACACTCTCCCTCTCCGGTGCCGAAGCCGTGTCTCCGCGTTGATGGGCATCAATGCCCCGCCACCTCCGGACCAATATTAAAATACCGCAAGGCAGCCGCGAACGCGGCCCGACGGAAAGGCAGGAACGCCATGACGGATATGCTCTCCCCCGCCGCCTATGTGGAACGCCAGCGCCCCGGCCGCTCAAAGATGAAGGCGGCCGTCTTCGTCGAGAAGAACCGCATCGTACTGGACGAGAAGCCCATCCCCGATGTGGGCCCGCTGGACGCCCTCATCCGCATCACCACCACCACCATCTGCGGCACCGACGTCCACATCCTCAAGGGTGAGTATCCAGTGGCGAAGGGCCTCACCATCGGCCACGAGCCGGTGGGCATCATCGAGAAGCTCGGCTCTGCCGTGGAGGGCTTTAGCGAAGGCCAGCGCGTCATCGCCGGCGCCATCACGCCGTCGGGCTATTCCAACGCCTGCCTGTGCGGCCAGTGCTCGCAGGACGGCCCGCGGACCAAGCACGGCTTCAAGGCCATGGGCGGCTGGCGCTTCGGCAACACCATCGACGGCGCGCAGGCGGAATATCTGGTCGTGCCCGACGCCATGACCAACCTGTCCCCGGTGCCGGAGGCCCTCTCCGACGAACAGGTCCTGATGTGCCCGGACATCATGTCCACCGGCTTCGCCGGCGCCGAGAGCGGCAAGGTGAAGATCGGCGACACGGTAGCGGTGTTCGCGCAGGGCCCCATCGGCCTGTGCGCCACGGCCGGTGCCAAGCTCATGGGCGCGACGCGCATCATCGCGGTGGATCGCGTGGCCGCGCGGCTGGAGATGTCCCGCGCCATGGGCGCCGACCTCGTGGTGGATTTCTCCAAGGTCGATCCGGTGGAGGAAATCCTGCGCCTCACCGACGGGCGCGGGGTGGATGTGGCCATCGAGGCGCTCGGCCGGCAGGAGACGTTCGAGGCGGCGCTGCGCGTGCTGCGGCCCGGCGGCACGCTCTCCTCCCTCGGCGTCTATTCAAGCGACTTGAAGATCCCGCTGGACGCCTTCGCGGCGGGGCTCGGCGACAACGCCATCATCACCTCGCTCTGCCCCGGCGGGAAGGAGCGCATGCGGCGGCTGATGGACGTGGTCGCCTCCGGCCGGGTGGACGCCCGCGCCCTCGTCACCCACCGCTTCAAGCTGGACGAGATCGAGGCCGCCTACGACCTCTTCGCCAACCAGCGCGACGGCGTTCTGAAGGTGGCCATCACGCCCTGAGGGGCGGGCTGCCTTCAAGGCGATCCGAGCGGATTGAAATCGATTGCGCCCGACGTCGTGCGGTCACGCCGGAGGACGTCGGGCGCGAACATGAGATCAGCGGCATCCCGGCATGCGCATGCGCAGGATGGATGAGCTTCGCACTATCGAGGCATTCCAATGTCGCGCCGGGCCATTGTCTTCGACGAAACCTTGATGTCTGATGTTCATGCGATGCGTTTGCATTGTGAATGATTGTTTAGAAAGTCTCCACAGGAACCGCACATTGGCGAATTCTGCGGGGCAACGTTTTGAACTGTTCCATAATGAGACGCGGACATGATTGTTAACGTGATCTTTGGCTCCGACGGGGGAGCTACCAAGGGCGTTGCGTCCCGGATTTCGAAGAAGTGCCAGGGCCGTGCGGTGGACATAAAGACGGCGAGCCCGGCCGATTTCGAGAATTGCGAACTTCTCATCCTCGGTTCGCCCACCTATGGCGACGGCACGCTCCAGACCGACTGGGAGGAGCATATCGACAAGCTCCGCTCGGCCCGGCTCAAGGGCAAGAAGGTGGCGCTGTTCGGCACCGGTGACCAGGAGAGCTATCCCGGCTCCTTCGTGGACGCCATGGGCATCCTCTATGACGAGGTGACGGCGCTGGAGGCGGTGGTGGTCGGCTTCACCGACACCAAGGGCTACGACTATCTCAACTCCACCGCCGAGCGGGAGGGCAAGTTCGTCGGCCTTGCGCTCGACCTGGACACCCAGTCCGGTCTCACCGACAAGCGAGTGACCGCATGGCTCAGCAGCATTCTCTAGAGACCGCCTGCGATCCGTCGCTCGAAGCGGAGCCTGGCTGGCCGCCGGCTCCGGTGCGCGGGGCGGCGGGCGAGGAGGCAGGCGCCACGCAGCGCCTGTTTCACCACCATCTCTACGAACTCGGGCGGGGCGTGCGCCCCCTGTTCCTGATGACGCTCGCGTCGCGGGAGCTGCCGCTCCTGCTGGCGCGGCTGGAGCGGGCGGGCATCGATCATTTCGTCCAGCAAGTCAGCCCCGCCAAGGCCAACCTCTTCTTTGGACGCGATGCCTTCGTCGCGGTGGCGCGGGCGCTGGTCGTCCGTCCGCTCAATGCCCTGACGGCGGAAGAGGACTTCATGTTGGGCACCATGCTCGGCTACGACCGCGAGCAGCAATGCCGCCGCTACCTCACCCGCTCCGGGCGCGGGCTGGGGCGACCTTCGCTGGCTGCGGAATAGGCCTCTTTTACGTCATCGCCAGGACACGCCAGGCGATGACAAGCCAGGCGGGGGAGCGAAAACAATCGCGCTCCGGGGTATATGGACCGGCCCATCCGGTTCAGGATATCCCCCCTTGCGAGGCGACCATGACGGCACCGCAACCGCCCGAAAAGAGCGCCGGCGACCATGTGGTCGCCGATCAAAGTGCCGTCTTCGACCTTCTCGCCGATCCCGCGACCCATGGGCTTGCAGAGAACGTCATCCGCATCGAGACCCACGGCGCCGCGGTCTTCCTCGCCGGCCCTTACGCCTACAAGGTGAAGCGCGCCGTCTTCTTCCCCTTCATGGATTTCTCCACGCTGGAGAAACGCCGCGCCGCTTGTA
>JAEZMT010000394.1 GCA_023442085.1 Pseudomonadota bacterium | reverse complement strand
GCTGCCGCGATGGCGCGCACGGCGGCCTCTTCGTCCGGCGTGGGGGGCCGGCGGGCGAACGATGACACCACCTGCGCCATGGCGGCAAAGGCGAGGGCGGCGCCATCAGCACCGGCGGGCGCAGGCGGTCCCGCGGAGAGGGTGCCGAGTTCCTCCAGCTCAATGATCTCCGCGGCGATCTCGGCGGCTTGCACCTGCGCGCGCAGTTTCGTGGTGCGCGCGTCCGGCGCGGGGGCAGGGCCGGTCTTAAGGCGGCGGCGCACGGCGCGCAGCGCCTTCACCACGTCCGTGTGCCACTCCGCCACGCGCGACCGGGCCGCGGCGATGTCCGCGGCCTCCACCGCGCGCCGCAGCCCCGCACCGCGCCAGGCGGCGAAGAGGAGGATGTTGACGTCGATGCCGGCACTTTCCTGCAATTCGAGGCAGGCCGGCGGCACGCCGTCCCGGCCATAGAGGGCGAGGGCGAAATCCTTCAGGGTGGTCTCGTCCGCTATCATCGCGCCCTCGCTCTTCGGTTCCGCAGGCTTAAGGGACAGGGGCGGCTGGCGCAATTCATCCGGATTGCCGGGCCTGGGGAAGGCTGCTTCACTCGCTGCAAAATGACGGAGGAGCGCCCATGCCCGACCCTGCGGACATCTTGACACCCAAGACTTACGTGCTCGTCCATGGCGCGTGGCACGGCGGCTGGTGCTGGCGGGAAGTGGCGGACCTTCTGCGGGCGCGGGGGCACCGCGTATTCGCGCCGACCCTGACCGGCCTCGGCGAACGGCGCCACCATCTGAGCCGCGACATCAGCCTCGCGACCTTCGTTGCGGACGTGGCGGGCGTGATCGAGGCGGAGGAGCTTGAGGACCTCATCCTCGTCGGCCACAGCCATGGCGGGGCTGTCATCAGCGGCGTGGCGGACACAATGCCGGAGCGCATCCGCGCCCTCGTCTATCTCGATGCCACCATCCTGCAGAATGGCGAGAGCGCCTTTGGCGTGCTGCCGGCGGACGTGGTGGAAGAACGACGGCGAAAGGTGGCAGAGACAGGGGGCCTCGCCATGCCGGTGCCGGAGGTGACGGCCTTCGGCATCCCCATTGACCATCCCCGCGCGGGCTGGGTGCGCCGCCGCCTCACGCCCCATCCGGTCGGTTCCTACGAGAGCCCGCTCGCGCTCGCCCACCCGGTCGGCAACGGGCGGCCCTGCATCTACATTTCCTGCACGGACCCGCTCTATCTGGCCATGGAGCCGGCGCGGGCCTATGCGCGGCAGGCCGGCTGGAGCTTCATCGAGATGCCCACCGGCCACGATGCCATGGTGCTGGAGCCGGAGGCGCTGGCGGGGCTGCTGGAAGGCTTGGGGTGAAACTTCAGTATTTCAGCTTCGCATAATAGGAGGTCGCGGCTGCCGCCCGCGCCTCGCCCAATGTGCGGATGCCGCGCGCGCGGAGCAGCGGCAGCAGCTTCAGGAAGATCTCCGCCGTCACCAGCGCATCGCCCAGGGCCGTGTGGCGGCCGGAGACGGTGACGCCGAGGCGGCCGGCAATGGCTTCCATGCTGTGACTCTCCTCACCCGGATGGGCGAGGCCGGCGAGGAGCAGGGTGTCGAGTACCGGCTGATCGAACGCGACGCCGCTCGTCGCTTCCTTCAGGGTCAGGAAGCGCATGTCGAAGGCGACGTTGTGGCCCACGAGGACCGTTTCGGTCGCAAAGGCATGGAAGGCGGGCAGCACCGCGCCGATGGGCGGCTTGCCGCGTACCATCTCCGGCCGGATGCCGTGCACCGCGATGCCTGCCTCCGGGATGGAGCGGCCGGGGTCCACCAATTGGTCGAAGCATTCGCTGGCAAGGATCCGCCCGTTGACGATGCGGGTGGCGCCGATCTGGATGATCTCGTCGCCCCCTGCGGGATCGAGGCCGGTGGTCTCGGTATCGAACACCGTATAGGCGAGCTCGCTCAACAAGCGGTCGTCGCTGGCGTGGCTGCCAGCGCTAGCGGCGAAGAGATCGAAATCAAAGAAGGCCGGCCGACTTTCCGCGGGTGCAGTCGCCTCCGCACGACCCTCGGAGGCCGCCGGCAGCAGCATGCGGAATGCGGCGCCGGTGCCCGACCGCGCGCGTTCCAGCCAGAGCTCGCCGCCATGCCGCTCCACCACATCGCGCACGGAAAGCTGCGCGGCACCGCCCATGGGCGCGCTCTGCCAGCCGGCGCCGCCCGCCGCCGCATGGGCATCGGCGAAGGCGAGATCGAGATGAACCCGCCCGCCGGCTGGCGACAGGCGCAGCGCGAAGGCGGGATCGGCCCCGCCCTCCGCCTCGGCCACGCGGGCGGCGAGGAAGGCGAGGGCGCCGATGAGGGCGAAGCTGTCCACGCTCAGCCAGATGGTCGCGTCCACCTGATCGGTCGCGACGGCATGGCCGGTGTCGGCGGTGATGCGGCGGGCGGCGGCGGCGGCGAGGTCCGCGCCGAGCATGTCCTGTAGCGGCCAGCTTCGGCCCGTGCCGCTGGTGGCATCAGCGGCGAGCGAGAGCCGCGTGCCCAGCCCCATCACCTCGTCGCGGACCACGGTCTGAAAGCGCTCGCGGTCGGGCGCGTCGAGATCGGGATAATCCAGCATGTCCAGGGCCGCCTGCATGGCGGCGAGCGAGGCGCGGGCGGATTCGTTGAGGTCGATAAGGGTGCGGTCCTGACGGGCGCGGGCTTCGTATTCGTCGGTGATGTCGTCGAGCAGCAGCACGAAACCCGTCACCGCGCCCCCCGCCTCGGACCTCACCGGGGCGAGCAGCACGCGCACCAGATGGCCGAGCGGCGTGGTGGTGACGAAACGGGCGGAGGGCCGCGCCGCGCCCCGGCCCATCAGCCGCTCCACCGTCTCGCGCGCATGGTCCATCAGCGCGCGGTCGATGACGGTGTGGATGGAGCGACCGAGACCGATGGGATCAGCGCTGACGCCTTCCGCCGTCCCGGCCGTGCGGAACAGGCGGCGGAAGAGGGTGCGGGCGCGGGCGTTGTAGAGGAGGATGCGGCCTTCGAGATTCAACACCACCACAGACTGCTCCAGCTCCGCCATCAAGGCGGCGAGCTGGTCGCGCTGGAAGGCGACGTCGCGGCTCGCCTCGGTGACGAGCCGGGCCATGTCGTCCTGAAGCGTGCGGCGCTGGGCGGCGAGATCGTTCACCACCTCCGCCAGCGCCTGCAACCCGGCTGGGCCGGTGGCCGGAACGTGAGGCGCGGACGCATCGCCCGCCAGCACCCGCGCCGCATCGGCGAGCCGGGCCGGCGCCTCGGCATGAGCCACGTAGAACCGCCGCGCGAGGACTCCGGCGCCAGCGGAGAACAGCACCCACCACAGCACCAGAACCATGCCGTGGCTCTCGGCCACGGGGGCGAGGGCGCCAAGAAGCGCGGTCCGCGCGGCCCCATCCAGTGCCATCAGCAGGAAGCCGGCACCCAGCACCAGCCACAGCGCGAGGGCGAGGCCCGGCAGCAGCATGGCCAGAACAGCGCCCGTCCCCCGCGGCACCCTCATGCAGGACGGCTCCCGGCGGGCGGCTCGGCCAGCATGTCCTTCACCTTCTGCATCAGCTCGCGGGTGGAGAAGGGCTTGGTGACATAGGCGTCCGCCCCCGCCCCGACGCCGCGGGCCATGTCGGTCTCGCGACCCTTGGCGGTGAGCATGACGATGCGGGTCGACCGCACCTCGGCATCCGCCCGCACCGCCTCGCACACGTCGAAGCCGCTCATACCGGGCATGGTGGCGTCCAGCAGCACCAGGCGCGGATGCTCGCGGCGGATCGTCTCCAGCGCCTCGCGGCCGTCGCGCGCCACAAGCACGGCGAAACCCTCGCGCTTCATCATGAATTCCAGCGAGACGACGATGTTGGGCTCGTCATCGGCGATGAGCACCTTGGCCCCCTGGGGGCAGGGCGCGGGCGTCGGGCCCGTCTCCACTGCGATCTCCCTGTCCATGGCGTTTCCTCCTCACATGGTGTCTTCGGCTTCTGCCGAGGTTTTTTCTGTTAAGGCGTCTGCTCCCCGGGGCCGGAGCGGGAGCCGGAAGGCGAAGCATGCGCCTTTCCCCTCCCGTTGATCCAGCCAGATCTTTCCGCCGAAATGATCCACGATCCGGCGGCTGATCGGAAGCCCGAGCCCGGTGCCGGGCGGGCGGCTCAGGGCGTCGCCACCCTGGCGGAACTTCTCGAAGATGGTGTCCCGGTCGGCGGGCGGTACGCCGGGGCCATTGTCCTCAACCTGCACCTCCAGCCCGTCCGCATCCGAGATGAGCCGCACGTCGATGCGTCCGCCTTGCGTAGGGACGAATTTCGCGGCGTTGGAGATGAGGTTCAGCATCACCTGGGTGAGCCGGTCGGGATCGGCCTTCACGGACGGCACGGCGGCGGGGGCAGTGAGCACGATCTCGGCCCCCTTTGTGCGGGCCAGTTCCGCCGTGGCCTTCACCGCGTCGGCGACCAGTGCGCGCAAGTCCACGTCCGTGCTGTGCCACTCGGCATGGCCCGATTCGATCTTGGCCATGTCCAGCACCTGGTTGACGAGCCGACCCAGCCGCTCGCTCTCGCCCACGATGATGCGCAGGAAGTCCTGCCGCTGCTCGCCCTCCATGTCCGGCGTGTCCAGCAT
>JAEZMT010000331.1 GCA_023442085.1 Pseudomonadota bacterium | reverse complement strand
GATCTCCTTCGGCAGGTTCCCGTGGCCACCCACGCCGGGGATGTTCCAGAACTCGGTCGCCGTGGCGCCGGGCAGCACCGCCTGCACGCGCAGGCCGCGCGCGCCCAGTTCGTGGTGGAGCGACTGGCTGAGCGCGAGCACATAGGCCTTGCTCGCACCATAGACCCCGTTGAGCACTTCCGGCGCCAGCGCCACGATGGAAGAGATGTTGATGATGGTGCCGCCGCCCCGCGCCACGAAGGCCGGTGCCGCCGCGTAGGTCAGGCGGGTCAGGGCCGTGATGTTGATGGCGATCATCTCCTCCATGCGGGCGACGTCGCTGTCGAGCAGCGGCGTCGCGGCGCCGAAGCCGGCATTGTTGACGAGCACGGAGATGCCGGCGTCCGCCCGCAGCAGCGCCTCGATGCGGAGGAGGTCGGCTGCATCGTTGAGATCGGCGGGCACCGTCTTCACCGCGCGTCCGGTGGCGGCTTTGATGCGGGCCGCCACCTCGTTTAGCCGCGCTGCGTTGCGGGCAACGAGGATAAGATCATGGCCGCGGCGTGCCAGCCGCTCCGCATAGATGGCGCCGATGCCGCCCGAGGCGCCGGTGACCAGCGCGATGCCCTTGTTCTGTTCCGTGTTCATGGCCGATCCCCGGTCGTTCGTCTGTGATGGGAGGAGAATAGGCGCCAGGCGCCACGTCTTGAATGTCGAAGAAACGGCAATTCAGGACATACGCATTCCGATCAGCGCGCGCGACGCCGATCGAGCATGAGGGCGATGATCTCGGACGTGGCCGCGGCGGCGCCGATGGCCCAGAGGAGCCCGCCGGAGACAAGGCCGGCACCCAATGCGGAGCCGAGGGAAAAGCCGAAATACATGGTGGAGGTGTTGAGTGCGAGGGCCACCGGCGCCTGCGAAGCCGGCCCGGCCGCGATGAGCCGCGCCAGTTGCGCGGGGTAGAAGGACCACACGCTGAAGCCCCATGCCACGACGCCGGCCAGCACGGGCACGAGGGCGAGTGCAGGCGACAGCCGGGTCGCCAGAGCCAGCGTCAGGAAGGACAAGGCGAGCACCGCGAGGGAGCCCACCACCACCCGCCGCGAGCCCAGCCTGTCGTTCAGGCTGCCGCCGACGGTGACACCCACTGCCGCCGCGATGCCCCATGCCGAGACGCTCGCCGTGATTCCCGCCGGGCCGAACGCCAGCACTTCGGCGAGATAGGGCGCGATATAGGGATATGCGACGAAGGCGCCCACGGACCAGAACAGGGTCACGCCGAGGAGGCCCAGCACGGCGGGCTGGCGCACAACGCCCAGCCGCTCCGACAGGCTCGCCACCGCGACGTTCGCGCCCGCATCGCGCCGGATGCCGAGCAAGATGCCGATGATGGCGACGAGCCCCATGGCGGCCACGCCGAGGAAGGTCGCCCGCCAGCCGAAGGCGTGCCCCACCATGGCGCCGAGCGGGAGCCCCAGAGCGATGGCGAGGGTCATGCCGCCACTGACGATGGCGAGCGCCCGCCCCCGCTTCTCCGGCGCCACGATCACGCCGGCCAGCGCGTTGGCGCCGGGCACATACAGGCCCGAGGCGATCGCCATGGCCATCCGCGCCAAAAGCAGCGTCGTGAAGGACGAGGAGAAGGCCGCCGCGAGGTTCGCTGCCGTGAACAGGCCCATGGCGAGCAGCAGCGCGCTGCGCCGCCCAAGGCCCGCCGTCGCCACCGTGGTGATGGGCGAGGACACCGCCATCATCAGGGTGAAGACCACGACGAGGGTGGCGGTGGCCGAGAGGCTCATGCCGAGATCAGCGGCGATGGTCGGCAGGAGCGGCGCGATCATGAAGCCCTCGGTGCCGATGG
This sequence comes from Pseudomonadota bacterium, assembly GCA_023442085.1. Classification (GTDB taxonomy): domain Bacteria; phylum Pseudomonadota; class Alphaproteobacteria; order Rhizobiales; family Xanthobacteraceae; genus Xanthobacter. The sequence goes on along the minus strand of JAEZMT010000331.1, from coordinate 2,463 downwards.
CGGCGGTCCCCAGAGCGAGAAAGACCGCGGGCATCAGGGACGGGCTATTCGCGCCGGAAGCTTTCGGCGCGAAGGCGGCCGAGGCCGCGGGGGTGCTTTCAAGGGAATGGGCCATCATGGCCTCCAGGCGCATCGTGCGATGGCTGGACCCTAGGCGCGGCCGGTCATGTCTCAAATGACGTGTAAACGTCAATTCGTGCCGCGCGCCGTCTCCTCTTTCTCACCCTCGATGTACCGCAGGCTGCGGCGCAGGCTCTGGGGTGGATGGCCGAAGTGGCGGAGGAAGGCGCGGCGCATGCGGTCGCGGTCGTCAAAGCCGGTGTCGCGGGCCACCACATCCATTGCGTGGCGCCCCTCTTCCAGCATCGCCTTCGCTGCTTCGAGGCGCAGCCGCTCCACCGCCTTGGCGGGAGACTCACCCGTCTCCTCCCGGAACACCCGGCTGAACTGGCGGGGGCTCAGGCTCGCCGCCTCGGCCAGCTCTTCCACGGTGAGGGCGTTGCGCAGGTTCTCCTTGGCGTAGGTGAGCGCGCGACGGACGCGATCGGAGCGCGGCTCCAGCTCGAGAAGCGCGGAGAACTGCGACTGCCCGCCCGGCCGGCGATGATAGACCACCAGCTTGCGGGCGATGGACCGCGCCAGCGCGGCGTCGTGGTCGTCCTCGATCAGCGCGAGGGCGAGATCGATGCCCGCACTCATGCCGGCGGAGGTCCAGACATTGCCGTCGCGGATGAAGATGCGATCGTCATCCACCTTGATGGAGGGGTAGCGCGCCTGCAGGTTCCGCGCGTGCGCCCAATGGGTCGTCGCCGCCTTGCCGTCGAGAAGGCCGGCGTCGGCGAGGCGGAAGGCCCCCGTGCAGATGCCGGCGACGCGGCGCGACTGCGCGCCCGCTTCGGCGATGTAGCTCCGCAGGAGATCAGGTGTCGGCGTGGGCACCAGCTCGCCCAGCACCACCAGCGTGTCCGGAAATGCCCCGAGCGGCTGGGTGGTGACCGACACGCCGAGGGAGGAGGAGACGCAGGCGCCCGTCTGCGACATCAGCGTCAGGGAATAGCCCGGCTGCTCCAGCACGGCGTTGGCGAACTCGAAGGCCGACACCGCGGCGAGCCCCATGACCTGGAACCCATCCTCGATAATGAAGCCGATGTGCCGCATGCTCCGCTCCCATGTCCCGTTTCGCCGCAACGCGCAATCTGGGACATGGGGCGGCGAATGCAAGCGACCCGGTCGCGCGCGGCGCGGCAAACCGGCCGGATGACCTGAATCGCCGCGTTTTTGTCCGTCTGCGCCGGCGCGAGGCCCGGTCTCAGGCTCCGAGCTTCGTCTTCGCCAGCGGCAGCGTGCGAATGCGGCGGCCGGTGAGCGCCGCAACGGCATTCACCACCGCCGGCGGCACGCCGGGCAGGCCCGGCTCGCCGACGCCGCCCATGGGCGCGCCGCTCTCGATGATCTCCACATTCACCTTCGGCATGTTGGCGCGCGACAGGATCGGGTAGTCGTCGAAATTGTGCGATTGCCGGACGCCGTCCGCGTAGACGAGTTCCTCGAACAGCGTGGCGGAGAGGCCCAGCGCGGCGGCGGATTCCACCTGCGCCTTCACGATGGCCGGATTGACCACGCTGCCGGGATCGAAGGCGATCCACAATTCGTGGACCTTCACCTCACCGCCTTCCAGCGAAACCTCGGCGATGGTCGCCGTCTCCGAGCCGAACGGGGACGCCATGGCGACACCGCGCGCCCGCCGGCCGCCCGGCGCCTCGAACGGTCCCCGCTTCCAGCCGCCGGACATGGCCGCGACGGTCTCCAGCAGCTTCAGGTGGCGGGGCCGCTCCTTCAACAGCGCGCGGCGCAGCTCGAACGGGTCCTGCCCGCCGGCCGCGGCCATTTCGTCGAAGAAGCCTTCGTAGAAGAAGTCGTTCATGGAGTGCCCCACCGACCGCCAGAAGGCGATGGTGACGGGATGGGGCACCTTGGCGTAGTCCATCCGGCGGTTCGGGATGGCGTAGGGCTTCTCGATGATGCCCTCCACCGCCGAGGGGTCCACCCCGCCATTGGCGCCGAAGCCGAAATAGCGGCCGAGCGGCCCCTCCCCCACCGTGCGCACCTCGATGGCCTGCGGCCTGCCGTCCGCCCCGATGGCCGCGCGGAAGCGGCTGAAGCTGAGCGGACGCAGGGCGTCGCGCTTGAACTCCTCCTCCCGCGACCACAGCACCTTCACCGGACGTCCCGTCTCCTTCGCGAGGAGGATCGCCTGCGGGAAGGGGTTGCCCGGGCCGTACATGAAATGCCGGCCGAAGAAGCCGCCGAGGATGGGCGAATGCAGGATCACCTTTTCCGGCGACAGGCCGGAGACCTTGGCAGCCACCTGCTGGAACACCTCGGGCATCTGGTTCGGGACCCACAGGTCCAGCGTGCCGTCCGCGTTGAAACGCGCCATGGAGGAGGCCGGCTCCAGCTGGC
>JAEZMT010000245.1 GCA_023442085.1 Pseudomonadota bacterium | reverse complement strand
GCCTTCTTCTCCGCCGCCTCGATGCTGGTCGCAGTGCCCACCGCCGTGCAGATCTTCGCCTGGATCGGCACCCTGTGGCGCGGCCGGCCCGAGCTGAAGCTGCCGATGTTCTACGTGCTCGGCTTCTTTCTCACCTTCGTGATGGGCGGGCTCACCGGCGTGATGCTGGCGGTCGTGCCCTTCAACTGGCAGGCGCATGACACCGCCTTCGTGACGGCGCATCTCCACTATGTCCTGATCGGCGGCTTCGTGTTCCCGATGATGGCGGGCGTGACCTGGTGGATGCCGCTGATGAGCGGCCGGCGGCGCATTCGCGGGCTGGGAGAGGCAGCGTTCTGGATCATCCTTGTCGGCTTTCACGGAACATTCTTCATCATGCACCTGACCGGGCTGATGGGCATGCCGCGCCGCATCCCGACCTATCCCGATAATCCCGAATGGGTCTGGCTGAACCTCACCTCCTCCTTCTTCGGCTTCGTCATGACCATCGGTTTCGCCGTGTTCCTGATGGATCTCGTGTTGCAGGCGCTGCTGGGCAAGCGCAGCCCGCGCGACCCATGGGAAGCGCCGACGCTGGACTGGGCGATAGCGCTGCCCCCGCCCAACTACAATTTCGCCTCCATTCCCGGCCCCGCACTGCAGGCGGCGAGCGCCCGGGAGGCCATGCTTCCGCTGGCGCGAGGGGAGGGCTACCTGCCCGGCGCGCCGCGCGGCCAGCGTGAGATCCTCGTGACTTCAGTCGGGGCAGCACACCCCGAGCACGTCGCGCTGCTGCCGTCCAACACGGCGTTGCCGCTGGCCCTTGCACTCGTCATCTGCGGCTTCGTGCTTCTGGTTCTGGCGAGCCTTTATACGATCGCCGCTCTGGCGCTCGCCCCGGTCGCGGGCCTCATCTGGCTATGGGCCCGTCGGACGCCTGAGGCAGCGAGCGGGGCGGACATCGACGTCGCGCCCGGACTGAGCCTGCCGGTCCGTCCCCGCCGTGGAACGACGTTGACGCTGAGCGGCATGCACTGCTTGCTGTTCGCGAACGCCACCTTCTTCGCCTCGCTCCTGTTCGGGCTGGCCTTTCTCTCGCTTGTCTCTCCTGGTCCCGCCATGCCGCGCTGGGAGCCCGATGTGGTCGTCCTTGCGGCGGGCGGTGCGACGGTCCTTGCCCTCCTGGCGGCTGGCACGGCCTGCGCCGGATGGGCACTGACGCGGCTCGATCGCGGCGAGCGCGTCACAGCGATCCTGAGCGCGGCCGCGGCCGCCAATCTGATGGCGCTCCTGGTCTTTTCGCTGCTTGTCGTCGGGCACCTTCCCGACCCGACCCGCCATGCCGCCGATGCGGTGCGCGCGGCGATCGCGGCCTACGCGGGACTGCACATCGCGGTCGCGACGCTGTTCAGCGCCTATGTGGTGGACGAAGCCCGCAGGGGCGAGTTGGGGCCGAGCGGAACCGGTGCTCTGCGGACCTGGAGCGTCTGGCAGGGCTTCACGGTTGCGGTGACCGGACTGGGCATGGCCGGCATTTGGGCACAGGCGGTGCCGGCATGACCAACAACGATCACGGCATCCGCTGGCTGGCCTGGCTGATCGCGGGCCCGACGGTCTGGGCCGCCACCTTCACGGCGGCATATGGGCTGAACGGGCTCGGCTGCGAACTGGGCTGGTCGGCTGTCGACCTGGGGCCGCTGAGTGTTCAGACGGCCCTGGTGCTGGCGATCTGGCTGTCCGGGATAGTGACCTGCATCGCCTTGCTCCGGCAGGTGGACCGGACCCTGCGGGAGCAGGCCGCGATCCCCCGCATCGGCGTCTGGATCGGCCTTGTGGCAACGGTCTTCACTCTGGCACCGGTACTGGTTGCTACGAGTTGCTATTGATCGGGGCAGCTGGGAAGGGAGCCGCCATCTCTAGAACGTGAGCTGAGCTTCGATTCCCGTCTTGTCGATCACGGAAAACACCTCGGCAATTTTGCCTCCGACCAAAGCATAAAAGGCGTGTTCATAGAACACGATGCGCCTTCCGTTTAATGGCAACCCGAGAAATTCGCCGGACGGCGCGCAACTGAAGCGTATCCTGGATGCGATATGACCTTCATCAGCCACGACGATATTGGGGTCGAATTGGAGGTCGGGAATGTCGCGGCAGTTCTCTTCAAGCATGGCTCGATAACCGTCCACCCCGAGGCGCCGTCCGTTATGAATTACCCCGTCCGCCACGAATTCACCAAGCCTTTCCCAGTCTCGGGCATTCAGGCAGGCGATGTATTGGTGGTAGAAGATTGTTGCATTGTTGGGCATAGGATTTGCAACGCACGAATAGGCTGACGGTTCCGGTTGCGTCAGGCCGCAAGCCCCTCGACAAGCCCGGTCCTTAAGATCTTAGCCCGCCACAGAAGAACGTCGCTGCGCGCACGGAGATCAGCATGCGATCGGCGTCCAATATCCCCTCCAGCATGCGGCGGCCGGCTTGGCACCGCTGCTCGGCGTGGTATCGGGGCCGGGCACGGCGATCAGGCTCTCCAGCACCGGTCGCGGCGCCCCTTGATGGGCGCCGTCTCCGCATCGCGGTCCGCAGTTCCACCTCCCCGGTCGGTGCCGGTGAAGGTGGAGGACTTGTTCCAAACCCAGAGCTCGCAAGCACCACTGCGCTGGTGGTCTGATGAAGCTCCCGGTTCCCGGCTGGCGTCGCCGCCAGCACAATCCACATGGGGCTCAGCAGAGCCCGCGTTTCGCCGTCAGAATGTGACAGCGAAACGCAGGCTGGCCTCTTGCGCGATATAGTTGTTGCCGAAGTCGGCTTTGTATTCGGTACGCAGTTCGTAGCCCGTAGTGGAGAAAAGCTGTAATCCGGCCGTCACGTTGCCCAGCACGGAGGGGATTGTCGTGCGGGTCAAAAAGTCAGGCACCGCTCCCGGTGCGGCGCCGAGGCTGACGCCGATGTCCATGCCGTCGTTCGCGAAGAAGGAAGCTCCCGCCGAAGCATAGGGCCGCAGCCAGAATTCCGGCGTCAGATCGATGCGGCCACCGATCTCAAGCTGGGGGCTGATCGCCACATTCCATTGGTCGGCCGAGAAGAAATGCAGGCTCATGCCGCCGACGCCCTGCTCGGTGTAGCCGGGCATGCTGGTGTAGAGGAAATCCACGTCGGCGAACGGCTTGAGATACCAGCCCGCATTGACGAATTCGTAGCTCGCCCGCAGCCGGGCAGCTGCGGTCAGTACATTTGATGTTCCCTGCGTTCGCCAAAGGGCGGGCCCCACGTCCAGCAGGCGGTTCGTGTCGAAGCTGCCATAGCCGAGGTGCCCCGAGGCGGCGAACAGCCAAGGTCCCACCTGGTGCTTCAGCGAGACCGCGATGTCTCCGGCCACGCCGCTTGTGTCGGACAATCCGCTGACGTCGGACAGCCACGACTGGGTGATGCCCGCGGTCGCGCCCAGGAACCAGTTGTCGACGATCTCCTTTTGCGCACCGAGGCGGTAAGTCACCCCGTTCAGGCTGTAGCCGCTGGCATCGGCGCTGGATGTCTGGTGCGCCCAACTGCCGGTGACCCGCGCCCACGCGCAGCTCGTTTCTTCCATCAGCGTGCCGGAGCCCGCGAAGATCGGGCAGCTCAGGGCCATCTTCATGGAAGTCATGGCCCCGAGGGTCTGTGCCGAGGCGACGCTCGCGGATTCTTCCGGTGTGATGCTGTCGATGGCGCGCGTGTAGTCCTGGATCGATGAGGCATTGGAGAGCTGGCCGAACAGCTTCGCATCGGACATGTCGACGGTGCCGCTGTTCCACCTTCCCTGGAGCGCAGCGGTGGCGCGATCTTCGCTTTGCGTCAGGTCCACGCCCTTGGGGGCCGAGAAGTCGGCGTTGGGGGAGACATAGACCATGCTGCCGTCGCGCGCGACCGACCAGGAAATCGGGCTGTAAGACCCGCTTTGCGCCACAGCCGTCACCGAGCCGCCCTGCGCAAGCTCGATCACGCCGAAGCGACCGGGCTTGAGCGCCTCCACGACGTGAACGTCGATGGTGCCGCCGACGGTCGCGGACCCCGTCAGCTTGAGCAGGTCGCTGTGTTGTCCGGAAGCCGTGCTTTGCACGTCGACCATCAGGCTGCCTGTCTGGGACTGAACGTAGCTTCCCGTGACGGTTGCCGTGGCGAACGTATCGGTGCCGCCGATGTTGAAGGCGCCGTCGTTCCGCATGCCCCCGGCTTGGCCCGCGCTGACGATGCCGCGGGTGGAGCTGACATAGGTGCCGCCCGCCTCGTTGATGAAGCTGTTCACCTCGCCTGTGCCGCCAAGCGCGAGGTTCACGTCGCCGGTGAGCGTCCCGAAATTGCGCAGCGAGTCCTGCCCCCAGGTGGATTCCACCGCGATGCCCGAGAGCGCGCTGACGGTGGAGCCTGGCCGGAATTCGATGTGGTTTTCAGCGCCTCCGTCGATGAAGAGGGCCGCACCCGTGCCGGTGCCGCCTGTCAATGTTCCATCCATGAGAACGCGGATGCTCTTGCCGGTACCCTGCACGACACGACCGGAACCGCCCTGGGCGCCGCTCTGGGCATAGATCCCCATGGCGCCGTCGCCCGTGGCGGTCACGCTGCCCTTCAGCGCGATCTCGATCAGGCCGCCGCCCTGCTTCTCAAGACTTCGCCCATCGGTAGTCCCGATGGCAGTCGGCAGCGCGATGCCGTCTTCCGTGGCGATCGCCCCGCCACCGCCACCGATCGCCTGCGCGAACACACCATGCGCGTTCTTGCCGGTGGTCGCGATGGTTACGGAGCTTGTGGGATCGGCCATCTTGATCAGTACGCCGCCGCTGAGGCCTCTGGACGGATCCTTCTGGGCGAGCAGCTTGTCGTAACTGGCCGCCGTCGTGTCCAGCGCGCCCGTATATCCGCCGCCGCCGCCGATGGACTGGGCGAAGATGCCGACCGCACCCTTGCCGGTGGTGGTGATGCTGCCGGTGCCGAGCTCAAGTGCCACAAGTCCGCCATTGCCGGAGCTGTTCGCCGAGCCACCGAGCCGGCCGGTGACGGCCATCGCGCCGACGCTGGAGCCGCCTCCATCGGAGATCAGGCCGCCGCCGCCGCCGATGGACTGAGCTATGATGCCGAAGGCGCCCGCGCCAGTCGTCGTAATCTTCCCGGAATGCTTGACCGTGACCGTGCTGCCATCCCCGGCAGAGCCCCCCGTCGCGCCAAGCTGGAGCGAGAGCTTCTGTACGGTGGCCGTCTCTGCCTTCTTGGCGGCTTCCGCTTCCTTGATGAGTGCGTCGACGTCGACACCGTACTGCCTGAGGGTCGCCTTCTCCTTCGCGGTGAGCGATTTCAGCTCCAGCACGGTGTAGGGGTCGGCGATGTCGATCACCAGAACGCCGCCGCCACCGCCGATGGATTGCGCGATCACGCCATGCGCTTCGGCGCCACCGGTGGTGATGGTGCCGGCATTGGCCACCGTGACCTCGCCGCCGTTGCCGCGCGCCCCGTCTCTGCCACCGGAGGTAAGGGCGGGTGAGGACAGCAAGGCCGACGAATAGTCCATGCCGAGCGTGGATTTACCGCCGCCGCCGCCAACCGATTGGGCAAGGATTCCGAAAGAGGAGTCGCCTCCCGTTTCGATCCGGCCTGAGGCTGCGTTCGTCACCTTGACGGTGCCGCCATTGCCGCCAGCCCCGCCGCTCGCGCCATTTGCCATCTTGATCGAGTTCGTGACGGAAGCGCCGCTCATCGAGGCGGCGCCAGCGTCGCCTCCGCCGCCACCGATGGATTGTGCGTAGATCCCGGCGGCCACCTGACCGTAGGTGTCGATCCCGCCCTCGTTCAGCACCGTGACCGTCTTGCCGTTGCCCCCACTGCCGCCGCTGCCACCGGTGGTGACGTTGCCAGTGACATTGACGGGGACTTCGGCCTTGACGCCGATCTTGGCGGAAAACTTCGGCAGCACCTTCATCGCGAGTGCCTTGAAGCCGTTCTTCGCCAGCGATGCACCGAGCTTGGTGATCGTGGTTTCACCTGCGCCGGCCGCGCTCGATCCACCGGAGCCGCCGCCGCCGCCGATGGACTGGGCCTGGATTCCGTGGGCGCCGTCGCCATAGGTGGTGATGGCCGCCGCCGTCGACTGGTTCTTCACGGTCACGTCGCCGCCATCACCGGCCCCGCCGCCTTTCGCGCCGACGCTGACGTTGACCTGCACCGTATTGGCACCCTGCGTCGTGCCCGCCCCGCCGACACCGCCGCCGCCACCGATCGACTGGGCCAGGACGCCTCGGGCTTCGACCCCGCGCGTCGTGACGGTCTTGGTGTTGATCACCTCGACCAATTCTCCATTGGAGCCGACGCCGCCATCGCCGCCGACGCCCACGTCCACGACGGCCTTGACCTGGACCTTGTTGCCCCCGGGGGTTCCGTCCTTCGGCTTCTCCTTGCCAATACCGATGCCGGAGGACGACGCGGCCACCGTGCCCGCACCGCCGTTGCCGCCGCCTCCGCCCACGCTGAGGGTGTGGATGCCGTGGGCGGCATATCCCTCCGTCTCGATGGTGCCGACGTTCTTGACCTTGACCGTTCCGCCCGTATTCCCGCTGCCGCCCTTGCCACCCACGGCAACGTTCACGCTGACGTTCGCTTTCGCGCCGGAAGCAGCTCCGCTCGCGTAGGAACTGCCGCCGGCGCCACCACCGCCACCGATGCTGTAGGCGGCGATGCCGATCGCCTGGTCACCCTTGGTGCTCACGCGTCCGGAGCTGTCGATCTTGACCTCTCCGCCCTTGCCGCCGTCTCCGCCGGTCCCACCCACGCTGACGGTGGTGGTGATGGCGACGATCGAAGAGCCGCTGTCCTTCGTGCTCGCGTCGGATATGCCGCCGTCACCGCCGCCGCCGCCGACGCTGAGCCCCAGAATGCCGAACGCATCCGAGCCTGTCGTCTTCACGTCGCCGGAGGTCTCGACCGTGACCTTCCCGCCGTCCCCGCCCTTGCCGCCGGACCCACCGAGGGCCACGCCGACCGAGATATTCGGAACGCTCTTGTTGACCGCTTGCGAATAGGCAAGCGCGTAGGAGGCGCCGCCATCGCCACCGCCGCCGCCGATGCTCATCGCCTCGATGCCGTGCGACCGTTCGCCGGTGGTCGAGACGGCGGCGTTGCCGCTCACCTTGACCGTTCCGCCCTTGCCGCCGCCACCGCCGGTCCCGCCAAGAGCTGTGGCCGACGACACCACGGCGCCTGCCGTGGCGGCGACCGCCGCGCCGCCCGAGCCGCCACCGCCGCCAACCGACTGGGCAAGGATACCGGCCGAATTGTCGCCGGTCGTGAACACGCCGCCCGCGACGCCCTGGTAGCCCCAACTATTGACGACCTCGACAGTACCGCCGTCGCCGCCCCCGCCCGAGGCGCCCCCGCGCGAGACGCTGAACGCGGCCCCCAGCACAAGCGCGCTGCCGCCGCCGCCGCCGCCGCCGCCAATGCTCTGCGCCAGTATGCCGGTCGCTTCCTTTCCGCCGGTGCGGACCGTTCCCCAGTTGGTCACGGTCACGTCACCGCCGGTGCCGCCGGTGCCGCCATTGCCGCCGGTGCCAAGCCACATGGCGAAGCTCTCGCCGCCCTGGCCGCCGCCGATGGCAATCGTGCCGTCGCCGGGCTGGAAGGCCTGCAGTGCGCGCCCTCCGCCGATGCTCTGCGCGACGACGCCGTTGGCGTTCACGCCCTTGGTCGTCACCTCGGAGCGGATTTCGAGGCCAACCTTGCCACCGTTGCCGCCCTTGCCACCGTTGCCGCCGGAGGCAATGCCGTTGCCACCATCGCCACCAGCTCCGCCGACCGACTGGGCTACGATGCCGTAGCTGTTGGCGCCGCTGGTGTTTACCGTTCCGCCTTGAATGCCGGCGATATCGCCGCCGTTGCCGCCATCTCCGGCGGGCGTGCCCCGACCTGAAACCGCAGCCAGTCCGCCCTTGCCGCCTGCGCCGCCGACGCTCTGGAGCACGATGCCGGGCGCGTCTTTGGCGCGCGTCGTTACTTTTCCGTCGCCGTTGTAGATGATGGATCGCCGATCCTCATCATTCGCGTAGGCATTTCCGCCGGACGCGCCGCGGGTATCGTATCCATTGGCGGAACTGGAGCCATTGCCGCCGACGCTTTCCACCACGATGCCAGGCGCATGCGAGCCCCAGGTGTCGATGTCGGCTCCGCGCTTCGTGGTTACGGTGACAAGTCCGCTCGCGCCACCATGACCATAGCCCCAGGCCTGGAGCTGGTCGTCGTCCAGAATGCCATGGTCACCGCCGGCGCCACCCCTCGAACTGACCGATAGCGCAGCAACGTAGTCGCCCTCCGCCACGATGCCGGTCGTCGTGGAGAAGGTAACGTTGCCGCCTTTGCCGCCGCGCCCCGCGGACGCATAAAGCTCATTGGGAGAGCCGACATAAAGCGCGCCGTTGCCGCCCTTGCCGCCCTTTGAGTAAATGGAGACAAGGGCGGTCGGATGCGCCTCGTCGCTGTCCTTCGTGGACAGGCCGATCTTGGCGTTGTTCTCGACGGTAACGTCCCCGCCCGCACCCCCACCGAACGCCTGATAATCCCGCTTTATGCCGGCGCCGCCGTGGCCGCCCTCCGAGCCCACGACAAGGGCTGGGGCGATGGACTGCTTCCAAATGATCTGGGTAGGGTCGATGGCTTTGATGGTGCCGCTGGTGGTGACGTTCAGGGTCTGACCGGCGCTGCCCTCCGTCGCCTGATAGTAGTCCTTAAAAATCCAGCCCTCGCTATAGGCATCCTTCCCGTGGATTGGAGCCGGGTTCACGAAGAGGCTATTGCGTGTGCCATTGTAGGTCTGGGCTTGGCCGGGGCTGGTGGCGACGGCAAACGCCAGTGCGCTCGCGCCCGCGCAAAGCTCCAGCCGCCGATCCATAAGACCACGCGCGCCGGTCTGGCGCCCCATCCCCTTGGCCATCTGTCCCCCCGCTTTTTTGGATCTGTAGAAGTCGGCGGCAAAACTCACCCTAGGGAATGAGTGGTATCATGACGCAGCTTA
>JAEZMT010000182.1 GCA_023442085.1 Pseudomonadota bacterium | reverse complement strand
CCGGCGGACATGAGCTGGGAGCTGTTCACCTCCATCGTGGACCAGATCCCCGATCTCGAGCGCTGCGTGCTGCACGGCGTCGGCGAGCCGATGCTGGTGCCAGACCTCGACCGCATGGTCCGCTACCTGAAGGATCGCGGCACCTACGTCCTGTTCAACACCAACGGCACAGTGCTCAACGAGAAGAACGGCCGGGCCATGATCGCCGCCGGCCTCGACGAACTGCGCGTCTCCCTCGATGCCGCCAACGCTCACTCCTACCGCGCCATCCGCGGCAAGAACTATTTCGACCGCATCCTGAAGAATGTGCGCGCCTTCCGCGACCTTCAGGAGCGTGAGGGCCACACCAATCCCCGCGTTTCCGCCTGGCTTACAGGGCTCAAGGAGACGATCTGCGAGCTGCCGGACTTCGTGCGCGTGGCGGCGGACCTCGGCGTGCGAGAAGTCTATCTCCAGCGCCTTGTCTTCTTCGAGCAGGAAGCCATCGGCCGCGCCACGCCGGACCAGGCGCTCTACGAGCAGATCAACACCGACGAGGCCGGCTATATCGCCGTGGCGGCGCGGGTGGCGGCGGAGCTGGGGATGGTCTTCTCTGCCTCCGGTGCGGCCTCCGAGCCCGGCATGAGCCTGAAGCGGCCAGAGGAGGGCTCGCCCTGGTCCATGTGCCGGCGGCCCTGGACGGTGATGTACTTCACCGCCAACGGGCGCGCCCTGCCCTGCTGCATCGCGCCCTTCTCCCAGCGCGGCTACGAGAACTACACGCTGGGCGACGCGACAACCCAGTCGCTCTCCGACATCTGGCACGGCGACGCCTACAAGGCCTTCCGCGCCGGCCTCCTCTCCGAAACGCCGCCGGCCGCCTGCGCCAATTGCGGCTTGCGCTGGAGCCTCTAGATGGCCCGCGCCGCCGCTCCGAGGGTTGCCCTCGTCATCCCGACGCTGAACGAGGCAGAGTCCATCGCCAGCACCCTCGCGGAGATTCCGACCGGCCTCGTAGATCTCGTAGTGGTCGCCGACGGCGGTTCCACCGACGGCACGCAGGAGATCGCTGCGGCGGCGGGAGCCACCGTCGTCGCCTCCGGACGCGGCTTCGGCCGCGCCTGTCTCGCAGGCGTGTGCGCGGCACCCGAAGCCGACATCATCGCCTTCATGGATGCGGACGGGGCGGATGACCCCGCCTTCCTGCCCGCGCTGCTGAACCCGCTCGCCGAGGGCAAGGCGGACTTCGCCATCGCCTCCCGCACCCGGGGCGTGCGCGAGCCGGGAGCCATGGCCTGGCATCAGGTGGCGGCGGGACGCGCGGCGGGTTTCGGCATCCGCGCGCTCTACGGCGTCGCCTATTCGGACATGTGCACCTTCCGCGCCATCCGCCGCGACGCGCTCGTCGGCCTCGGCATGCGGGAACTAACCTACGGCTGGAACATCGAGATGCAGATGCGCGCCGCCCGCGCCGGGCTCGCCATCATCGAGATCCCGGTCGCCTACCGCCGCCGCAGGGCCGGCGTCTCCAAGGTCGCCGGCAACCTCTCCAGCACGCTCACCGCCGGCACCCGCATCGTCTCCACCTTCCTGCGGGTCGCGACCCAGAGCGCCGCGCCGGCCGTCGCGCCGAACAAGATGTGAGTGATCGCCATGCTGCTCCAGCCCTTCGACGAAGCCGACGACCTCACCCGCTTCCGCGCCGTGCCGGTGCCCTCAGGATTCCTGCCGCTGATCGAGCGGGCCGACCATCGCGCGCCGTCGGTGTTCCGGCCCGAGAACATGATGCGCGAGGCGCGACGGCAGAAGGGGCTCGACGCCGGCCCCGTGCCGCGCGTGGTGCTGCTCGATCCCGACGGCGACATGGTGGACTACGTGCGCGCGCATTTCGGTGCCGTCCGTTCGCCCTACTGGGCCTGCTACCACACGGACATGTGGACCTGGGAAGCCGATGGCCTCTCCTTCGGCATCGTCGGCTATGCGGTGGGGGCGTCCTTCTCCGTGCTGGTGGCGGAGCAGGCCTTCGTCTGCGGCTGCGAGCTTCTGATCTCGGTGGCCTCCGCCGGGCAGATCGCCGCGCACGCGCCGCCCTCCTACCACATCATCATCGAGCGAGCGCTGCGCGACGAGGGGACGAGCTATCACTATCTGCCGCCTGCGCCCTTCGCCCCGGCGGACCCGGAAGTCATCACCATCGCCCGCGCCGCCTGCAGCGCGGAGGCAGGGCCGGTGCTGACCGGCGCCACCTGGACCACCGACGCTCCCTTCCGCGAAACCGAGGCCGCCATCGCCCGCCGCAAGGCCGAAGGCCTGCTGGCGGTGGAGATGGAGGCCGCCGCGCTCTACGCCTTTGCGCACGCGCAAGGAAAGCCGGTGCTGTGCCTCGCCCATGTCACCAACCAGCTCGGCCGCGTGCATGGGGATTTCGAGAAGGGCGACCACAACGGCGCGGCGGGCTCCATCGCCCTCGCCGTCGCCTTCGCCACCGCCTGGATGGCGCACTGCGCCGTTCACCCCCGCTGAGAGGACGGACCGATGCTCGACCGCACCGCCTATCGCGCCCTCCACGCCGAATGCCTGCCCCACCGCCTCGGCGGCCGGCCGGAGCTTCTGGACCGACTCGGCCCGGCCGAAGCCTGGCAGGTGCGCGAGGTCGGGGACGGCAACCTCAACCTCGTCTTCATCGTCGAAGGGCCGAAGGGCTCGGTGGTGGTCAAGCAGGCGCTGCCCTATGCCCGCGTGGTGGGCGAGAGCTGGCCCATGTCCCTCGACCGCGCCTTCTTCGAGCATGAGGCGCTGTCGCGCCTCGGCGCGCGTGATCCCGGCCGGACGCCCGAACTCCTCTTCTTCGATCCCGCCCAGGCGATCCTCGCGATGGAGCACCTCAGCCCGCACAAGGTGGTGCGCCGCGCCTTCATGGCGGGAGAGGAACTGCCGCTGCTCGGCACGCATCTTGGGCTCTATCTTGCCCGCACGCTGTTCCGGGGCTCGGACTGGTGCATGCCCACGCTGGCGCGGAAAGCCGACCTCGCCCTGTTCGCGGGCAATGCGGAACTCGCCGGCATCACCGAGGAACTGGTCTTCTCCGACCCGTTCAAGGCCGCGCCCCTCAACCGGCACACGCCGGGGCTGGAGGACATGGCAAACGCCTTCCGCGCCGACCGCCCGCTGAAGCTCGCGGCGGTGGAGATGAAAGCCCGCTTTGCGACCTGCGCCGAGACCCTGCTGCATGGCGACCTGCACACGGGATCGGTGATGGCGACGCCCACCGACACGCGAGTGATCGACGCCGAGTTCGCTCTCTATGGCCCCATGGGCTTCGATGTGGGCGTGTGCCTCGCCAACCTCTGGATGGCCGCCTTTGCACAGGAGGGCCACCGCGCTGATGTCCGGGCCGCGGGCGCGTACAGCTCATTCCTGCTTGCCACCGCCGGCACCCTGTGGCGGACCTTCGAGGCGGAATTCTCCCGCCTCTGGGCCCATGAGCGCACCGGCATCCTCGGTGGCTCCGACCTGTTCGAGGCGCAAGGCGACGCAACCGGCGCGAAGGCGGCGCTCGCGACCCATCTCGATAGCGTCTGGCAGGACACATTGAGCTTCGCCGGTATGGAGATCATCCGCCGCATCCTCGGCCTCGCCCATATCGCCGAGTTCGAGACCATTGCGGATGTGGTCCTGCGCGCGCGGCTGGAACGGCGCGCCCTCGCCTTCGGGCGGCACTTAGCGCTGAACCGGCGCCAGATCCCCTCCATGGAAGCGGCGAACCTGCTGGCAGAAACCGAAAGGACGCGGCCGTGACCGCGCCCCTTCCCCATCAGCGCCGTGTGATGGCGATACGAATGACGTCGTCCGCCGGCACGGCCTGGCCCGCGCCCGGTGTCCACGCCGCGAGCTTCGGCAGGTCGTCGCGGGGGATGTCGAGGAGGGCGATCTGCCGGCCGAGGATCGCCACAGTCTCGATGGGTACCGGCACCGGCCGGCCACCGCGACCGAACCAGCCGCCCACCGGCACCACCAGCACGATGCCACCCTCGGACGTCCGCGCCACCTCTGTGACGAAGCCCAGCGTGCGGTCATCAAAATCGAGCAGCGGCAGGCCAACGAGATCGCCCACCCGCACCTTTTGCGGAAAGCGCGTGGCCATGCGCTCGGCGGGCGTGAGCGCGTCTTCCGCCGGCCCCGTCTGGGTGTTGGCGTGGGGCGGACCAGCCGCGAAGGACGGCGCACCGGCGGCAGTCGCGCCGAGGACAAGGGCGAGCGCAAGAACAGATCGACTGGGGCGCATTCGAAGTCTCCAAGATCGTTTGGTTGAAAATATACATCGTTATTTACGATGTGCGGACAATATTTATTACGTTTCACGAAATTAAAATCAATAAATTCGCAACGCGAGGGATGCACATGAAAGCAAACACATCGAGACGCATGCATC
>JAEZMT010000122.1 GCA_023442085.1 Pseudomonadota bacterium | reverse complement strand
GTGCTGGCGCTGATGGGCTATGACGCCGGCATCCTCAAGAGCGACAGCAAGCCCGTCTACGAGCCGCCACCCGGCGCAGACCTCGAACGGGAGGTCACGCGCGGCCCGCAGACGCCCCGGTCGTGGATGAAGAATTCCGTGGTCTGGTATTCCGAAGTGCTCGCCGCCGAGCTCGGACGCGAGCGCATGGCGCAGTACCTCAAGGCCTTCGCCTACGGCAACGAGAACATGGGCGGGGTGAAGGGCGAGGCGGAGCCCGGCAAGCGTTACTGGATCTCCTCCTCCCTCATCATCTCCCCGCGCGAGCAGATCGACTTCCTGCGCCGCATGCTCAAGGGCGAACTACCGGTCTCGGCCGATGCCGTGGACGAGACCATCCGCATCATGGCCATCGACGAGCAGCCCGCCGGCTGGCTCACCTTCGGCAAGACCGGCTCGGGCTTCGGCCGCTTCCCGGACGGGCAGATCGACCGGTCGCGGCCGTTCGGTTGGTTCATCGGCTTTGCGAAGAAGGACGGCCGCACGGCCGTGTTCGTGCGCTACACCTCCCTCGACATGACCTCCCCCGAATCCCTCGGGCTGGTGGCGCGGCGGCAGACGCTGGCGGCGCTCGTCCCGGTGCTGTCGGCGCAGGCCCCCTGAGCCCGCGGGCGGAGGTCCACACCAACACGCCCCGAGGAGTTTCGCGTGCCCGTCTCCGCCATCGTGTCGGCCTTCGTCGCGGCCCTCGTGGGCTTCGGCGGCACCCTCGCCCTCATCCTCTCCGCCGCCGCGGCGGTGGGGGCGAGCCCGGCGCAGGCGTCCTCCTGGGTGGCGGCGCTCTGCCTCGCCATCGCGGGATCAAGCGCATTCCTGTCCATCCGCCACCGCCTGCCCATCATCACCGCCTGGTCCACGCCCGGCGCGGCGCTGCTCGCTGCTTTCGGGGCGGGGATCGGCATTGAGCGGGCGGTGGGCGCGTTCGTGGTGGCCGCACTGCTCATGGTGGCCTGCGCGGCGGTGAAGCCGCTCGGCACGCTGGTGTCGCGCATTCCCGTGGCGGTGGCCGCCGCCATGCTCGCCGGCGTGCTGGTGCGCTTCGTCACCGCCCTTGCCGAGCACGCCGCGAAGAGCCCGCTGCTGGTGCTGCCGGTCGTGGCGGCCTTCTTCCTGACGCGCCGGCTGGCGCCCAGCTGGTCCGTGCCTGCGGCGCTGGTGGCCGGCATCGGCGCGGCGCTAGGCTCCGGCGCCGTAGGTCCGATGCCTGCGCCGGAACTCTCGGCGCTGGTGTGGATCACGCCGGAGTTCGACGGCGGCATACTCATCAGCATCGCCCTGCCGCTTTTTCTCGTGACCATGGCGTCGCAGAATTTGCCCGGCTTCGCCGTGCTCACCGCCAGCGGCTATGTGCCGCCGGTGCGCTCCATCCTCGCCACCACCGGCATCGCCTCTCTGCTGACGGCACCGTTCGGCGCCCATGCATCGAATCTTGCGGCCATCACGGCGGCACTCTGCACCGGACCGGAGTGCGATCCCGACCCGCGGGCGCGATGGAAGGCGGGGCCGATCTATGCCCTGTTCTACCTGCTGCTGGCGGCAGCCGGCGCCTCGCTCGTCGCGGTTTTCGCGGCGTTGCCGCCGGCTCTGGTCGCCACCATCGCCGGACTGGCGCTGATCGCTCCCCTCACCGGCTCGCTCACGGCGGCGCTCGGCGTGGAGAAGCACCGCACGGCCGCCATCGTGACGTTCGCCACGACGGCCTCGGGCGTGAGCGCGCTTGGCCTCGGCGCTCCGGTGTGGGGGCTCATCGCCGGACTTGCGGTCTTCGCCATGGATACGGTTCGCCGCCGCTGACCCGAGCAATCGCAAAAAGAAAAACCCCGCAGGCGACGGGCGCCCGCGGGGTGGGAGGATGTCCGGCCGGCCCGCAGGCCGGCTGCTGACGCTTTCGTTGTTGCGCCTTCAGCTGTTGGCCTTGCGGGCCTTCATCTGCTGCCAGATGGCGATCACCTCGCCCACGAAGCCGCGGCGGAACAGCGAGACGGCGAGCACGAAGATGACGCCCTGGATCACCAGCACCCACTCGCCGAGGCCGGCGAGATAGTTCTGCATGGTCACGATCACGGCCGCGCCGACCACCGGTCCGAGCACGGTGCCCATGCCGCCCACCAGCGTCATCAGCACCACCTCACCCGACATCTGCCAAGCGACGTCGGTGAGCGAGGCGAGCTGGAACACCAGCACCTTGGTGGAGCCGGCGAGACCCGCCAGGGCCGCCGAAAGCACGAAGGCGAGCAGCTTGTACTGGTTCGCCCGGTAGCCGAGCGAGATGGCGCGCGGCTCGTTCTCGCGGATCGCCTTCAGCACCTGCCCGAAGGGCGAGTAGATGGTGCGGTAGATGACGAAGAAGCCGAACAGGAAGATCGCCAGCACGAAATAATAGAGGTGGATGTCCTGGCTGATGTCGATGACGCCGAACAGCGGGCGCCGCGGCACCGCCTGGAGGCCGTCCTCACCGCCGGTGAACTTCGCCTGCAGGCAGAAGAAGAAGAACATCTGCGCCAGGGCCAGCGTGACCATGGCGAAATAGATGCCCTGCCGGCGGATGGCGAGCAGGCCCGCCAGCAGCCCCAGCACCACCGAGAAGGCGACACCCGCGAGGATGGCAAGCTCGGGGGTGAAGCCCATCACCTTGGTGGTGTGGGCGCAGACGTAGGCCGACCCGCCGAAGAACATGGCGTGGCCGAACGACAGCAGGCCCGTGTAGCCGAGCAGCAGGTTGAAGGCGCACGCGAACAGCGCGAAGCACATCACCTTCATCAGGAACACGGGATAGACGCCGAACGGAGCCACCAGCAGCACGGCCACCGCGGCAACGGCGAACACGATCATGGTGCTGGAGCTGGCGCCGGAAGCGGCGGGGGCGGAAGCAGAATGGGTCGCGGAGCTCATGTAGCAGCCCTCACTTGGCCGTGCCGAACAGGCCGGCGGGCTTCACCATGAGCACGATGGCCATGATGACGAAGATCACGGTGGACGAGGCCTCGGGATAGAAGACCTTGGTCAGGCCTTCGATGACGCCCAGACCGAAGCCGGTGACGATGGCGCCCATGATCGAGCCCATGCCGCCGATCACCACCACGGCGAACACCACGATGATCAGGTTCGAGCCCATGGTCGGGCTCACCTGATAGGCAGGGGCGGCGAGCACGCCGGCGAGCGCGGCAAGGCCGACGCCGAAGCCGTAGGTGAGTGTGATCATGCGCGGCACGTCGATGCCGAACGCCTGCACCAGATCCGGCCGCTCGGTTGCGGCGCGCAGGTAGGAGCCAAGCTTGGTGCGCTCGATCACGTACCAGGTGGCGAGGCAGACCACGAGCGAGGCCACCACCACGAAGGCGCGGTAGTTGGGCAGGAACATGAAGCCGAGGTTCGTGCCACCCGGCAGCGGATTGTTGTAGGGCAGGCCCGAGGAGCCGTACTGCCGCCGGAACAGACCCTCGAGGATGAGGGCGAGGCCGAAGGTGAGCAGGAGCCCGTAGAGATGATCGAGATGATATAGCCGTTTGAGCAGCGTCTTCTCGATGAGCATGCCGATGATCGCGACGATGATCGGCGAGATGACGAGCGCCCCCCAGAAGGGGATGCCGGCATAATTGAGCAGCATCCACGCACCGAACGCGCCCATCATGTATTGGGCGCCGTGCGTGAAGTTGATGACGTTCAGAAGGCCGAAGATCACCGCGAGCCCGAGGCTCAGCATGGCGTAGAAGGCGCCGTTAATCAGGCCCAGCAGCAATTGCCCGAACAGGGCCTGGGGGGGAATGCCGAGAAGCTCGAACATCGAAGACCCGTCTCGTCAGGAGGAAACGGCGGAAACCGCAAGTGACAACCGGAACACAGGAACCGGACTTGGTGGAGGACCGGGCAGGCCCTGAGAGCCTGCCCGGTCCGGGTGCTGGATCAGCCCTTCTTGACGAGGGGGCAGTCGCCCTCGCCGATGGGCCGGAAAGCCTCGTTGGCCGGGATGGTCCCCTTGAGGGTGTAGTAGTCGTAGGGGCCCTTGGACTCCGACGGCTTCTTCACCTCATAGAGATACATGGGGTGAATCTGCCGGCCGTCGGCCCGCACTTCGCCCTTCCCGAACAGCGGATCGTCGGTGGGGATCTTCTTCATCTCCGCCACCACGGCCGCGCCGTCCTTGGCGGACTTCAGGGCCTCGACCGCCTTGAGATAGTGCAGCACGCCCGAATAGACGCCGGCCTGCACCATGGTCGGACGCTTGCCGCCGTTCGCCGCCGCGAAGGCATCGGCGAACTTGCGGTTGGCGTCGGTCTGATCCCAGTACCAGGCGGAAGTCAGGTTCAGGCCCTGCGCCACCTTGAGGCCGAGGGAATGTACGTCGGTGAGGAAGATGAGAAGGCCGGCGAGCTTCTGGCCGCCCTCGACGATACCGTATTCCGACGCCTGCTTGATGGAGTTGATGGTGTCGCCGCCGGCATTGGCGAGGCCGATGATCTTGGCCTTGGACGACTGCGCCTGCAGCAGGAAGGAGGAGAAGTCGGCGTTGTTCAGCGGCACCTTCACATTGCCGACGACCTTGCCGCCATTGGCCTTCACCACCTCGGAGGTGTCACGCTCGAGCGCATGGCCGAAGGCATAGTCCGCGGTGAGGAAGAACCAGGTATCGCCGCCGTTCTTCACGATGGCCTTGCCGGTGCCGTTGGCCAGCGCCCAGGTGTCGTAGGTCCAGTGCACCGTGTTCGGCGTGCAGGCCTTGCCGGTGAGGTCCGAGGTGGCCGCGCCGGAATTGATGAAGACCTTGTTCTTTTCCTTGGTGACGGTGTTCACCGCCAGCGCGACACCGGAATTCGGGGTGTCGACGATCACGTCCACGCCGTCCACGTCATACCACTGGCGGGCGATGGAGGTGCCGACGTCGGCCTTGTTCTGGTGATCGGCGAAGATCACGTCCACCTTGAGGCCCTTGGCGGCGGCGCCGAAGTCCTCCACCGCCTTCTTGGCGGCCCAGACGGAGCCCTGGCCGCCGAGGTCGGCGTAAAGGCCGGACTGGTCGTTGAGCACGCCGATTTTGACAGGAACCTGGGCCTTGGCGGCGCCAGCGGCAACGACGACGCTGGCTGCGGCCAGCAATACGGCTGCAAGACGCATGATGTGTCCTCCCCTCCGGCTGGAACCGGATTTTCTCGCTGTCAGGAACCCGGCGTCAGACGCCGAGAAAGGCTTCGAGACGTGCCGCGTTTTCCGCGATCTTGTCATTTTCCACCATGTCCACCACGCGGCCGTGCTCCACCACGTAGTGGCGGTCGGCGACAGTGGAAGCGAAGTGGAAATTCTGTTCCACGAGCAGCACCGTGAACCCCTTCTTCTTGAGGTTCCGGATGATCTCGCCGATGTGCTGGACGATCACCGGCGCAAGACCCTCGGAGGGCTCGTCCAGCAGCAGGAGCTTCGCCCCGGTGCGCAGGATGCGCGCGATGGCCAGCATCTGCTGCTCGCCGCCCGAGAGCTTGGTGCCCTGGCTGTTACGGCGCTCTTCGAGCCGCGGGAACAGCTCGTGCACCTCGTCCACGGTCAGGCCGCCGGGCAGCACCACGGGGGGCAGCAGCAGGTTTTCGCGCACGGAGAGCGAGGAGAAGATGCCCCGCTCCTCCGGGCAGATGGCGATGCCGAGCCGGGCGATCTTGTTGGGCGCCAACCCAACCGTTTCAGTGCCCTGATACCGGATGGACCCGGCGCGCTTGCGCAGCAGGCCCATGATGGCGCGCATGGTGGTGGTCTTGCCGGCGCCGTTGCGGCCGAGCAGCGTCACCACCTCGCCCGGATGGACGTCGAAGGTCATGCCGTGCAGCACATGGCTCTCGCCATAGTGGCCGTGCAGGTCCTTCACCTCGAGGAGGGGCGTTCCGTTCGCGGCCATCTCAATGCGCTCCACCGGTGCCCATGTAGGCCTCGATCACCTGCGGGTTCTTCGACACTTCGGAATAGGGCCCTTCGGTGAGGATCTCGCCGCGCGCCAGCACGGTGATCCGGTCCGAGAGATTGGCCACGACCGAAAGGTTGTGCTCCACCATGAGGATGGTGCGGTTCGCCGAGACGCGCTTGATGAGATCCGCCGTGCGGGCGATGTCCTCGCGGCCCATGCCCGAGGTCGGCTCGTCCAGCAGCAGCATTTCCGGCTCGAGCGCCAGCGTGGTGGCAATCTCCAGCGCGCGCTTGCGGCCGTAGGGCAGCTCCACCGCCAGGTGCTTGGCGTATTGCGTCAGGTCCACGTCGGCGATCAGTTCCATGGCGCGGTCGTTGAGCGCGTCGAGGCTCTTCTCCGACTGCCAGAAGTGGAACGAGTTGCCGATGGGCCGCTGCAGCGCGATGCGCACGTTCTCCAGCACCGTCAGGTGCGGGAACGTGGCCGAGATCTGGAACGAACGGACCATGCCCAGCCGCGCCACATCCGCCGGCGGCGTGCGCGTGATATCGCGGCCGTTCAGCTTGATGGTGCCGCGTGTCGGCTCCAGGAATTTGGTAATCAGGTTGAAGCAGGTGGTCTTGCCGGCACCGTTCGGCCCGATGAGGGCGTGAATGGTGTGCCGACGGATCCTGAGGTCAACGTTCTTGACCGCAGCGAACCCTTTGAATTCCTTCGTGAGACCCGATGCTTCAACGATGTAGGGCACGTCTGAGACGCTGTCCATGATCGTAAGGCGCCCTCGCTGTTCCCCGGCCGCACGTCGCAAGCGACGCACTCCAGCCGACCTCCACACAAAAGGCACCTTGCCCGGTGCGCTTGATCTTGGGCGCAAGCTATCATGCTCCGCCGCGAGTGCGTCAATAGACCGGGCGGGCGCCGAATGTCTAGCTCGATCTTACCGCTATTGCCTGAACGACGCTGCGTAAGATGGTATCCACAGGCTCCGCCCGCGAAGGTTGAGAATAAGCACTCCACTCCACCCAATCTCTTCATGGCGCGACGGCGTGGACCGCCGCCGCGCTGGTCAAGACCGGTCCCGCGGGCCGGCGCGGGCGTCACGCTTTCGGCGTGCGGGCCTGGGCGTGGTACTCCTCGTTGGGGCGCATGTCGGTCGCCGAGGCGATGCGGTTCGACATGTTGAAGAAGCCGACCACGGCGGCGATGTCCCAGATGTCGCGCTCGGAAAAGCCGACCCGGCGCAAGCCCTCGCGGTCCTCGTCCTCGACCGCATGGGGGCTCTCCGTGAGCTTGGCGGCGAAATCGAGCATCGCCCTGCGGCGCGGGTCGAGGCGGGCGGCGCGATAGTTCATCACCATCTGCTCGCCGAGGATGGGATCGCCAGAGAGCTGGCGCACTGCCGCGCCATGCGCCGTCAGGCAGTAATAGCAGCGGTTGATGCTGGACACGACCACGGCGATCATCTCCCGCTCCAGCTTCGACAGGCCGGAGGGGGCGAGCAGCAGGTCGTTATACATGCCGGCGAAGGCATTGAGCTTCGCCATGTCCAGCGCATAGGCCTGCAGCACGTTCGGCACGAAGCCGATCTTCTCGACGCACTTGTCGAAATACGCCTGGTTGGCCGCATCCAGCTCGGCGGGGGGAATGGCGAGGGCGATGGCGGGAAGATCGTCACGCCGGCGCGCGGGTTCGGTCGCACGAACAGTCGCCTGCGGTGCGGGTTTTCTTGCAGAAGACTTTTTCTCCGAAGACTTGGACTTCTGCGGCGCCGCCTTCGTTTCAGGCCTGCCTTTATTTGTGGCAGTCGCGCTTTTGCCCTTTTCCACGCCCACCGCTGCCTTCACTTTCGATGCCATAGGGTCGCCTCGTCATTCCAGCGTCGCCGCTCCGGGCCACAAGGTCATGCTCGCCGGACGGGTGAACCAGCGCAACCCGCGGCCACACAGTGAGGAAAGGCCATGAACGTCATGGGATTTCAAGCCGGTGCGCACGGACTCCACGACGAGACGGCTTTGGCCGCGGTAAAGGCGCTCATCGAGCGCGAGGCGCCTCACCTGCCACCGGGCTTCGCCGACATCTTCCTCGCCGCCGTGGCGCCGGAAGATCTGGCGCCACTCCCCCCGGCCTGCGTGGTGGTGCTGCTGCGCGAGGCGTGGGCCCATGTGGCCGGCCGCCCCAAGGGGCAGCCGAGCGTGCGGGTGTTCAACCCGGCCCTGCCCGGCCCCGCCATCACCGTCATCGAGGCGGTGAACGACGACATGGCCTTCCTGTTCGATTCGATCGCGGGCGAACTCGCGGATCGCGGGCTGGTGGTGAAGCTCGCCGCCCACCCCATCCTCCACGTGGAGCGCGACGGCGACGGCACGGTGCGCGGACTTGAGGCGCCCGGCCCCCACGGTCTGTCTGAGGGAAACCGCGAAAGCCTCATCCACATCCATGTCGCGGCCATCGACGACAGCGCGGCGGGTGAGTTGAAGGCCGGTCTGGAGCGGACGCTCGCCGATGTCCGTGCCGCCAATCTCGATTTCTCCGCCATGCGCAAGCAGGTCCGGAGCCTCTCAAAGGGGTACCGGCGGGAGAAGCGGCCCTACGGCGACGATGCCCGCGAGGAGGCCGCCGACGTTCTGGAATGGCTGACCGAGGAGAATTTCATCTTCCTCGGCCTGCGCCATTACGAACTGACCGAAGACGGCCTGAAGGCGGAAGAGAATAGCGGCCTCGGCATCTTGCGCGATCCCGATGTCCACGAACTGCGCCTCGGCGACGCGCCGGTGGTGACCACGCCCGAGATCCGCGCCTTCCTCGAAGGTCCCACGCCGCTGCTTTTTACCAAGGCCAGCCTGCGGTCCCGCGTCCACCGGCGGGACATGATGGATTATGTGGGCATCAAGGCTCATGACGAGAAGGGCCGGCTCATCGGCGAGGTGCGCCTGATCGGCCTGTTCGCCTCCACGGCCTACACCCACTCCTTGCGCGAAATTCCCTATCTGCGCCTCAAGGCGGCCTCGGTGATCCGCGGCGCGGGGCTTGAGCCGGACAGCCATTCGGCCCGCGCGCTCTCCACCGTGCTGGAGACCTACCCGCGCGACGACCTCTTCCAGATCGACGTGGCGACGCTGCTCGGCCACGCCCGCGAGATTCTCTCGCTCTATGACCGGCCGCGCCTGAAGGTGCTGACGCGCGCCGACCGGTTCGACCGCTTCGTCTCCGTGCTCACCTTCCTGCCGCGCGAGCGCTTCGACGCGCAGGTCCGCGACCGCGTGGGCGCCATCCTAGAGACGTCCTACGGCGGCACGGTCACGGCCTTCGAGCAGGAATTCGTCGCCGGTCTTCCGCTGACCCGTGTGCATTATGACATCGGCCGCACCGAGGGGCGCATCCCCGAGGTGGACAAGGGCGAGCTGGAGCGGGCGGTGGCGGACGCCATCCTCACCTGGCGCGACCGTCTCTCCGCCGCCGTCACGGCGACGCCCGGCATCGAGGCCGGGGACGCGGCGCGCCTCGCCCGGCGCTACGTGGAGGCGTTCGATCCGGGCTATCGGGCGGCCTATGGCGTGCCCCGCGCCCTCGCCGATATCGAGCTGCTCGAGCGCCTGTCGGAGGAGCGGCCCGTCGCCCTCGATTTCTACCGCCGGGAAGGCGACGACGACCGGCGGATCGCGCTGCGCCTCATCTCCTTCGGCGCCCCGCTGCCGCTCGCGGCGCGCGTGCCCATGCTGGAGAACATGGGGCTCAAGGCCATCAACGAGCGCACCTTCCGCATCGAGCCCGCCGGCGGAGCCAAGAGCTGGGTGCACGACATGTCGCTGGAGCGGGCGGACGGCGGCTCCATCTCGGTGGAGGGCTCCGCCGTGCGCCTGGAGGACTGCCTCAACGCCGTGCTGCGCGGCGCGGCGGAGAATGACGGCTACAACGCCCTCGTGCTCGATGCCGGCCTCAGCTTCCGCGAGGCGGCGCTGGTGCGCGCGCTCGGCCGCTACCTGCGGCAGGCGGGCATCCCCTTCTCGCAGGACTATATCTGGCAGACGCTGAACCGCCACGGCACCCTCGCTCGCGCCATCGTCGGCCTGTTCCACGCCCGCTTCGACCCGGCTCTGGACACCGCCGCCGAAGCCCGCGCCGCCCGCGAGGCGCCCTTGCGCGCGACCATCGACGACGCCCTCGCGGAGGTCTCCAGCCTTGACGAGGACCGTATCCTGCGGCGCTTCGTGAACCTCGTGGATGCGGCACTGCGCACCACCTATTATCAGAAGGATGCGCAGGGTCGCCTGCGCGAGCCCATCGCCATCAAGTTCGAGAGCGCGAAGGTGGAGGGCCTGCCTTTGCCCCGCCCGCTCTACGAGGTGTTCGTCTATTCGCCCCGTGTGGAAGGCGTTCATCTCAGGTTCGGCAAGGTGGCGCGCGGCGGCCTGCGCTGGTCCGACCGGCCGCAGGATTTCCGCACCGAGATTCTCGGCCTGGTCAAGGCGCAGCAGGTGAAGAACGCGGTCATCGTGCCGGTGGGCGCCAAGGGCGGCTTTGTCCCCAAGCGCCTCCCGGCCGGCGGCTCCCGCGAGGCAGTGTTCGCCGAGGGCACGGCGGCCTATGAGGTGTTCGTCTCATCCCTCCTCGACCTCACCGACAATCTCAAGGGCGGCGCCGTGGTACCCCCGGCCGATACGGTGCGCCTCGATGGGGACGATCCCTATCTCGTGGTGGCGGCCGACAAGGGAACGGCCACCTTCTCCGACACCGCCAATGCCATATCGGAGCGGCACGGCTTCTGGCTGGACGATGCTTTCGCGTCCGGCGGCTCGGTCGGCTACGATCACAAGGCCATGGGCATCACCGCCCGCGGCGCCTGGGAAGCGGTGAAGCGCCACTTCCGCGAGATGGACATCGACATCCAGACGACGCCCGTCACCGTGGCCGGCGTGGGCGACATGTCCGGCGACGTGTTCGGCAATGGCATGCTGCTGTCTTCCGCGCTGAAGCTGGTGGCGGCGTTCGACCACCGCCACATCTTCCTCGATCCCGATCCGGACCCGGCCACCTCGTTCGCCGAGCGGCGCCGCCTGTTCGATCTGCCCCGTTCTTCCTGGGCTGACTACAACGCCGGCCTCATCTCGAAGGGCGGCGGCATCTTCCCGCGCAGCGCCAAGAGCATCGACCTCTCCGAAGAGGTGCGCGCCCTGCTGCGCTTCCCGAAGGCGAGCGCCACGCCGGCAGAGCTGATCAACGCCATCCTCAAGGCGCCGGTGGACCTGCTCTTCTTCGGCGGCATCGGCACCTATGTGCGCGCTTCCACCGAGACCGACGCCCAGGCCGGCGACCGCGCCAACGACGCGGTGCGTATCGCCGCCGCCGATCTCAATGCCAAGGTCATCGGCGAGGGCGCCAACCTCGGCATGACCCAGCGCGGGCGCATCGAGGCGGCGCGCAAGGGGGTGCGGCTCAACACCGATGCCATCGACAATTCCGCCGGCGTGAACACCTCCGACGTGGAGGTGAACATCAAGATCGCCCTCGCCAAGCCATTGGAGATGGGCGACCTCAGCATGCCCGACCGCGCGGCGCTGCTGAAGCAGATGACGGACGAAGTGGGGCGTCTGGTCCTCGTCAACAATTATGCGCAGACCCTCGCTCTCTCCCTCGCCCAACTGAAGGGCGCGGACGATCTCGCCTTCCAGCAGCGCCTCATGCAGATGCTGGAGGCGCGGGGCGAACTCGACCGCGCGGTGGAGTTCCTGCCCTCCGACGCCGAGATCGCCGACCGACGCTCGCGCGGCGAGCACCTCACCCGGCCCGAGCTGGCGGTGCTCCTCGCCTATGCCAAGCTCGCCCTGAAGGACGATCTCCTCGGCTCCAGCGTGCCGGACGACGCCTATCTCTCCGGCGAGCTGGTGCATTACTTCCCGCACGAGCTGCAAGAGCACTATCCCCACGCCATCGAGACCCACCGGCTCCACCGCGAGATCATCGCGACGGGCCTCGCCAACGCCATCGTCAACCAGGGCGGCCCGTCCGCCGTGGCCCGCATCTCGGACCAGACGGGCGGCGACGCCGCCTCCATCGCCCGGGCCTTCGCGGCGGTGCGTGACAGCTACCACCTGCCCGAGCTCACCGCCGCCATCGACGCGCTGGACAACAAGGTGGACGGCCGCGTCCAGCTTCAGCTCTATGCGGCGGTGCAGGACCTGATGGTGGGACGCACCATCTGGTTCATCGGCAACGTCTCCTTCGCGGACGGCATTGCCGGCGTGGTGGAACGCTACCGCAGCGGCGTCGCGGCCGTCGCAGCCGCGCTCGACGAGAGCCTGCCGGACGTCTGGCGCAAGGACCGGGCCGCGCGCGTCGCGGATCTCGTTGCCCAAAGGGTGCCGGAAGAGCTGGCGCGCCGCGTTGCCTCCATGCCGGCGCTGGCCGCCGCCTCGGACATCGCGCTGATCGCCGAGACCACGGGCAAGGCGATTCCCAGCGCCGCGAGCACCTTCTTCGCGGCGGGTCGCTACTTCGCCATCGACGACCTGCTCACCCAGTCCCGCAGCATCATCGCCCCGGACTATTATGACCGGCTGGCGCTGGACCGCTCGCTGGCGCAGCTCGAGACTTTCCTGCGTCGCATCACCGAGGCGATGCTGGCCGAGGGTGTCTCCGGCGAGGCGGCGGTGGACGCCTATGTGGGCCGCCGCCGCGAGGAGGTGGAACGCATGCGCCGCACTGTGCGCGACATCGCCCAGTCCGGCCTTAGCCTGTCCAAGCTGACGCTGGCCGCAAGCCTGCTGGGGGATCTCGTCAAGGGGTGAGGCGACGGCTTTAGGGCCGCGCCAGTTCCTCAGGCCGCCCCGGCCCGCGCCGGGACGACCTGAGGGGCGGTCGGCTCGAGCGCCGCCTCGACCTGCGCCGCCTCCACCGCGCCCTTCACGGTAGACACCGCAGCCGCCTCGCCCTGAAGCACGGGCGGCGGCCCCTCGGACATGAAGTCCGCCACCATCACGCGTCGCCGGGCCGATGGGTCGCGGTTGAGGCTACGAATGGTGTAGCGGCGGTGGGCAGGCGTGGCGGGGGACAGATAGGCGAGGATGATCGCCTCGGCCTGGCCCGAGGCCAGTCGCCGCGCGCCGCCGGGCGGGGCCGCCTCCGCCTGGATGCCATCCGCCATCAGCCGGTAGACGAGCAGCAACCCCGCCGCCTCGTCGAGGGCCGATCGCGCGGGCAGCACCAGCACGCGCGGGCCTTCGGGCCGGGGACCGGCGTCGTCTTCGGCGTCCGCCTCCTGCGTCAGCTTCTCTTCCGGCTCCGGCAGATGGTCGAGCAGATCGGCGAGGGTATCGCGGATGCGCTCCTGACGGCCGGCGTCGAGCGCGCCGCGCGCGGCATCGCGCTGGGCGAGCTTGAGGGCCGGAAGCACCACGCCGTCGCAATAGGCGTCGAGATCCTTCTGCCGCAGCACCTCCTCGGCGGCGGCCGCCGCTTCCACGGGGTCGGCGGCCAGTAGGCGCTGATAGAGCAGTTCACTGTCCGAGAGGGGCGGCCGGTCGCCCAGCGCCACGTCGATGAATTCAAGGCTTTCCACATGGCGTCCCAGCACGACCAGGCACAAGGTGAGCGGGGTGGAGAGCAGGAGGCCGATGGGTCCCCAGAGCCAGGTCCAGAAGGTGGCGGCGGCGATCACCGCCACCGGCGAGAGGCCGGTGGAGCGGCCGTACAGCAGCGGCTCGATGACGTGGCCCACCAGCGGCTCCACGACGATGAACAGGGCAGCCGCCGACAGCACCATGGTCCAGCCGGGATCGACCGCCAGCGCGAAGCCGATGGGCAAAGCCGCCGCCACCGCCGCGCCGACATAGGGCACGAAACGCAGCACCGCCGCGGCGATGCCCCACAGGAGCGCGCTCGGAACCCCGATGAGCCACAATCCCACGCCGATGACGGCGCCGAACGAAGCATTCAGCGCCACCTGCGCCAGAAAGAAGCGCGACAGCCGGCTCGCCGCGTCATCGAGGGCGGCCGTGGTGCGCTGCATGTCGTGGGCGCCGGCCAGCCGCACCACGCGGTTTCGCAGGTCCTCCCGCTGGAAGAGGATGAACAGCACGAAGATGAAGATGATGCCCAAGGTGGCCAGCGGGTGCAGAAGCGGCGCCATGACCGTGGAAAGGGTGCCGAGCGTGCCCGGTGGCGGCTGCTTGATCTCGACCGGGATCGGGCGACCGTCGGTCGCGGCGAGGAGCCCCTCCTCGCCCTGCCCGGGCCGCGGCGCCTCCAGCTCACGCCCCAGATCCTGCAGCATGTCCATGGTGCGCTCGAAGGTGCCGGACCCTCCCGTCGCATCCTTGATGGATCGGATCTTCTCGCTGAGATTGATGCGGTACTTGGGCAGTTCGGCGACAAGGTCCGTTACCTGAAGGGCCAGCACGCCGCCGAGCGCAATCAACCCGAGGAAGGTGACGACGACGACGCTGATGACCGCGGCGGAGCGCGGCACCTTGATCCCGCGCAGCACGCGGATCACCGGCGCCATCACGAAGGACAGCAGGATGGCCACCGCGATGGGCACGAAAACCTCGCGCCCCACGTAAAGCACGGTCACGATGGCGATGGCGGCAAAGAAAGCCAGCACCCGGTCCCGACCGGGTAGATCAGTGCCGCCGACCGGATCGGAGAACGACGGGTCACGGGACTGAAGCATCGCCGGCTCTCCACGGGCGCCTCGGCGCCAATATCAGTGCTCGCGGCCGCAGGTGCCGCTCATGCACAACGCTGCAACGTGGCAGTTGATCCATGGGAAAACGGCCGGAGGAACAAAAGGTGCGGGGGAACGCCGGGCTCGACCTTGGCGTTGGTTCGGCGCATTGCCGCAAGGAGCGAAGCGCCATGTACATCTACCGGGTGGTCTGGCGGGCTGGAGGCGAGGACGATCTTCTGCACGTGCGCGACAAGCGACCGCCGAAGGCCATCGCCCGCGATCTCATCAAGGACGGGTATCTCGTCACCGAGGTGGTGACGGTGCGCGCGGCCTC